>JAIRXC010000088.1 GCA_031268515.1 Propionibacteriaceae bacterium
TGGGCGTATTTAGCGACAGTCATCGACTTGTATTCACGGAAACTGGTCGGCTGGGCTGTCGCTGATCATCTGGAAACATCTTTAGTTATCGATGCTGTGGCTGTGGCTGTGGCGTCCCGTCGGCCGGGTTCGGTTATTTTTCATTCTGACCGGGGCTGTCACATCGGGTGGGTTTGCCCGGTTTTGCGCGGCTCATAATATCACCCGGTCGCTGGGGCGGACCGGTGATTGCTTCGACAATGCGGTCGCGGAGTCTTTTAACTCGACGTATAAGAAGGAGTTGGTCTGTACGCGTCCCTGGCCGGATATGGCTAGTCTTAGGAAAGCTGTTTTTGAATGAGTCGAGAGGTATTGCAACCGGACTAGGAGGCATTCGTATCTAGGGTATTTGACTATTGAGGAGTTTGAGTTAGGATATACGCATATAGACCAACTCGCGGCATAGCGAGTGTCCACTTTTTCGGGAACACTCCAGCCTGGTACAAACCTTCGTCTCCCAGGACCTGATCGCTGGGCACGTTATCCAGATCGGACATGCCCCTCCTCGCTGTTGCACAGATTCCTGCCACGCGTGGCAGGAATTCTCTCCTTCAAGTACTGCGCAAGCCAGCGACCCTTGCTGCCTCCGAGTCGGTCGAGCTGGGCCATCTGTCCTACCGACTCCCGGCCTGAACCCAGTCCAGATTCCTGCCACGCGTGGCAGGAATCTGCCCATGTCTGAAGGGACTGCTCTCGCACCTATCAGGTGTCCATGGAGTGTCCACTTTTTCGGGAACACTCCAGTTCTACGACGACGCGATCACCATGCCAGCCCTCAAGAAGGAACAAGGCCGCATCGCCGTCCAGTTGGCCGAGGTCACCTCCCGCCTCGACGCCTACCAGGCCGGATGCGACGACTCCAAGCTCCGCCTCAAGGCCTACCTCGCGCTGGCCACCAACTGCTGGGGGTTCTACCGGACCTGCGACGACACCAAGAAGCGGCCATGCTGCCAAGCGTTCTTCACCAAGATCACCCTCACCGAGGACCACAACCATCAAGACCGAGTCCACCGGGGCCTATGACACCATCATGGACCCCGAAGTGCGCCTCCAAGACGCATGTTTCCCGAAAGTCTTGGAGGGTTGCCATTTTCTGGGAGGGGACATGGCTGGCGGAGGTTTGGTGGGGGGTGCGAGGTGTTACGTGAAGTAGCAATCTGGTTGCGGTAGGGGGTGCGGGGCTTGGCCCCGCAGATGCCAATGGCAGACGACGGCGGTTCTCTGGAAGAGAACACACCCCTGGGGAGTCTGGTGGGCCTAACTGGACTTGAACCAGTGACCTCTGCCTTATCAGGGCAGCGCTCTAACCGACTGAGCTATAGGCCCGGGCACGGGTGCCGGTACACCGTACCGAATCCGCCCGCGATCATCAAACTTTAGCCGCCGCCTTCCCTCAGTCTTCCGCCAGTGTCACTTCGATGCCGCCCATGATGTTGGCGGCGAGGTTGTAGAGGGCTCCGAAGATCGTGGCCAGCGCCGTCACGATGACGACGTCGACGGCCCCGAGGATCGCCGTCACCCCGACCGCACGCTCCGTGTTGACATACGTCTTGATGTCGAAAGGCACGCCGGTGGAGGACGTGAAAAGGGTCGAGACGGTCTTGTTGACAGCCTCGTAGATGCCCGTCTGGTCGATGACCGTGAAGACGGCGTAGACAGCGACGACAAGCATGATGGCGCCCGCCACGCCGAACAGGAGGGCTGTTTTCATGATCGACCAGGGGTCGATGCGGGCCAGCCGGAGGCGGGCCTTGCGGGTCTGGCGGTCTTTGGAAGCTGGTTTGATGGCTGTCGGGGTGACGCTGCGGGCCGGCGCGTGCGGCGGAGTTGTCGGCGGGGCCGCTTCGACGAGGACGGGGAGGGGCGCGCTGGTTTGGGGCACGGCGCCGAGGTGCCCGACTGGGATGGCCGAGCCAGACGGCGGCGGCGGGATGGGGGCCTCGCGGAACAGCGGGGCCAGCTCTGCCGTCGTCGCGGCCCGGCCGGCCGCGCTGCCAAGGGCCGCCGCGCCCGCCGGCGCGGCAACTGGGGCCGCAGGGACTGAGGTCATGGGATCTGAGGTTGCGGCGCTGGCAGCGGGGGGCACGGCCGGCGCCGCGGGCAACGGTTCGGGCACGGCGTCCAGGGGCGTCTTCTCCCAGAAGCGGCGGAAGCGGCGATCGCGCTTCTCTGGCGCCGCCGCCGGCGGTTCCGAGGTTGGGAGGGCTGTCGCCGCTGCCGCAGCCGTCTCGACTGGGGCCGGCGGGGCTGCTGGCGGGGCCTCTGGGACCGGGTCGGACCGTCCCCAAGCCGGGGCAGAAGATGGGCTGAAGGGGAGGTTGGACCACGACTTGGCTCCGCCGAAGCTCGCCCCTGGCGTTTCCCGCGAAGCCGAGGAGGCGGCCCCGGAGGACTCCGCGCCGCCGGCTGGGAAAGAAGCCGACGACGGCGCTGCCGTGGGGGCGGTCAGGGGTGAGGCTGCGCTCAAAGAAGAAGCGGCGGGAACAGAAGCCAGGGCCGTGGCGCTGCCCGCCGCGGCGGCCGTCGCAGTGTGGCCGGCCGCTGGAGCGCCGGCCACAGCGCCAACAGTCGGGGAACCGCTCGGGCCGCCCAACCCTGCCGACGGGCTTACCGAAGCCGTCAAGCCGGCCGCCGCGCTGGCGCCAGGTCCGCTTGCGCTCGCCGCCGCGGCGGCGGCCGGAGCGGGCTGGGCAGCGCTCGCCGATGAAGCAATTGAAGTTGAGGCAGAGTGGCTGAATGAGCCGGCTGGCGGGGGAGAACCTGCCGCCGTACGGCGTTTGTCGCGGTTGGCCAGGCTGGCGGCGATGGATTGGGCGACGCTCGGGCGGCCGGCGGATTCGGCGGCGGCCGGCGGCGGGGCCGAGGTGTGAGCGCTGTCGCTGACGGGCCCTGGGACTTCAGGGGCAGTCTCTGGACTGCTCACGTGATCCTCCTCGCTGCCAGCGTCAGACGCCTCCAACCGTAGCGGAGCGTTCCAGCCCCGTCGCACCCGGCCGGTTGAGCCTGGACGATCTTATTAGCCATTCCTCAAGAAATTCCCAGTCTTCCAACAGGCTCTACGCGATTCCCGGCCCGCTGCGTCCAGCCGCCAAGACCTTGAAGGGAACGAAGCCTGGGGATACGCCTGGCCGGGGTCCGCTCGGCTGGTCTCAGATGCGGCCGGTCTCAGATGAGCCTGGAGCCGCCTGCCGGACTGAGAGGGTTCTCTGGTCTGCCTGGGTGAGTTCAGCTCTGTGTGGGATGCCATCGTCTGCTGTGCGCGATTCCCTTCCTGAGCCCGTCTGGGTGGGCTCTCGCCGTATTGGACGCCGCCGCTTGCTGAAGACGACCCCAGGGTTCGGCGGGGGCGCAGACGGGCTGTCCGCCGGCTCAGACAGGCAGTCGGGGGGCTGCCGACTGCCGGCCGGGGGGGGGAATCCGGAACCCGACGGCCGGGGAATCCGCCGAGCCGGCGCCTTAGTCCGTCTCGGCCGCCGATCGGCTGGTAAAGCCAGTGGGTTTTCCCACAAAGCCGGCGAGGCTCCTTAGTCCGTCTCTGCCGCCGGGCTGGCTTAGTCGGAGGAACTCGCAGTGGTTTCACTGGCCGAGCCGGCGTCGGCCGGGGAGTCAGCGGTGGTTTCGTCGGCCAGATCGGGGGAGGCCGGGGAATCAGGACTGCCCTCTTCGGCCGGTCCGGACTCTGCTGGACTGTCTTCGTCTGAATCCGGATACAAGGCGATGACGGCCACCGTGTCATCGCCGCGTAGGCCGACAAACTTGACGACCATGGCGTCGCGGCCCTGGACCGGCACATCGGCCACCGAACTGCGGATGATCTGGCCCGAAGCCTTGATGGCGATGACCTGGTCGCCAGAGCCGACGACGAGGCCGCCTACGAGGTTGCCGCGGTCCTCGTTCAGGCGCATGGCCCGGACGCCGAGGCCGCCGCGGCCCTGCTGGCGGTAGTCGCCGACCAGGGTCCGTTTGGCGTAGCCGCCGTCGGTCACCGTGAAGACGTAGCGGGCCTCCGGAGCGGCGGCCGAGTCAGCCCCCGCCTCCCCGATCTCCTCGGCCGAGTCCGTTTCGGCCTCCTCGGCGGCTTCCCCGTCGGCGCCGGCGGCGGTCGCAGCCGCGGCGCTTAGGTTGAAGCGCCGGTCCGCGCCTGGCCACGGGCTGGCTAGACGAGACGCCTCAGCGCCCGCCAAGGCCGCGTCAGCCGGCCCGCTCGGGTGGGCCGCGCCGCCTAGGCGGCCGGTCGAATCATCCGCTACGGCCGCCGGGGCGTCCGACCAAGACAGCCCGTCAGCGCGAGCCTCCGAGCCCTTTGACCCGGCCTCCGGGCCAGCCGTTTCGGCTTCCAAACCGTCCAATCCAGCCGGGCCGCCCGGCTCGGCCGCGATGACCGACATCGACAACAAGGCGTCGCCGGGGCGGAACTTCATGCCGATGACCCCCGAGGTGGCCCGGCCCATCGGCCGTAGCTGCTCGTCGTCGGCCGGGAAGCGGATCGCCTGGCCCTGGCGGGAAATGAGGAGGACATTGTCCGAAGGGTCAGCCAAAGCGGCCCCGATCAGCTCGTCGTCTGCCTCCCGGAAGCTGATGGCGATGACGCCGGCCTGGCGAGGGGAATCGTAGGCCGTCAAGACCGTCTTCTTGACGAGGCCGTGGCGGGTGGCGAGGAGGAGGTAGCGGGCGTCGTCGTAGGTCGAAAGCGTCAAGACCTGGGCGATGCGCTCGTCCGGCTGGAAACTGAGCAACCCGGCGACGTGGCCGCCCTTGGCGTCGCGGCCGCCCTCGGGCAGCTGCCAGACCTTCGTCCGGTACACCCGGCCCTTGGTCGTGAAGAACAATAACCATTCGTGCGAGTTGGTCGCGAACAGATGCGCCACTTCGTCGTCGGCTCGCAAGGTCGCCCCCCGGACGCCGCGGCCGCCGCGCTTTTGCAGGCGGTACTGGTCGGCCCGGGTGCGTTTGGCGTAACCGCCGTGGGTGATCGTGACGACGACGTCCTCCTGCGGGATCAAATCCTCGTCCGACAAATCGCCTTCAGCCGCCACGATCCGGGTGCGCCGGGCGTCGCCGTACTTCTCCACGATCTCGGCCAACTCCTCCGAGATGATGCGGCGCTGCCGGCCCGGCGAGGCCAAAATGTCCCGCAAATCGGCCAAGTGGCGCTCCAACTCGGCCAACCGGGCGATGATGCGGTCACGCTCCATGGCGGCCAGACGGCGCCATTGCAGATCGAGGATGGCCGTCGCCTGCTCCTCGTCGATGGGCCGGTCCTGGCCGGTCGCCGGATCGTTGTAGCGCAGCAGCCCCATGAGGCCCGTCTTGGCCGTTTCGGCGTCGCGCGAAGCCCGGATCAAGGCGATGACGGCGTCGAGCTGGTCGAGGGCGGCGACGTAGCCGCGCCAAATGTGGGCGTTCTTCTCAGCCGCGGCGATACGGTAGCGGGTCCGGCGGACGATGACTTCGACCTGGTGGCGGACCCAGTAGCGGATGAACTGGTCGAGCCGCAGCGTCCGCGGCACCCCGTCAACCAAAGCCAGCATGTTACAACCGAAACTGTCTTGGAGGGCAGTGTGCTTGTAGAGGTTGTTGAGGACCACGCGCGGCTGGGCGTCCCGCTTCAAGATGATGACGAGACGCTGGCCGGTGCGGGCTGAAGTGTCGTCCCGGATGTCGGCGATGCCGGTCAGCTTGCCGGTGTTGACCAATTCCGCGATACGGGAGGCCAAATTGTCAGGATTGCACATGTAGGGCAACTCGGTCACGACAAGTGTCGTACGACCGTTGGCCTCTTCTTCGACATCGACGATCGCCCTCATCGTGACCGAGCCACGACCGGTCCGGTAGGCGTCTTCGATGCCTTTGCGGCCGACGATCAGGCCGCCGCCTGGGAAATCCGGCCCCTTGACGCGGGCCATCGCCGCTTCCAGCAGCTCATCTTTTGTAGCTTCAGGGTTGTCGAGATACCACTGGACGGCAGCGCCGACCTCACGTAAGTTGTGGGGCGGAATGTTCGTCGCCATGCCGACGGCGATGCCGGTCGAGCCGTTGACGAGCAAGTTCGGGAAACGGGCTGGCAAAACGACCGGTTCCAACTCGCGGTTGTCATAGTTGGGTTGGAAATCGACGGTGTCTTCGGTGATGTCTTTGACCATCTCCATGGCCAGGGGGGCCATCTTGCACTCGGTGTAACGCATGGCGGCGGCTTTGTCGTTGCCAGGAGAACCGAAGTTGCCTTGGCCGGAGGCCAGGGGGGCGCGCATGACCCAAGGCTGAGCCAGGCGGACGAGGGTGTCGTAGATGGCCGTGTCGCCGTGCGGGTGGTACAAACCCATGACCTCGCCCACGACGCGGGAACACTTGTTCCAACCCCGGTCGGGCCGGTAGCCGCCGTCGAACATGGCGTAGATGACCCGCCGGTGGACCGGTTTGAGGCCGTCCCTGACATCCGGCAGGGCCCGCCCGACGATGACCGACATGGCGTAGTCGAGATAGCTGCTCTTGATCTCGGACGTCAGGTTGACCGGCTCGGTCCGGGCCTCGGCGTTGCCGGCCAAGGCGTTGTTGTCAGCGCCCTCGACGGGGGCTTCCTCCGAGTCGAGCTGGGTTGGGTCGTCAGCCATGGGACTGGTTCCTTAGGGTTGTCAGATTGTCAAGAGCCGTCGGACGGACGGAAGCCGGCGCGGCGGCGGGCGTCTCAGATGTCAAGGAAACGCACGTCCTTGGCGTTGTGTTGGATGAACTCGCGCCGCCGCTCGACGTCTTCGCCCATCAAGATGGAGAAATAGTCGCTGGCTTCGGCGGCGTCCTCCAAGGTGACCTGGAGGAGGATTCGCCCGTCGGGGTCCATCGTCGTCTCCCACAAGTCGGCGGCGTCCATCTCGCCCAAGCCTTTGTAGCGTTGGATTGGGTTGACTTGGGGCAGTTTCTTGCCGGCGGCCATCCCGTTGTCACGCAGGGCGTCGCGCTCATCGTCGTTGTAAGCCAACTCGTGCGGGGCGTTGGTCCAGCGGATGCGGAACAAGGGCGGTTGGGCCAGGTAGATGTGGCCGGCGTCGATGAGCGGCCGCATGAAGCGGAACAGCAACGTCAACAGGAGGGTTCGGATGTGGGCGCCGTCGACGTCGGCGTCGGCCATGAGGACGATCTTGTGATAGCGCAACTTGACGATGTCGAAGTCTTCTTGGACGCCGGTGCCGAGGGCGTTGATGATCGCTTCGACCTCCTTGTTCTGGAGGATCTTGTCGAGACGGGCCTTTTCGACGTTGAGGATCTTGCCTCGAAGCGGCAAGATGGCTTGAGTGCGGGGGTCGCGGCCGCCCTTGGCGGAGCCGCCGGCCGAGTCGCCCTCGACGATGAAGACCTCGCACTCTTCGGGGTTGTTAGACGAGCAATCAGACAGTTTGCCGGGCAAAGAGCCGCCGCCCAACAAGCTCTTGCGAGAGCGGGCCATGTCACGGGCCTTGCGGGCCGCCAACCGGGCGATCGCCGCCGCCTGGGCCTTGCGGATGATCTCCTTGCCCTCGGCCGGGTTGGCCTCGAACCAGGCCCCCAACCGGTCGTTGACGACCTTTTGGACGAAGGTCCGGGCCTCCGTGTTGCCGAGCTTGGTTTTTGTTTGGCCCTCGAACTGCGGCTCGGCCAGCTTGACCGAGACGATCGCGGTCAGCCCCTCGCGGATGTCGTCGCCGGAGACCCGGTCTTCGCGTTTCTTGATCAAGCCCCACAGTTCCCCGGCCCGGTTGACGGTGTTCGTCAAAGCCGCCCGGAAGCCTTCCTCGTGGGTGCCGCCTTCTTGCGTGCTGATCGTGTTGGCGAAGGTGTGGACCGACTCGTTGAAGCTGGTCGACCACTGCATGGCCAATTCGAGGGACATCGTGCCTTCGTCGTTTTGAGCCTCGATGTCGATGACCGTCGGGTGGATCGTGTCCTTGGAGCCGATCAGGTAGGTGACGTAGTCGATGAGGCCGCGGTCGTAGCGGAAGATCTCTTTTGGTTCTTCCCCCTCCTCGTCCTCCCCCTGGCGGGGGCGGGCGTCGGCGACGGCGATGGTCAGGCCCTTGTTGAGGAAGGCCATCTCCCGGAAACGGGCGGCCAAGGTGTCGAAGGAGTATTCCGTTGTCTCGAAGATCGCCGGCGACGGCCAAAACTCGATGACCGTGCCGGTTTCAGCGGTGTCGCCGATCTGCTCGAGGGGGCCGTCGGGTTCGCCCAGGCTGAAAGACTGCCGCCAGATGTGGCCGTCCCGGCTGACCGTGGCGATGAGCCGCCTCGACAAGGCGTTGACGACGGACACGCCGACGCCGTGGAGGCCGCCTGAGACTTTGTAGCCGGAGCCGGAGAATTTGCCGCCGGCGTGGAGTTTCGTCAAGGCGACGGTCAAGGCTGAGACGTGCTCGGTCGGGTGCTCGGAAACGGGGATGCCGCGGCCGTCGTCGGTCACGCGGATGCCGCCGTCGGGCAAGATTTCGACGTCGATGACGGTGGCGTAGCCAGCCAAAGCCTCGTCGACCGAGTTGTCGACGACCTCGTAGACGAGGTGGTGGAGGCCCCGTTCGCCGGTCGAGCCGATGTACATGCCGGGACGGACCCGGACCGCCTCCAAACCCTCGAGGACCTGGATCTGGTCGGCGCCGTATTGGTTTTCCTCCACCTGGGAGACCAACTGGACGCTGCCCGGGCTGGCCGCCGAAGCCGGGTCGGGGGCGGCCGCGGCAGCCGGGTCTGGAACGGGGGCGGTTGGGGAGATGGGGGCGGAGGCGGCCGGAGCGGCGCCAGGCGCCGCAGAACCGGATTCGGGCATCGGACTCCTCAGTCTTTTTCGCTCAAGGGTCTTGGGGGCCGCCCACGGGTCGGCCGGCTCCCAGCAAGAAGCGGCGGAGCTGCCTCCCGCGCCCGAGGCGGCCGGCCAGACGGGCGGCGCCCCGAGGGGTGACTCAAGGAAGAAGCATACAGGATGCAACCGCTTTCTGCCGCCACAGAAGCGGACAATCGCTGGAGGATTAGCGCTGATCGGCCCTAGGCCGTCTGTGGAGGCCTTGGAGGACGAGACGTGTGGGTCCCCCTCCGGGATCGGGCTAGCGGGCGCTGGGAGCGGTTTGCGGAGTGTTTTCCGGCCCTGGCGGCCCAAACGGGAACGGCTCGGCGGCGGCGCTTCAAACCGCGCTTTTGGGGTGCTGCTTCAAAAACTTTGGCGGCGGCGCAACCTGGCCCATCTTAACGCCAGAGGCCGCTGAGTCAGCCGTTGGCGGCCGTCAGTTCGGCCAGCCGCAAAGCCAAGAGGTCTTTGAGGTCGATGGCTTCGCCGTCCCGGCCGCCGCGGCCGACCGTCAAGGGCGGTTCCTCCGGGGTCAGACGCACGCCGGTGAAACGGGCCGCCCAGCCGCCCGGAGTCTGCAAGACGAAGTAGCGGCCTTCGGGGTCCGTCGCCACGGTCCGGTTGGACCGCAGGTACCAGCCGACGACATCGGTTTTATAAGGCCGCCCACCCGAATAACCAGTCGCCTCCAGGCGCTCCGGAGCGATCCCTAGAGCCTTGACCTTGGCCACGAAGTCAGCCAGCAAAGACCGGGCTTGGGCTGACTCGGCCGCCTGCGCCTGGGCCAGCGCGGCCTCGTGGACACGTGCGGCGGCCCGCCGTTTTGCTGCCCAATCCGATTCCATGGCCGCCAAGCCTAACGGTCGGATCAGCGGCTCCGACGGCCGCTCCGGCGGCCGCGGCGGCAGAGGACATTCGCCGCGGCCGTATTGCGGCCAAGATCCGGGAGGCCGGCGCCCGCGGCGGCATATGACACTCCAGCCGGGGCGAGGCAGCCCAAGCCGGCGGCTTGGCCGCCCGCCGGGCCCGCGGAACAGCCCGGCCGGGGCGGGGCGGCTTCCCGACAGCCAAGTCCGCCAACGCCCGTAAAGAAACAACTCCGGTGGTGGAGCGGCCTTGGGGCGAGTCGCGCCGCCGCGCGAGGCTGACCGCCGGCTCAAGGGGTGAAGTCGGCGACAGCGTCAAAGCTGGCTTTGCGGGAGGCGCGGCGCAGGAGGCCGAGGACAGGGCGGCCGAGGACAAGCACGGCGACCAGGTCCGTTATGGCTCGGCCCGTGTCCCACAAGGCCGTCGAAGTGACGAGGGTGAAAGAGACGAAGCGATGGAGATTGTCGAGGAGGGCGCCGCCGGGGATGTAGGCCAGGGCGCCGCCGGAAGCCCCGGCCGCGAAAGGCCAAAACCACATGTTCATGAGGAAGCCAAAACCGTAGGCGGCGGCAATCCCGTAGAAAGCCAAGAGGGCGGTCTCAGCCCAGCCGCGGACCGCCCGGCCGCACAGCCGGTCGGGCAACAACCCGGCCCCCAAGCCGATCCAGGCGCAAGACAACATTTGATACGGCAGCCAGGGTCCGACGCCCGCCGTCAACAAGGCGGAGGCGAACAACGACGTGCAACCGAGGGCGAAGCCGAAACCGGGCCCGAAGACGCGGCCCGCGACGATGAGGAGGAAGCCGACGGTCTCGATGCCGCCGACGCCGGCGCCGAGGGGGCGGAGGACGGCGTTGACGGCCGAGAGGACGCCAAGCAGGGCGAGCGCCTTGACGTCGAGACCACCCTCGGCCAACTGGGCTAAAACAAGGACGATGAGAAGGGGGATGAGAGCGGCGAAGACGAAGGGGGCGTCGAGGGCATGTTGGAAGTCAGCCGGGTCCGCGGAGGTGAAAAGCGGCCACAAGAACATGGCCAGGCCCGCCAGGGAAACGACAATCAAGAGGAGCGTGCTCTTCCAACGCAGCGGCAACGCCGCCTGGCGAGTCAAGGTGGTGTTGCGAGGTGAGCTGGTGTTGCTATCCAAGGTGGTGTTGCTGGGTGAGGCGGCTCCGCCAGCCAAGGCGCTGCCGTGGGGCAAGGCGGCTCCGTCGGGCAAGGCAGTTCCGCTGGGCAGGACAGCGTCGTGGGGCGGAGCGGTGTCGTGGGGCTGGGCGGTGTTGTGGGGCAGGGCAGCGTCGCGGGGCGAGTCGGCGTTCACAGGTCCTCCAACGCGGCGGCGACTTGGCAGACCGTCAACCAGGGCTGCGGGGACAAGACCTTGGCGGTTTGGGGGGCCATGGCGCTGGAGCGGCCGAGGATCTCGGCCGGCGGGCCGTCGGCGATGAGGTCGCCGGCCGCCATGACAAGGACTCGGTCCGCTAGACGGGCGGCGAACTCGACATCATGGGTTGCTACGGCCAGGGTCCGGCCCTTGCGGGCGAGGCCGGCCAAGCTGGCAGCCAGCGCGGACTTGGCCGCGTCGTCAAGGCCCCTGGTCGGTTCGTCGAGGAGGAGGACCGGCGGGCCGGCGGCGACCTGGAGGGCGAGGACGAGGCAGAGACGCTGGCCTTCCGAGAGGTCGCGCGGATGGCTGGCCAAGTCGAGGCCGGGAGCCAGACGGTCGAGCGAGCGTTTCGCCGTTCCCGGCGGGGAACCCTGAGCGCGGTCAGCGGCGGCGCACTCAGCGCCGACCGAGTCGAGGTAGAGGAGGTCGGCGGCGTTCTGAGGGACGAGGCGGATGGCCTCGCGGACCTTGTCGAGCGGCGCCGCGCTGAGATCGCGGCCGCCGACCGACCAGCGGCCTGAGTAGCAAGGGCCGGCCCCGCTCAGCGCCCACAGCAGGCTCGACTTGCCGGAACCGTTGCGGCCCATGAGGAAGGTGATCTGCCCGGCCGTCAGCTCGAACGTGGCGTCACGGACGGCGACGGTCCGGCCGTAGACGACGCCGATGTGCTCGGCCCGCAAACCCGTGGGTCCGCTGGAAGGAACGGCCGAAGCCATGGAAACAGGCGCGGCGGCGATGGTTTCGACGGCAGAGACAGGCGGGGAACTGCGGCGGGGGTAGGCGTCAGGGTCGCAGCCGGCCAAACGTTGGCGCAGCGGGCCGGCCAGGCGGCGGGCCGCCCGGACCGACAGGGGCAGCGGCGACCAGCCGGCCAGCCGGCCGAGGTCGGCCACGGGCGGGCGCAGCGGGCTGCGGGCGATGAGGTCGGCCGGAGGGCCGTTTTCCACGGCGCCGCCGGGTTGGACGAGGAGCAAGCGGTCGGCGTATTCGATGACCCGCTCCAACCTGTGCTCGGCGATGAGCACCGTCGTGCCAAGGTCGTGGACGAGCCGTAGGAGAGTCGCCAAGACCTCTTCCGCCGAGGTCGGGTCGAGGGCGCTGGTCGGCTCGTCGAGGACGAGGACGCGGGCTCCGGCCGCCAAGACGGAGCCGATGGCGACGCGTTGCTGCTGGCCGCCGGAGAGGCTGCGCAGGGCGCGAGCCCGCAGCGGCGCGATGCCGAGGAGGTCGAGCGTCTCCTCGACCCGGGTCCGCATGACGGCCGGAGCAAAACCGAGTTGCTCCATGCCGTAGGCCAACTCCTCTTCGACCGTGTCCGCGACGAAACCAGACAAGGGGTCTTGGCGGACGACGCCGACCGTTTGGGCCAGTTCGCGGGGCGGGTGGTCGCGGGTGTCGCAGCCCGCTACCTCGACCCGGCCGCCCAAACGGCCGCCGGTGAAATGGGGGACATGGCCGTTGACCGCCCCCAGGAGGGTTGATTTGCCGCTGCCGGTCCGGCCGGCCACGAGGGCGAACTCGCCTTCGGAGAGGTGGAAACTGACGTGGGCCAGAGCCGGCCGGCGGGCGCCGGCGTAGGTGACGGTGACATCCGTGAAATCGATCACGCGGCCGCCCCCGCTTTGTCGGCTGGCCCGGCCGCGACGGCCGGTTGCGGCGGCGTGCCAGCGGACCGCGGCGCCCCGGCGGTCGGCAACGCCGGCTTGGCCATCGCGGCGGCAGCCAAGCCGGCGCCCGCTGAAGCCGATTCTGGTGGAATCGGCTCTGTTGAAGCCGGCGGTTTTCGACTCATCTCTCCTCCGTTGTTGTTTTGCCCGGTTTCGGTTCCGTCGTCGGTTGTCAACGGCGGCGGCGGGGTCGCGAAGGCGGGGACGACGGCGGCGAGGAGGGCGCAGACGACGAAGACAGGGACAGACGGCAAGGCGAGAGGAGAAGCTGGAGGGTAGGCGGCGGCGGGGTCGAGGAGGGAGAAGACGCCTACGGCGGCGGCGGGGACGAGGCCAGAGGCGGCCGTCACGGTCTCGGCCAAACGCCAACGGTCGGGGCGGTAGCGGCTGCGGCGGCTGCGGCGGCCGGCCCGCCGCAGTGACCAGCCGGCCAAGGCGACGCCGGCGGCGAGGAAGGGCCAGCCGAGTTGGCTGGGCGCGCCGCCGAGGTCTAAGAGCGCGAACGCGCCGACGCTTATGAGCGTCACGGCGGCCGCGAAGCCGGCGCCCGTCCAACGCGACGCCGCCTCGGCCCGGCGGCCGTAACCCCGTCCGTCCATCGCGGCCGCCAACGCCAGAGAACCCTCGAGCGAGTCGGCCAAAACCGGGATGACGAGCTCTTTGAGGACGTGGCGGGTGCGGCGGCGGCCGGAACGGAGCAGCCGGGCCCGGTTGACCCGCTGGGCCGACTCAGCCAGCCGGGGGAAGACGCTTAAAGCCACGACGATGGCGCCGCCGAACTCGGCCAAGGCGCCGGGCACAGCCGACAATAACCGCTTTGGATTGGCGAGGGAATTGGCGGCGCCGACGCAGATGATCAGCGTGCCGAGGCGCAGGCCGTCTGCGAAGCCGGCCGCCAGCGCCTCAACCGAAACGGGGCCGAACAGACTGGCGCCCGTGAGGAAGTCGGGCAGGCGCAGCCGCGGCAGGGAGACCAGGACCGTCGGGCCATCGCCGGCCAGCAGGATGCGAAAACCAATTCGGATGGCGACGATGAAGGCGGCCAAGAAGAGGTAGAGGCGAAAACTCAAGGCCCAAGGGGCGTCCGTCCGCCGGGCCATGACGACGACGGCGACGACGGCGACGAGCAGAGCCAAAACAACAGGATTGGTCGTCCGTGAGGCTGCCGCCGCCGCGCCCAGCGCCCATAGCCACCAGGCGCCGGGATGGAGGGGGCGGGGAAGCAGATACGTCCGCACCGGCGCCTCCTCAGCCGGCCCGGCCCGGCCGTGAGCGGGCGCGGCGGGCGGCCAGGCCGGCGGCCAGCAGCCCGAGCACGACAATGGCGGCGATGGCGGCCAAGGCGCCAGGGGAGACCGCCGGCCCGGCTGTCGCCGCGGCGGGGCTGGCTTCCGCGGCAGGGCTTATCGCGCCGGCGGCGGCAGGGCTGGCCGTGGCGCCGTCCGGGCCGCAACTGGTCGCGTCGATCGAGCAGGACCCCAAGGCGGCGGCCGTAGGGGCGGTCCGAGGGGCGGTGACGCCAGGGTCGGCGGCGTCATGGGAGAACGAGAAGCCTTCGAAACCGCCGAGGTTGACGCGGCTGGTCCCCGCGCCGCGCAGGGAATATTCCCAGTCGCCGCCCGGCTCGGCCTGCCAATACGACCAATAAGCCGTCGGTGGCGGGGTGGTGGCGCAGGTTTCGACGTAGCCAGGGTCGGCGGCCGTGCCGATGGCCTGGTCTGGGGCCGGCAACCCGTTCAAGCGGCAGATGAAACCATTGCCCTGGGCGGTCCCCGTCACTTCGACGCCGGCGATACGTAGGAGGTCGGCGCCAGAAACGTCGGCGTCGAGGTTGGAAACGCAATAGGCCTCCGGTTCACGGCCGAGGTCTTGGTAGTCGATGACAAGGCTGACGGCATTCTTGTCGGCAACCGTGCAGACGCCGTCACGGCTGACCGGACCGTCCTCGGCCCAGGCCGCCGCAGACCCGGCCGCAAGGGCGGCGCCCGTGAGTAAGGCGACAACAAGCATTTTGACCCGCCTCAGGGCCCGCCCCGCGGTCCTCCCAAAAACCAATTCGGCGATTCTCCCTCTGGTCCGGCTGGCGGTCCTCCCCGTAGTTCGGCCGGCGCTTCTTCCCCTGATCCGGCTAGCTGCCCCCTCAGAGGTTCGGCCGGCGCTTCTCCTGTCGGCCAAGCCACTGGAAAAGCGGCGGCTCCGGCTGGTTTCCTTGGCGTCGCGGCCGGGGCAAGGCGTCGTCATGGCGGTGACGACCACTACTTACGTCGGGCCAAGACGGCCCCGGCGACGCCGCCGGCCAAGAGCAGCAAGGCGATGCCGCCGCCGATCCACCAACCAACCGAAACACCGGTGTTAGCCGCCGGCGGCGCGGCGATAAGCGGGGCGTCAGTGCCAGGCGCGCTGGGCAGCTGGTCGGCCAGGCAGGGAGCGCCGGAGGGCACGTCGGCGCTGGCCTGGGTCCCGTCCAACTCGCCCAGCGGGCCGCCGCCCAAGCCGAGCAGCCCTTGGACGCTGGCGCCCAGGAAAACGGCGACGGCCTCGGTCTTTGTCGCCCCAGGGTCCGGCTTGCCGTCGGCGGCCGCGTACGCCATGGCGCCGATGTTGTCTGTGGGCCCGTCGGCCGTCACCTCGTCGCAGCCTAGGGTCAAGCTCAGGAGGAACGCCTCGGCGGCGGCCGGCGCCGAGCTGCCGAGGGCTCGCAGAGCTTGACTGGCCAGGCCGGTCGTATTGGCGTTGACAGGAGAGAAACCCGGTGTGCCCCAGCCTCCGGAGGGGTCTTGTTGGGTCTCCAGCCAAACTTTGGCCGCCGCCAGCACGGGGGCGTCGGGACTACGGCCGGCCGCCAGGAGGGCCTGGATGGCCAGGGCGGTCGAATCGGCGTCGCCGCTGGCGCAGTCCATTGGCGTAAAACCAAAACCGCCATAGTTGTCTGAGGCAGCGTCGGCGCAGGGCTGGGCTTCCAGCCAGTCAGCCAGGGCCGGGGGCACGCCGTCGGCCGAACGGGCCAAGGCGAGGACGGCCAAGGCGGCGGTGTAGGCGCTCGGGGCCGCCCCGATCTGCCCGTCCGGGCCGACCTGGGAGGCGACCTCAGCGAACAGGTCACGCGGCCCAGCCGCCGCCGGGAAGGAACTGGGATTGCGACCCGCCACGGCCAAGGCGAGGGCGGTCAAGGCGACGGCCGACCACTTGTCTGGCAAGGCCTCGGGGGCGCCGATGTAGGCCTCGCCGGAGTCAAGGAGCGTGTCGGCAGCCAAGCCGATGGCGTCTCGTCCGACGCCGGCGGCGGCCAGGCTGAAGATGGCGTAAGCAGTGTTCGTATAGTCGGTTTCCCCCGCCGCGTAGGCGCTGGGCAAAGCCCCGCCGTAAGCCTCGGTCTGCCGGGCCAGCCACCCGGCCGTCAACGCCTGGCTGGCGGCGGCCTCGGAACTCGGCGCGGTCGGTGCGGCCAGAGCGGGAGCGGCGGCCTGAGACAACGCTGCAGCGGCGACGACGGCGAGGATGAGGGGGCGGGCGAGAAAAGCAAGGGGGCGGACGGCAGATGACAACACGACGCGCCTTTCGGATGAGCGGGTCCGGTGGGTACGCTCCGTGCCGCTCGTCAAGGGAGCGGATGAACGATGCGCCCCCGCAGACCTCGACGGATGGGAGCCGCTCTGAAGGTGGGTTTTCGGACTCGCCCGCGCCTTGTTTTGAAGGCCGGGCCCACCGTTGCGGGTCAGTGCCGGGTTTCGACCGGCTTGCCCCACCGGAATGGCTTATGCAGTTGTAGGTGAGGAAGTATCTCACAGCCCGGCCTAGGCAAGGGGCGGCCGATTTCCGAAGGCCGCCTAGCTGACGCCGGGCCGACGGCCTGCCTCAGCCTTCCAGGACTGTGCCGTCCGGCACTTCGCCGCCGGCCTCGCCCAGCCTCACCGCGCCTACTGCCGCGACATCCCGGCCGAAACGCCAGTCGCCGGCCACCTTGAGGGAAGCCGCCCGGCGCAGCGACAGCGGCTGCGGCAGGCGGGCGTCGAAGTCGGCGATACGGGCGTACGGCTTGCCCAACTCGACCACCGGCAACGGCTCGACGCCGGCCCGGAGGATGTAGTCGGGGCCGAGCGTGAAGACATCCGAGCGCAGGAGGGCCAGCTCGTTCGTCGTCTTGACGGGGCGGAAGCGGCTGCGCGGCACGGCGATGGCCGCGGCCCCCTCGAAGACTTCGATGGCGGCGCCCATGGCGGACTCGATCTGATAAACCGCCGGGGAAGCCGGGTCGGCCGGGTCGACCGTCTTGGCGTTGCGGATGAGGGGCAGCTTGAGGACGCCGCCCGTGGCGGCCAACTTGGCCTGCAAAGCGGGCAAGTCAAACCACAAGTTGTTGCAGTGGGTGAAGGGGTGGATGGCGGCGTCGGTGAAATAGGCCAATTCCTCGGGGGCAGTTTGGGCTGTTTCGCGCAAGATGAGGCGGCCGTCGGACTTACGGCGGGCCAGATGGCCGCCCTTGACGTCCATGGGGGTGCGGCGGGTGACCTCGGCCGCGAAAGGCGCGCCGGAGCGGGCGAACCAGCCCGCCAAGGCCGCCGACGGCGCACAACCTAAATTGTCAGAATTGGAGACCGAGGCGTAGCGGAAACCGGCGTCGACGAGCTGGTCGAGGAGCCCGGAGTCGAGCAGGGTCGGGTAGAGGTCGCCGTGGCCGGGCGGGCACCATTCAAGTTTCGGGCAGGCGGGCCAGGAGACGGGGCTGAGGTCGGAGCGCAGCAACTTCGGCTCCTGCGATTGGACCACGTCGAGAGGCAGTCCGGCGACCGTCAGGCCAGGGTAGCGGGAGAGGGCGGCCAGGCAATCGGACTGGGTGTTGAAGCTGTGCAGGAACAGCAGCGGCAGCGCGACCCCGTAGGCTTCCCGCGCCGCCAAGACTTGCCGCGCGATGATGTCGAGGAATGTCAAGTTGTCGCGGACCGTCAGCAGCGTCTTCGCCTTGTCGAGGCCCATGGATGTGCCCAAACCGCCGTTCAAGCGGATGACGGCCGTGAGGGCCAAGGCGTCCCGGTCGCCGGGGCTCTCCTTGTCCGGGTCGACGAGGTCCAGGTCCTGGAGCGGGCTGATCGAGTCCTCGGGGATGAGGCCCGAGCCGCCGGCTTCGAGGACGGCGTAGGAAGAGGCGAAGATCGCCTGGGCGCTTGGGCTGACGCCTGCGGCGCGCATTTTCGCGAGGGCTTTTTGGAGTCCGGCGTTCACGCCTGGCGAGTATAGAGGCCGGCGGCACGGGTTGCCGCCGGCCTCTTGGCCACGCTGGCCGAGGCGGGCCGGGCTCGGGCGGCGTCTTGTCCGCCGTCGTCTCCTACGTGCGAAAAGCCTGCGTCCGCGCGCCCCGAAAGCGGAATAAGCCAGAGCCGCCATCGGCAAGTTGGCTCAAGGCGGCTACATTTGGGCCGGCGGCCGCCAGCCGCTCCCCCTGCGCCCCAAGAACGCCCCTGTGCCCCAAGACCGACGGAGGGACCCCGTGGCCGAAACGTCCGCAGCCGCCGCCAGCGCGTTGTTCGAGCAGGCCTACGGCGGCTCTCAGGCGGGACTGTGGGCCGCCCCCGGCCGGGTCAACCTCATCGGCGAACACGTCGACTACAACGCCGGCCTTGTCCTGCCCATCGCGCTGCCCCAACGCGCCTACGCGGCGGCCCGGCCGCGGGCCGACCGGCTGGTCCGCTTCGCCTCCGCCGGGCTGCCGGGGGTGGCCGAAGTCGACCTGGACGACATCGCCCCCGGCCGCCCCGCTGACTGGTCCCGTTATCCCGCCGGCGTCTTCTGGGCGCTGCGGCGGGCCGGCCACGACGTCGGCGGCCTCGACCTGGCCTTCGCCTCCGACGTGCCCATCGGGGCTGGCCTGTCCAGTTCGGCCGCCATCGAAGGGGCCGCCGGGGCCGCCGTTTCCGACCTCTTCGGCCTCGGCCTCTTGGCCGACGACGCCAGCCGGGCCGAACTGGCCCGTCTTTGCCAGCGGGCCGAGAACGAGATCGCCTTGGCTCCGACCGGCGGCATGGACCAGGCCGCCGCGCTACGCTGCCAAGCCGGCCACGCTCTCAATCTTGATTGCCGTGACGGGGCTGTCGCCCAGATCCCCTTCGACGCCGCCGCCGCCGGTCTCGTCCTTCTTGTCATCGACACGAAGAGCGCCCACGCCCTCGGCGACGGCGGTTACGGCGCCCGCCGCGCCGACTGTGAGCAGGCGGTCCGAGAACTCGGCCTCCACAGCTTGCGCGAGATCGCCCCCGACGAGCTCGGCGCCGCCGTGGCCAACCTTTCGAACGACCGCCTACGCCGCCGCGTCCGGCATGTCGTGACCGAGATCGAACGCGTCCGCCGATCCGTCGTCGCCCTCCGGGCCGGTGATTTCGCTTTGCTGGGGGAGCTTTTCGACCTTTCCCACGCGTCGCTGCGCGACGACTACGAGGTCTCCTGTCCAGAACTCAACACCGCCCAGGAAGCCGCCCTCGCCGGCGGCGCCATCGGGGCCCGGATGACCGGCGGCGGCTTTGGCGGCTCGGCCATCGCTTTGATCGAGGCCGCCGCGGCCGGCGCTGTCGAGGACGCCGTCCGGGCGGCTTTCGCGGCGGCCGGCCACGCCCGGTCGCCGGCCTGCCTAGCTGCCGTCCCCGCTGGCCCGGCCGGCCGTATCGCCTGATTCCCAACGGCCACGCCCGCGTAGAGCGGATCGTCCCGGCGCCCGCTGGCTAGGCTCAAGATCGCCTACGGCAGCAATGTCATCACCGGGATCGTCCCGGCGCCCGCTGGCTAGGCCAAAACGCCTGGACCCCCGGACTGCGTTCCCAGGGATTGTCCCGGCCCGCTGGCTAGGCCGGCCGTATCGCCTGTTTCGCCGCCCGCCGCCTGGAGGCTCACCGAATACGGGCGGCGGCGCGCTGCCTCGGTCATCGCCGCCCGCCCGCCGCCTGGAGACCTAACTTGATAATCCGACGTTGGCCCTCGCCGGCCGGGCCATCTGCTCCACCGCCGGCCCGCCGCCTTGCCGTCACGCCGGCCCGCTTGGGAACAGGGCGGCCGGCCACAAGGCGGCCGCTGGACCCTCGACCGTGCCCTGAGCGCTAGTGGACCGCTCGCGAGCGCCAGTGGGAGACTCATCCTTTGGACCCGGTCCGCCCCCGCCGCCATCACGTAAGGAAAGTTGTGTTTCGGCTTGCCGTCCTGTCTCTGCGCAACCGCGCAGTGGTCGCGCTCGTCGCCTTGGCCATCATGGCAGCCGGCGTGGCCGCGGTCGGCGCGCTGAAACGTGAGTTGATACCTTCGCTCGACATCCCCATGGCGGCTGTCATCGCCTCTTACCCTGGCAGCTCGCCGGCCGTCGTCTCGGCCCAGGTGACCGATCCCATCGAGGCGGCCGTCCGCGGCGTCAGCGGCGCCACGTCCATCGAATCGACCAGTTCGACCGGCCTGTCAACAACCATCGTGAGCTTCGACTACGGCACTGACATGGACCAGGCCAACCAGCGCCTGGCCGCCGCCGTCAACCGTGTGTCAGCCGCTTTGCCCAGCAGCGTCGAAACGCAAATCGTGACAGGTTCGATGGACGACTTCCCCATCCTCCGCTTGTCTGTCACGGGGGGAGACGACCCGGCCGCCGTCGCCGCTGTCGTCACGGACGTCCTCGTGCCCCGCCTGCGCGACTTGGCTGACGTCCGCGCCGTCGATGTCCACGGCTACACCGCCGATGTCATCACTGTGGCCCCCGACGCCGCCGCCATGGCGCAATACGGTGTCACAACGGCGCAAATCTTGTCAGTTTTACGTGACAATGGCCTCACCGTGCCTGTGGGCACGGTCGCCAAGGCCGACAAGACGATCTCCGTCCAAATCGGCAATCCCGTGACGACCGCCGAACAACTCGAAAACCTCCCCCTGACGATTTACCAACCCCCCGCCCCCGACCAGCCGACCCCGTCCCGCGGCGCCACCCCCACCCCAGGGCCGCTGCCGGAGCCTGTCACCGTCACCTTGGGCCTTGTCACGAATATCTCTTTGGCTCCAGAAACTGTCACATCGTATTCCCGTTTCAACGGCGAAGCCGCCATCGACGTGGCTGTGACCAAGACCCCAGCTGGCAACACCGTCGATGTGGCCGCCGCCGTGGACGAGGTGTTGGCCGACCTGGCCGGGGTGTTGGCCGAACGCGGCTGCGCCGCCCAGGTCTCCTACAGCCAAGCTCCCTTCATTGAGCAATCCATCGAGTCGCTCGCCACAGAGGGGCTCATCGGTTTGGCCGCCTGCATTGCCGTCATCCTATTGTTCCTTCTGTCGTTGCGGGCCACGTTGGTGTCAGCGGTGTCCATCCCCTTGTCGATCCTCGCTGTCTTCATCGGCTTGCGGCTGACGGGCGGGACCTTGAACATCCTCACAATCGGCGCCATCGCCATCGCCATCGGCCGAGTCGTGGACGATTCGATCGTCGTCATCGAGAACATCCGCCGCCATCTGACCTACGGGGAAGACAAGCTCCCCGCCATCACGGCCAGCGTCCGCGAGGTGGCCGGGGCGGTGGCGGCCTCGACCGTTTGCACCGTGGCGGTCTTCTTGCCCATGGCTTTCGTCACCGGCCTGGTCGGGGAACTGTTCACCCCCTTCGCGGCAACCGTGGCGATCTCCTTGGCAGCCTCCCTCGTCGTCGCGCTCACCATCGTGCCCGTCCTCGCCTATTGGTTCGTCAAGCGTCCCGTCGTCGTCGACGCCGCCGACGCGGAACGCCAGCGCGCTGCCGCCGAGGCCAAAGAACGCCGTTCGCCGCTCCAACGCGGTTATCTCGGCGCCCTCCGCGCCGCCCTCGCCCATCCTGTCGTCACCGTCGTCCTCGCCGCTTTCATCCTCGGCGGCACGGCTTGGTTCGCCCGCGGCCTCGAAACGAATTTCCTCGGCGCCCAAGGCCAAGACACTGTTACGGCGACCTTGGCCTTCCCGCCCAACACGTCGCTGGCCGCCCAAGACGCCGGCGCCAAGCAGGTCGAGGAAATGCTCAGCCAGTTCCAAGGCGACGACGGTTTCATCACCGCAGTGCAAACGACCGTTGGGGCTGCCGGCTCCCTGGCCGCGCTGGGTTCCGCCGGGCAGCCGACCGCCTCTTTCGCTTTGACGGTGACGCCGGAGTCCGCCGCCGACGCCCCGGCCCGGATACGGCAGGCGCTGGCTGGCCTCAACCCGGCTGTCGGCGCCATAGAAGTGTCCGACGGCAGTTCGATGATGGGTTCGACGACGGTCGACCTTGTCATCCGGTCCGACGACTCAGCTCACCTGGCCGACGCCGCCGCCGCCGTCGAGGCCATGGCGGCAGCCCTGCCGGAAACCGCCGCCGTCGGCAGCAACTTGTCGGCCAGCCAGGAATTGTACGAAATCCGGGTCGACCGCGTTCGCGCCCTCTCCTTCGGCCTGACCGAATCCCAGGTCGCCAGCCTTGTCGCCTCCCTCGTCCAGCCGGTCCAGATCGGCTCGGTCAGCGACGGCGGCACGACGACAGCCGTCCAGGTCTCCTTGGGCGCGAGCCCCGGCAGCCTTGAAAACCTCATGGGCCTGCCTGTCGCGACGACTCCCGCCGGGCCGGTCACGTTAGGCCAGGTCGCCACGGCTTATCTCGTGGACGCTCCCGCCGCCATCACGACGAGCCAAGGCAAGCGCAGCGCCACGGTTTCCGTCACTCCAGCCGGAACCGACCTCGGCGCCTTGACGACGGCGCTCACGGCTGGCCTGGCCGGCCTCGACCCGGCTCAAGACTGCGACCCGCTGCGGACCGTCTGCCTGCCGGAAGGCGTGACAGTCGAGATTTCCGGACTGGCCCAACTGCAAGCCGACGCCTTCGGCGACCTCGGACTGGCGCTGCTCATCGCCATCGCCGTCGTCTACATCGTCATGGTCGCCGCCTTCGGCTCCCTCCTCCAACCCTTCATCCTCCTCATTTCCATCCCCTTCGCCGCCACGGGAGCCCTCATCGCCCTCCTCGCCAGCGGCACTCCGCTCGGCGTCGCGCCCCTCATCGGCCTCCTCATGCTCGTCGGCATCGTCGTGTCCAACGCCATCGTCCTCATCGACCTCATAAACCAATACCGCCGCCGCGGCCTCAGCGTCCAACAAGCGATCGAAGACGGCGCCCGCCAGCGCCTACGGCCCATCCTCATGACCGCCGCTGCCACCGTTTTGGCCCTCCTGCCCATGGCCCTCGGCGTGACGGGCCACTCGTCTTTCCTGTCGCAACCCCTCGCCCTCGTCGTCATCGGCGGGCTCGTCTCTTCGACCGTTTTGACTCTCGTCGTCGTACCGACCCTCTACCGCGTCGAAGCTTTGGCCCACGACCACCGCGGCGTCCGGCGCGAAGCCGCGATGGCCCGCCGTCGCCAGGAGCGGGCCGAAAGCCTTGGTTTGGCGGCCGGCTTGGAGGACGGCGCGGCGGGCGGCAACGGGCCGGACGGCGAGACGCCGGAAGACGGCGACGACGATGGCGATACGGCCGTCCCGGCCCGGGGGTTGGACGGCGCGGCCGCAGGGCGGGACGGCGTCGGCCGTGGTTTGGACGGCGCGGCCGGCGAAGGCCTTGAAGGCGGCCGGCCGGAGCGCCTGGGCCGCGGCGAGGCTGCTTCCCGCCGCGGCGCCGGGGACGGCGGGGAGCGCGGGTCGGCAGGACGAGATCCAGACGGGTCGGCGCGCAGCCGGCGCGGCGCGGGCGGCGCAGCGGGATTGGACTGGGGGTCGGACGATGTGGCTGCGACCGCTTCGCGCCGGTTCCTCAATCCCCCGATCACGACGGCCGTCAGAGCCTTTGGGGCCGCGGACAGCCAAGCCGCGGCGCCAACGCTCGGCGACGGAGCCTCGTCAACGGCCGGCGGGCCGGGGCCGTCGGCGGCGGCGTCCGGCGACCTGCCTCCCTACCGTGTCACCGGCCCGGGCCAACCGGACCGGGCCACCGGCGATGACTCAAGTTGGGCTGTTCCGGGCGGGCCGGATTGGCCTGGCGGCGGTCCGGCGGCGCCGGATTGGGCCGCCTCTGACGGGCCGTCCCAAGAGGCCGGCCGGTCTGGCGGCGCCGACCGGCCTTTGCGGGATCGGCCCGGGGCGCCTCTGGACTGGTTGGCGGCCGAGGCCGGCGGTTTGGCGCCGGATGGCGCCTCTGGCCGCTTGGACGGGCAGGCTGTAGGCGAGCGAACCGGGTCTTTCGACCGGGGTCCGCAGGAGATGGCGCAGGGAAACGAGGGCGCCGCGGGGGGTCTGTTCAAGCGCCGTGGAGACCAGGACGCCGATGGGCAAACTCAACTTTCAAATCAAGGTCTTGGCGAGGTAGCGTTGGCAGGCGGCAGGGCTTCGTGGGCTTCGCTTGGCGATTCGGCGGCCGGCGGCCGGCCCGGCGCCTCGTCTTCCTCTTCCGCTGGCCGGTCTGGCGCCTCGCTTGGGTTCGGCGGACCAGACGGCCTGACGCCGGCTGGCGGCCCCGGCGGTTCGCCGCCGCGATCGGATCTTGAAAGCCCAGGCCGCCGCGGTGAGCCCGCCGCTCCCGTCGACGCCGCGGCGACCGCAGCAGAACAAGAAGCCTTACGGTGGTTGGCTCAGATCAAGGGCGTCGCCCAGGCCGGCCAGGCTGCCCCGCCGTCGCCGCCTCGGCCGACTCGTGCCGGCCGGCTGCCGTCGGTTCCCTCGCCGGAATCAGCGCGCTGGGACGCCGGCCGCCCGGCGGCTGGGCCGGCCGACGGTGGAACCGGCTTTGGCGAGCCTCCGGCGACGGTTGGCCCCGCCGCTGGCACCGCCTTTGGCGAGCCCTCCGAAATGGGGTCTGTCGATGCTGACGGTGCCTTTGGCGGCCCTTTGGCGGGCGCTGGTTTCGACGCTGGAACCGCCTACAGCGAGTCTTTTACGGGGGCTGGTTTCGATGCTGGAACTGGCTTTGGGGAGCCTCCTGCGAGGGCTGGTTTCGACGCTGGAACCGCCTTTGGCGAGCCTTCTGCAGGGGGTGGTTTCGACGCTGGAACTGGCTTTGGGGAGCCACCTGCGGGGGCTGGTTTCGACTCTGGCGCCGCTTTTGGCGAGCTTCCTGCGGCGGCTGGTTTCGACCCGGCCAACGCGTTTGCCAGCTCGCCCGCCGTTTTCGGAACCGTTTCCCCAGACAGCTCGGACAACGCCGACGGCGCGGGTCCTCTGACAGGGGAAACCGAGTCCGCCGGCCCGCTCTCGCCCGGGGACATCGTCCGCTCTTGGCGCGAGTTGCCGCCGCTTCCCAATCCCCACCCCTTCTGGTCCTGAGGCCGCCGGCCGCCTAGACGGGTTGCCGATTGACGACGGCGATGAGGTCGGCCAGGCCGAGCCACCACTGCTGGGCCGGCCGCTGGTGTGCCGTGTCCGTCGCCTTCATCGCCTCGGCCAGATCTGTCACGATGAGCCGCTCGACATCGGCCCCGACACAGGCGTAGCCCGCCGTGCCGGCCGCCCACTCCGCCGCCGCCCAACTGAGCGCCTGCTCGGCCAACTCCGTCGCGAGGATGCGGTCGGCTGGCGTCGGCGTGCCGCCTTGCTGGATGTGCCCGATCTGGGCCGTCCGGGTGTCGTAGCGCCCCTGCCCCGCCTCGTCGAGCAGATGCGCCAAGACCGCCGTCGTGTAGTTGGCGTTGGCGTTTTCGTTGCGCACCCACAAACAAAAGTCACGGTGTTGCTCGTCGAAGCTGTGGACCAGCCAGTCGAGATCGGCCTTGATCTGGCTCAAGGTGACGGTTGTTTCATTTAAGTAAACTTGTTCAGCGCCGCTGGCCAATGCCCCCATGAGGGCGAGGTAGCCGCAGTCGCGGCCCATCGTCTCTGCCACGAAACAACGCTGTGAGGCTGAGGCGGAGGTTTTGATCTTGTCGATCGAGTCGACGATGACGTTGAGGGCGGTGTCGGCGCCGATCGACATCTGCGTTCCCGGCAGGTTGTTGTCGATGGTCGCCGGCAGGCAGACGACCGGCAGTTTGAGGGACGGATAGCGGTCCCGCTCGGCCAGCATGAGGGCGGCGCTTTGATACGCCGTCCAGCCGCCGATGACAAGGAGGGCGTCAAGGCGGGCCAACTCGACAGCCCGGGCGACGGCGTAAAGATCTTCGACCGCCGGGGCTGTCCGACGTGTGCCGAGCCGCGCGCCGCCTTCTTGGTCCCAGCCGTCGACATCCTTCCAAGACAGTTCCCGGACCGCTCCGGCCATGAGTCCGGGGAAACCATCCTCGATCCCGATCATCGTGTGGCCACGGGCCCAACCGAGCCGCACGACAGCCTTGGCCGCCGCGTTCATGCCCGGGGCCAAACCGCCGGCGTGCATGAGGCCGATCCGTTTGCCGCCGCCGGCCGGCTGGGCAGCGGGGCCGGAACCGGCCGAGCTGGCGGCCGGAACAACCGTGGACAGACCAGACGGCAACCCGGCGGCGGGATTGGCGCCGGCCGGGGCGCTCAACTCGTCGAAGAAACTCAAAGCGCTGGCGAATTCGTCGCCGCGGGCCCGGACGGCCGCGTCGTAATCGCCGGCTTTGACGAGCGTGGAAACACGCCTGGTTTCAGCCACCGCCTCGGCCAGAGGGAGCGCGACGACCTGATAGCCGTGGAAGCCGAAGACCGGGCCTGGTTCCTCGCCGGTCGCCGTCAAGACGTGGGCGGCGGCCGAATAGCCAAGCCAGGTGGAAGCCCAACGGTCGTACGCGCTCGGCTGCCCGCCGCGTTGGACGTGGCCGAGGATCGTGACGCGGGCCTCCTCGCCCAACTCTTCTTCAATGGCCTGGCGGACGTAATCCGCTGTGATCGGCCGCCCCGACCGATCAGTCGCCCCCTCGGCCAAGATGACAATGGAGTCTTTCCGGCCGGCGGTGCGGCCACGCCGGAGTTGTTCGCACATGGCTTGCTCCCAGCCGTCGGCGGGGGGCCGCTCGGGCAAGAGGACGAAGTCGCAGCCGCCCGAGACGGCGGCCATCAAGGCCAGGTAGCCGCAGTGGCGGCCCATCACCTCAACGACGAAGGCCCGCTGGTGGCTGGCGGCGGTCGAGGCGACGGCGTCGATGGCGTCTTGGATGCGGTGGAGGGCGGAATCCGCGCCGATCGTCAGATCGGAGCCGACAAGGTCGTTGTCGATGGAGCCGACCAGGCCGGCGTAGACAAGACGGGGGTGCGCGGCGGCTTGGGCGGGCGTGATCTCGCCTGCTTCGGCTAATTCCTGAAGCAGGCCGGGCCACTCGGACGCGAACTGGTTCAGGCCGCTGAGAGAGCCGTCGCCGCCGATGACGACGAGCCGGTCGATGCCGCGGGCGACGAGGTTGGCGCAGGCTCGCAGCCGTCCGGCCCGCTCTCGGAAGCCCGGGGAGCGGAAGGTGCCGATGACCGTGCCGCCGCGGTTGAGGATGCCAGAGACGTCGTCCCACGAGAACTCGCGGAGGCCGTCGCCGCCGTCGATGAGGCCTTGGTAGCCCTCTGACACGGCGTAGGCGCTGGCCCCAACGGACAAGGCAGTCCGGATCACGGCCCGCAGGGCGGCGTTCATGCCTTGGGCGTCGCCGCCGCTGGTCAAGACGGCCAGCCGACGGCCCCGGGCCGCGGCCAAGTCGGACGGGGACAAGAGCAAGGGGCGCATGAAATCAGCTTATAGTCGCCGTCCGACGCCGAACCGGCGGGCGGCCCGCGGCGGGCGCCGCCGCTCGGTCAAAGCCACAGGCCCTAAGTCCAAACCTGGACCGCGTCAAACCCCGTCGGAGTCAGGTTCGGCGGCCTCGTCCGTCCGGGGGCGGCCGGGCGGACGAGGCGGTTTGAGGCCGCCGGGCAGACGGCCGGCTTGCCGCAGGCCTTGGCGTATGAGCAGTTCGATTTGGGCGTTGGCTGAGCGCAACTCGTCGGCCGCCCACTGGACCAGGGCCCGGTGGACGGCCGGGTCGAGCCGCAACAGGATGGCTTTGCGAGCGGAGTCGCCGGCCGCGGACGGAGCCGGGACTGGCTTGGCCGCTTCAGCGGGGTCGGTCACGATTGGGCTCAGGTGTAGAGGGAGCCAGCGTTGACGACCGGTGTGGCGCGGGAGTCAGAGCACAAGACGACGAGCAGGTTCGACACCATGGCGGCCTTGCGCTCCTCGTCCAACTGGACAATGTCATTGTCTTGGAGGTGGGTGAGGGCGCTTTCGACCATCGTCACGGCGCCTTCGACGATCCGGCTGCGGGCCGCCAGCAGGGCGTCGGCTTGCTGACGCTGCAACATGGCTTGGGCGATTTCGGGGGCGAAGGCCAAAGATGAGATGCGAGTCTCGATGACGCGCAGGCCCGCGATGGCGATCCGGGCCCTGACTTCGCCGGCCAGTTCTTCGGCCACCAGGTCGGTTGCCCCACGCAGGGTCGGTTCGCCCTCGTGGCCGTTGTCGTAGGGGTGGATCGTGGCGATGTGGCGCAAGGCGGCCTCGGACTGGACCTTGACGAATTGCTCGTAGTCCTCGACTGCGAAAGTCGATTGGGCGGTGTCGGCGACCTGCCAGACGATGATGGCGGCGATGTTGATCGGGTTGCCGGTGGAGTCGTTGACCTTCAACTCATGGGTCTCGAAGTTGCGCACCTTGATCGAGACGCGCCGTTTCAAGGTCAGAGGGTAAGTCAGCCGGAGGCCGTCCCGGCGGACAGTGCCGACGTACTTGCCGAAGAAACAGATGACCTTGGTGTCGCCGGGCGAGATGATGGTGAAAGAGGTCAAGATGAGGCAGGTCAGCAAAAACAGGAGCAGGCCGACCAGGAGCGGGAGGAGTTCATCGCCGCTGACGGCGAACAGCCAGATGGCGACCCCCCAGGCGGCCAGGCAGAAGATGATGGCGTACAGGCCGTTGACCGAGGCGGCGACACGTTCTTTGACAGCGACGGCCGGCGACGGGATTGAAGTGGGCGGGATGAGGTTGGACATCTAGGCTCCAATGCTCGTTATAAATGTGATATCACTTTATCGGACGGGCGAGCGGCGGTCAATAGTCCGTAGCGTCTCCGCCCGTAGGTTTGACAGGGCGGCGGCGGAACCGTTGTCGTCAACGATTGGCGGCAAGCCAGCGAAGTAAGCTCCACGGGCCCAAAGCGCGCGAGCCACCGCAATAAATTCGGTGCTTAGATAGCTCGAAAGTTGACAAGGTGTGCAGGGGTGCATAAGTTACCCGCAATGCCTGGGAGCAAGACTGCAAGCAGTTAACAGTCAGATGTCCGCGCAGATGGGGAACGAGCAAACTTACTCCGTCTTCACCTAGTAGAGAGGGGCCCACGATGCAAGCTGGTTACTATATTGCCCAATTCATTTTTAACAAACTTAATGCAATGGGTTGGGTTTCGGCTCGAAACTGGGTAGCCAATCTCGTCGGCGTTACTCTGGCAACCACCATAATGAATGTCCTCGCGGCAGGCGGCGTGGTCGGCCTTGGCGCGTATTTTGGCTTCCACTCGTATCTTTATGGGTTCTTTGCAGGACCCATCGGTGCGGTGGTGCTTGGCGTGGTCGGTTCTCTGTAAGCGAACGAACCAGTCGGTTCCTGAGGGTAAACTAATGATGAGGCGCCTATCTGGTATCGGTCCATCCCCAGCCGTCATTTCATGACAGTAAAACATTGCAGAAAGAACGAGTAATTTCGGCCGTCTTGTGCAGCCGCTAGACAACGGGTGCGCAGGATTACACAGAGAGCGTTTATTTTTCGCATCAACTAGAAAGGAATTATGATGCAAGCAGGTTATCTATTGGCGCAGTACCTTCTCAAGAAGCTCAACGCTAGCGGCAGCGCAGCCGCGAGGAATCAGCTAGCAGCTTTTGTTGGCATGGCGACCGCTTCGACAATCGTGTGCATCCTCCAAGCTGGTGGAGTGGCTGCTCTCACTGTCTGGTTCGGGGCAAACTCAGCTGTTGTTGGAGCGCTGGCCGGCCCCTTCGGTGTCGTGGGTCTTGCAGTTATCGGCGCTCTCTGACATCACTTTAAGACGCCAACTCTGATAGGGGTTGGAGTTTCTATCCTTAAGGGCAGCGTGTAAGTGAGTTCTCACCCTACCTGTTCTACTCTGCTTGCTCGGTAAGGTGAACCCCCCACCTCTTGATGAGCGTCTATGAACGCAGTGAGTAGGACTTGCCCTTGCGTCAAACTCTCAATATCGTAAGGACTGACAATGAGACGGCTATTACCGGTTCTCGTGCTGGCCTATATAAGTTTCATTACTTGGATGGCTTATGATAATGTAGACAGTGATTTTATGCGCACAATAGCTCAGACGAACAAATCGTGGGTAGTTGTTGTGGCTCTTGGTGTTCTATATTCTGGTATCACGCTAGTGACAATTTGGTTAATTCGTCTATTATATCGTTTCGCCTATAGGTTGGCGGTTCCGGGTGAGTTCTGTGCGAAGACGGTGAACTCCCAAGGGCTGCTCATGATTGTCATGTGCCTCTTTTCTCACGCGCTAGCTGTGTGGGTCAAGATTATTTCAGGGTTGGCGCTTGGGGCGGTTTCTTTTCTATTTCCGTTGGGGTTAATCATTTGGATTGGCATGAAGGACCCGCTACTCCGTGGCGCCCGTAAGATCATCGTTGGGACTCCTTTGTATCTGTACATCCTCGCTGATGCGGCTTTGATCATTTGGTTTCAGTAGGCAGCTCGATGGTTAATACAGAAACTTCGACGCGACACTCGGAACGCGCAGAGGTACTGTCAGAAATAATTCTGTGCCATGTAGCTCTCGCGGTATTTCTCGCCTTTGTTGGCTTCTTGGTCGCAGAGTGGGCGGTGGCCGGGTTCTTTGGAGATGCCCTGCGGCAATCAACATTGCCGGTCACGCTTTCGGTGACTCACAGCGAGATGTGGGGGATATTTTTCCATAACATAGCATTTTTTCTCGCGGTGTCTGTTCTGCCTATGTTTAATTCCGTCGTCGTGGCCGCACAATTCTTTATCCTGGGGGCCATGGCAAGTCTAATCACGAATCTACCGCCGTCGGTACAATTCGAAATATTCTATCGCCATGCGCTCCTCGAGGTTGCTGCGCTACTATTGGCCGTGGCCGTGAGCTATGTCCTGTATTTTTCGGTTAGGCAATTCATTAAGGCACCTCGACGAGACACAGGAGCATTGAAGTGGAGGCTTTTACCGGCTATTCCCATGTACGCTGGTATCGTCACTCTGACGCTAATTGGTGCAATTTTGGAGGGATCTGTCTTTGTACGTCTTTGATGAGATGTCATTTCGTTACCGAGAATGGGTCTTCGAAGCCTACTCGGGCTCCATCGAAATTTCCAAGGTTGGACTCGTGGGAAAGAATGGTTGTGGTAAGACGACGTTGCTCAAGCTGCTTGATCGGCAGCTTAAGCCTCAGAAGGGGCGTATTAGGGTGGCGGGGTCGACTTACATGGTCGATTTTGACTTGTCATCGTACAAGGCTTTCTGGCCAGATGATGTCGTGGAACTCTGCTCTCATCTGAGTTCTTTTGACACGACGCAGGCCGATCACGTCATCGACTATCTCGGGTTGGGAGATTACATCAAGACTCCGATAGGAGAACTCTCCAAAGGCACAGTCAAAAAAGTGGCGCTGCTGATGGGGTTCATGTCCACAGCCGATGTCTTATTGGTCGACGAACCCTTTGAGTCCATCGATCAAGAGTCAAATTCCCACCTGGTGATGATGTTGCGGCAGCGTCAGGGGAGCCACGTAATTGTCAGCCATGATGAGGGTATTCTGCGTCAATGTGTAGACACGGTCTACACGATTACCGATAGGAAGCTGGCGGAAAGCCCGTGAGAGATCTCTGCTCATCGCTGGTCCGTGTAGAGTTCCGCCGCCGCCAGTTTAAGCCCGTCAAGCAGACTTTTATCGGTCTCGGAGTGGGGACTGGAATGTCAGTATTCATGTTGGCCAGTCCGCAGTGGACGCTTTTCGCTCTGTTATTGTACTGCGTTTTCACCCAGTTCATCGCCATGGACAGCAATGGCATATTTCTAAGTTTTCGCGATTGGTATCGCCTCGGTTTCCGCAGGCCTAGTTGGACTTATCGGATCGCCTATGTCACCGATTACGTCATGCGCGACTGGTGGTTGGCAGATATCTTAGCCCTGATCGTTTGCTTGTTCGGCGCTATAGTGCAAAGCAAAACCCTATGGGGGGTGATCATATGGATCGTCTGGGTGGTTAATCTATGCGTGTTGCCTAGCCACGCTTACCTGGGATTCCGTACGACGGCCAAGGCTCGGACCATTTATTTGACAATTCTAATGAGTTTTCTTGGCGGCGCTGCTCTGCTGTATGCCACCGGTTTTGATCTGCCAGATTGGGTCTGGTCTTGGATGCCTTTGTGGTGGCCGATTTTCTGCATGATTTACCTGTTGGGCCTTGACGTTGTGACCTCCCGGATCCATACCCCGGGCTTCGACACCCACGGCGAGAGGAGGATCTTTGCTTGGATTCGACCACTGTCGCCGTTCTTGTTTAAAGATTTGCTGCTTTTCTATGGCATGGCAGTCGGCGCTGTATTTCTGGCAGGCTGCTTGTTCTTCGCGCTCCTGCCGACTGCCAATGGCTTACCCAAAATGCTGACCGTCAATGCGTTCATCGTTCTCGGTTGGATAAACCTGTTTATGGCTCGCAAAGAAAAGAATTACCGCCTCATAGCCGAGGATAACGTGTTCTCAGAGCAGGCTCTGCCACGCGATGGCCGCTTCATACGACACCGAAAGTTTGGCACTTTGGCTCTGGGGGCGATGATTCCGTTTGCTCTCTGTTGCATTGTGGCTCTGAGCGTCTCTTCCTCGTGGCGAATCTTACTGCTAGCAGCTGCTGTCTTTGCCGCCGGACTGGTCATCGACGCGCCGCTCATCATCAGACGAGGCGCACTGGCCCGCAGACTGCGGACCGTAGTCAAGTATTCAATGATCCTCTTGCTGGCTCCGGTGATCTATACCGGTGGCTCTGAGTGGTCCATATTGGTCTACTGCGGCGTCCTATGCCTCCTGTATGCTCCTTCGTGTATCAGAGTTTATGGGATACGGCCTCGAAGAGTGCGATCTGGAGACTTAAACCGAACCGAGGCGCATGCAGTTGTTAGCGATATCTGATACAAGTTAAGGACGCGATCATGAAAACAAGCGAATTCAGGCATCTCGTTGAGCCGTTCGCGGCAGGATCTGATTATGTCGTTTATGGGTTGCGAAAAGCGAAACTCAATCAGTCCTGGTGGCATAAGATGGTAGTTGCCTTATCTCCATCGAGAGGCGTCATCGACTCAGAGGGCGGAATCTGGTTCCTGGTGGCGTGTGACTCACATAGCCTTTGCGCTGTCACTATGCCGTTTACCTGGAAACGGCTCGGCAGCGTTGATTTCTGATGACCAAACGACTCTCATTGACGCGTTGTTAGACGGTCTGAGGTAGATGAACATGAGAGCTATTTCAAGGACATGTTGGCAAATCTCTGACGGTGTCCGGCTATGGCGAAATATCGTTTATATCATCACGATGGCGGCGCTGGCTTGTACCCTGACGAGTTGTAAAGACCCAGTGAGCGAACCGCAGACTTATGTTCTTCAATACGAGAAGTATTCATATGCCGGGAATTTCATGCCAGCGATGATTTATCCTCTCGATCTCTCGAAAGCAGATGTCGCATACGCGGCTGGGACGCAGGTGGTCAAAGGGGAGGATCTGAGAGCCCAGACTCCCGAAATCCAGGAAATGTTGGCGCGCCTCCAGGCTAAAATCGACCACGCTATGAGTGAAAAAGACAGAGTATTGAGAGCTCTCGCTGAACTGAATCGTGGAGGGTTCGCCTACGAATGGGTGTCAGACGCTAGCCCGGAATCAGACGAGGTCCGCCAAGCGGGGCACGAAATCCAGTCCACAATTATTTCCTATAATCGTTCAGTTTCAGATTACACGCTACAAGCAATGAAGACAGATGCCGACATCGCCTCGTTGCAAACTCATATTGCATTAGCCGCGCCATGTGACGAAGCTGAGCCAGTAAGTACGCCTGCAACGCCCCAGATAACGCCCCAGATATCGTGCACCGATAATGCTACATTGTTGAACTTACGCCAGCAGATAACTGACCTCAATGGCGCACGTGAGTCTGCAAGGACGGACTTGTCCTTCACCAAGATGGCTACAGATAATCAACTGGGCTCATCCTTCGAAGCGCTTGCTGGCGTGTACGACCGCCTTATTGATGGCAACATCCAACAAATAGACACCTACCATGTGCCTTCTCCCGATTCCGGCACGCTCTCTATTGAAGATGGCAAGGCGTATGTGCTTTCGGCTGAATTCGTATTCGTATATATAGCGACGGAAACTCAGGTGGAAGCGCTGTCCGCCGCGACCGATCTAAAAGCGGAGGTCGATGGCCATGTAGTAGCTGACTTGCTGTTGGCCTCAGTTAATTTCAGCGCCGAGTTCACAACGGATTTCCACTTGCCGAAATATGAAATGACATTCAGCGCCGAGAATACTCGACACGGGTTTGTTCCCAGTTCTCATGGAACGGCCACTATGACGCGCACATCCACTTCCATCGTCATCCCGCCCGATTTTCTTGGCTTGCAGGGAGAGCGCAATTACGTACTTCTAGACGGTCGGGAAGTCACGGTCCAAGTCGTCAAGAATGCCGATGGCCAATGGGTATTGTTGTCTCCGTACTCGTCTCTCAGTGTAGGAGATGTCATTCAGGAAGTAGTGGGTGGGTAATGATCAGCCTCACTGACGTCGGAAAGGTGTATAGAGGCAGGAATTTTGAAGTTGAGGCTCTGCGAAATGTTGATCTACAGGTGCCTATGGGGCAGTTCCTCTCCATCGTGGGAAAGAGCGGATCGGGCAAATCTTCTCTGCTTAAGATCATCGGCCTCTTAGACTTCGACCACACCGGCGAATACCTCTTCCACGGGTTGCGGTATGGAGGAGCTAAGGACTCCTTCGTCACGTCCGCCCGGAAAAATATTGGATACGTTTTCCAGGACTTTCAGTTGATCAGACGGTACACATTACGGAAGAATCTTCGAATAGCTGCCGCTATTCGAAAAGGATCGCCCGTGGATGAGGAGGTCGATCTTTGCCTGGAGCGAGTGGGAATTGCAGACAAAGCGTTGAGCTATCCTGATGAATTAAGTGGCGGGCAGAAACAGAGAGCATCAGTTGCGCGAGCGATCATTGGCCAACCACGACTCATCATTGCGGATGAGCCTACTGGGTCCCTGGACTCGTCAACAGCTCAACAGATCGTGACACTTCTGCGACAAGTGCACGATGACCTCCAGTGTTGCTTACTTCTCGTCACACACGATTCTGATATTGCTATGACTGCTGACAGGGTCGTAAAACTGGTGGCAGGAGAAGTTCGCCATGATATTCTTTATTAGGAACTGTCTCCAGGGCTTGTGGTTTAACAAGCTACGGTCGGCCCTAACCGGGATTGGCGTTCTGGTTGGAGTAGCCTCGGTCGTTCTCATTATGACCCTCTCAGCCTCCCTCCTAAATGATCTTAGCAACCAGAAGCCCAACTCGTGCGATTTCATCTTGATGAGCAGCGCTGAGGCCAATTTTGACCCGATGATTGTGATGTCCGACTCCGATATTGTGTCGAGACTTTCAACGATTTCCAAACGTCCAGATGTCAGCAGTTTCACTCCGTCTAAGGTTGAGGCGCGGGTCCATGCGCAATTGGCATCAGGTGGTGACATCGGTTTCTTGGTTGCAGAGTTCGCTGACGATGTCCCTGTCGAGCAAGGACAGCCTTTCAGCCAGACGTCAGGCAATGTGGCAATCATGTACCGAAATCAAGAGTTTGCCAATATTAAGATTGGCGCGCGCATACTAGTCGACGGTGAAGTCTTCACCGTCATCGGTCTCACAGATTCACTCGGAACGGGGGGATCGACTCGACTATATTTTCCCTTGCGCTTGGAAGGACATGTGCACATCCATGAGGAAAGCGTGGCAGCGGCCTATACTCTTAGGGTGGCTAATGGAGTTGATCTCATGTCCGTGTGTCAATCCGCTCTGCGGCAACTCAACACAGGGATCGACCCCAACTTGAAATTCATCGATATGAATGCTGAATTATCATCCATGCTGCAACAGTCCTTATTGTCGGTTCAAGTGGTTCTTGCGCTGATTGCCTCCGTTTCGTTGGCTGTTGCGGCGCTTAACATCTTAAACACAATGTACATCGCCACGCTCGAGAGGGCCGACGAGATCGCCATCTTCAAGTCGTTGGGAATGACGCGCGCTAGAGTGGTGCTGCTGTTCATTTTCGAATCAGTCGTCGTGGTGGCTTTGTTCGCCGCCATGGGCTGCCTCTTGGGCAATCTAGGCGCGTTAGTGATTCTATCGCTGGTGGGTATGCCGATGGTATTTTCATGGCCCAGTGTGGTGGTGCTGCTGCCAGTCACTATCCTCGTTGGCCTAGGCGGGGGCTTCTACCCCGCGTATCGAGCTGCGAAGATCGATCCCGTTAGGCTGTTGAGATAGCCTGTTTCAACCCCTGCTTGTCAGCTAGCCAGACCACTGATGTTGCTGGCGGCTTAATCTGGCGGCGGCGGGGGAACTGCGCCGCCGGTGAACTGCATGTCCGCGTCGTTGGCGAAGCGGGCCAGGTGGCCTTGGAAAAGCAGCTTGATGTTCCTTGTGGCCCCGTTGCGGTTCTTGGCGACGATGACTTCGGCGTCGCCGGTCCGCTTGGCCGGATCTGGCTGATAGGCGTCGTCGCGGTGGAGGAGGATGACGATGTCGGCGTCTTGCTCCAAGGAGCCGGATTCACGCAGGTCCGACAGCATGGGCTTCTTGTCGTTGCGGGCGTCGGGGGCGCGGTTGAGCTGGGACAACGCGATGACCGGGAGGCCGAGTTCCTTGGCCAAGAGCTTGATCTGGCGGGAAAACTCGGAGACCTCGACCTGGCGCGATTCGACCTTCTTGCCCGAACTCATGAGCTGGATGTAGTCGATGATGACGAACTTGAGGTCGTGGCGCTGCTTGAGCCGGCGGGCCTTGGCTCGGATTTCCATCATCGTCAGGTTGGGCGAGTCGTCGAGGAACAAGGGCGCGCCGGACAGGCGGCTGGAGACGGCGGCCAGACGCTCCCAGTCGGCTTCCAAGTTGCCGGTCCGGATCGACTGGAGGTTGATGCCGGCCTCGGCTGACAACAAACGCATCATGATCTCGAGCGAGCTCATCTCGAGGGAGAAGACGACGGTCGGCAGGCCGTGGCCGATGGCGGCGGCGCGGGCGAAGTCGAGGGCGATGGTGGACTTGCCGACGGCGGGCCGGGCGGCGACGATGACCATCTGGCCGGGGTGGAAGCCGTTCGTCAGATCGTCAAGCTCCCGGAAACCGGTCGGGACCCCGGCCAGGCGGCCGCCGTGGGAGGCCAGGGTCTGCATCTCGTCCCAGGTCGGCTCGAGCAGGTCGGCCAAGGGCTTGCAGTCTTCGTTACGCGAGTTGTCGCCGACCTCGTAGACGGTCTGTTGGGCCATGTCCACGATGTCGTCGACATCGCCCTCGGCCGTGTAACCGAGTTGGGCGATCTTGATCGAGGCCTCGACCAGGCGGCGCAAGACCGCCTTCTCGCGGACTATCTCCGCGTAGTAGGCGGCGTTGGCGGCGATGGCGACCGAGGAGAGGAGGTCGTGGATATAAAGGTGGCCGCCGACGCGGCCGATCTCGCCGCGGCGGGTCAGCTCGGCTGCCACGGTGATGGGGTCTGCGGGCTCGCCCCGGCCGTAAAGGGCCAAGACGGTCTCGAAGATGAGTTCGTGGGCCGGTTTGTAAAAGTCGCGGCCGTGGACCAACTCGATGACGTTGGCGATGGCGTCCTTGCTCATGAGCATGGCCCCGAGGACCGACTGTTCCGCCGCCAAATCCTGGGGCGGGGTGCGGTCGACCGAGTCGCCGCGGTATTCGGTGAACTCGCGGATCTGAGTCAAGGGGGCCTCCTCGGTCGATGTCAGCTGACGGCACTCTAGGGACAGCCTCTGACAGTTTCCGAACGGGAGACCGAACGCCCTACGGGGAGAACCTAGGTCCCCGCGGGCCGTCCGCCAAGCCAGTTATGCCCAGGTGCTGTGGATAGCCTGGGGATGGCTGTCGCGGCCCCGTCCGAACTGTCCACAGAGCCTGTGGAGAAGAACTTCCAAAAGTTACGAAAAATGCGAGAAATATGCTTCTGACTAGGCGTTATGTCGCTCGCCTAGGGTTGCGGGGAGAAGTTTTCAGGCATTTGTCGCCACCTCGACTCGGCTACCGGCGAGTCCTTGAAAAGGAACCGGGGGATCGCCGGCGAGGATAGTTGTCCACAGGGGGTGTGGACAACTATCAGCAGCGGCGGGGTGGTCCCCACGTCTGACGGCGACGGTTGAGAGCCTGGGCGGCGCTGGGCGGCCCCCGTCCGGCGGCGTTTGCCGGCTGGGGCTGGTGTGCGGCGATACGCGGCAGCCCGGTGTCCGGTGGTGGTTGCAAATTCGGGGTGGCGCTTGGCTGGTCCGTGTGCGGCTGGGGGTTGTGTGCGCCGGGCAGCCCCGGCGATTCGTAGGCAGTCTTGTGCTCGGTGGGGACGGTTGCCGTAACCGACGTGCTTCCAGAGGAGTCCGCTGGCAGCTTGTAGGCGAGGCTCCGCCGGCCGTCGGGAAAGAGCGGCCGACGTGCTCCCGGAAAGAGTCCATCGGCGGTCTTGTGTCAGTTAGGGCGGTTAAGCTGGCTGTCAGACCGCCGGGATTGGGGGACCGCCTGCCCGGCGCGTCGCGGCCACTGGGCCGTGATTCTCCACCCCGTTAGCTGTGAGGAGCCGTCGTGGACACCGTTTACACCGTCACCGGGATGACCTGCCAGCACTGCGTCAACCACGTTAAAGAGGCGGTTGGCGCGATCCCCGGCGTCAGCGCCGTGGACGTGCGGTTGGACGACGGCCGCCTCGTCGTCGGCTCGGCTGACCTCGTCGACTTCGCCCTTGTCGAAGCGGCCGTCCGGGAAGCGGGGGATGGTTACGCGGTCCAGCTCGGAGGACCGCCGGAAAGCGGCCGGCGCCGTCTCGGGAAGCTGTTCGCGCGGCGCTGAGAACCCGTAGGCCGCGGCGAACCCATAGCCGCGACGCCTAAGAACCTAATAGGCGCTGGGAACCTACAGGCCGGCTCCGAAGCGGTTCGCCCCGGCCGCCGGGCTCGGGGTTTTGCGCGCTTGCCGGCCGTGGCGGCCAGCGCCAGTCAGGTGAGGAAGCAGCGCCGCGTAGGCGCGAAGAGGCTGGCGGACGTTGAGGCCGGGGCTGCGGCCAGCGCCAGTCAAGGGAGATCAGTACCAATTGTGGGATTGGAAGAAGCCCCAGGCGCCGCAGGGGCTGTTGTAGCGGTCGGCGATGTAGCTGAGGCCCCAGCGGATTTGGGTGGCTGGGTTGGTTTGCCAGTCGGCTCCGGCTGACGCCATTTTTGATCCGGGCAGG
>JAIRXC010000090.1 GCA_031268515.1 Propionibacteriaceae bacterium
AGGACTCGCTGGCCGCCAAAATAAACCGACACGCCATCGATGTGAAGCTGCGCGGCGGAAGAAGAATGAAAGGTGTCCACGAGTGTCCTTGAGGCGATCAAACGGATCCCGCCGGGCGACGGCCACAGACGCGGGAACGACGGCACTCAAGAAATCACGTCGGCATGCTAGCAAGGGAGCGCTGGCAGTCTCAACTTGGCGGACGCCAGCTTGGGAACTGCCGTCATCGCCGCCGGCTAGTCGGCCGGGTGGCGGCGGACCGGTCTTTGGTTCGGTCCGCCGCGTTGGCACAAGTTTGATTGTTTCTCGGCGACGGGGTCATAGGTCGGGTAGCCGAGCGAGGCAGCGGCGGCGAGCATGGCGGCGTCGTGGCTGATGATCGTGGCGTCAAGGCCGGCGGCGATCACCGAGCCGAGATGGATCGCGTCCAGGGTTTTGAGGTGGGGCTGAATGGCTTCGGCGGCGGCCAACACGCCTTCGGTGATCGGCGCCAGGCTGAGCACATCGAGGATTTTGTCGCGCCTGTTCACCGGCAGTCCTTCACGGCGGAGGACTCGGGTGAGTTCTGTGCGGAGAAGGCGTGACGAGACCACCAGGTGTTCGTCTTGGGCGGTGACTTGGTCGATCCAGGCGGCCGCCGAGGGGGAATGGCCGAGCAGGGCTCGCAGCGCGACCGATGTGTCGAGATAGAAAGTTGTCAACGGTCGCGCTCGTTTGCGAGCAGTTCGTCGACCGAGGCCGCGCTGCGCAAGTCGTGGCGGGGCAGGTCCGCCAAGTGTGAGCCGGTGCGGCTCTTGCGGGGAATCAACTCGATGGCGTGCGCTCGAGGAACGATGCGGGCGATCTCTCGGTTGTGGCGGGTGACCTGGTAGGTCTCCCCGGCTTCGACGTCGGCGAGCATGGCTGTCGGGTTTTGCCGCAGTTGGCCGACTGTGATCGTCTTCATGACCCGATCCTAAGCCGAATGTCTACTGATGTCTACGGCCCGCCCTGAGGCGAAGCGGGGCCACGCCAGTAACCGTGCTGTCGTAGGATGAAGCGGTGTCCGACCTAGTGTTCAGAGCCCTGTCGCTCGACAAATGGCAGTGGTCGCCGTCGCCGTTGCCGGGGCAGGTCGTGCTCGTCACCAGCCGGGACGAGCACGGTGTGATTGATGTCGCGCCGAAGAGCTGGGTGACGATGGCAGCCGGGTCGGGGCCGACGGTCGGGTTCGGCTGCACGCGAGAGCACCGCACGGCCAAGAATGTCGAGGCGACCGGGGAGTTCGTGATCAATCTGCCCGGCGTCGACTTGGCGGAGACGGTGTGGTCGATGCCGGACGTGCCCGACCGGCTGGCCGGGCTGACCACCCTTCCCGGCACGACAGTGGACGTGCCGGTGCTGAGGGAATGCCCGGCCCATTTGGAATGCGCGCTCGACCGGATCGTCGAGTTCAGTCACGGCGAAGTGTTCATCTTCGGCACGGTGCGGCGGGTCGGGGTCGACCAGCGTTGCCTGGAACCCGACGCCGTCGGCGAGCGGTACGACCGCCTCGGCCACCCGTTCTTCTTCCTCGAGTCAGGCTGGCTGGCCCCGCTGGGCCAGGCCTTCCCGGTCTCAGACCGTCCCGCCGGCTAGATGCCGGGCTCAGGCGGCTCGTCAATCCTTACGACAGGCCGCCCGTAGCCGGCGGCTTCCAACTCCGCGGCCGGCACGAACCGCAAGGCGGCCGAATTGACGCAGTAACGCAGACCGCCTTGTTCGGCCGGCCCGTCGGGGAAGACGTGGCCCAGGTGGGAACCGCCCTGGCGGGAGCGAATCTCGGTGCGCCGTCGTCCGTAGGAGAGGTCCTCGGATTCCACCACGGCGTCCTGGCTGATCGGACGGGTGAAGGCCGGCCAGCCGCAGCCCGAGTCGTATTTGTCCTGGGAGGCTAACAGCGGCTGCCCAGTGGCCACGTCGACGTAGATCCCCGGCTCGAAATGGCCGTCGTACTCGCCGCTGAACGGCGGTTCGGTCGCCCCTTCCCGCACCACCGCCTCCTGCAACGGCGTCAACTCGACCGGCAGCCGCTCAGGCGCTGTCCGCCAGGGCGGGCGGGCCAGCGCCGCCTGGTCGAAAGCCAGCTGTGGAATGTGGCAAGACCGTTCGGGATGATGGTCCAAATAGCCTTGGTGCCAGTCCTCGGCCGGGAAGAAATCCAGCAGCGGCCCGTGCTCGACGGCGATCGGCGCCGCCTGGCGGCGCTGCAACGCCGCCAGCGACAATTCCACCACCGTCTGGTCGGTCGGATCGGAGTAATAGACGCCGCTGCGGTATTGGACGCCCGCGTCGGGACCTTGCCGGTTGGCCGACGTCGGGTCGATCACCCGGTAGAACTGGTCCAGGATGAATCCGAGCGGGGCGATCTGGGGGTCGTAGACCGTCTCGACCGTCTCGACGTGGCCGGAACCGGCGCAGACCTGTTCGTAGCTGGCCGGGCCAGGACCGTTCGCGTAACCCGCCCGCGTGCTGGCCACGCCGCTCAGCAGCGACAGGTATTTCTGCACTCCCCAGAAGCAGCCGCCCGCCAAATAGATCTTCTTCATGCCCGACTCCTAGTGGCTCTGGCTAAATTTTGGCACGCCGCCTCGTAGACTCGGGGGGATTTGAGGAGAGATCATGCGGTTGGTTTTCGCGGGCACGCCGGCGGCCGCCTTGCCAAGCTTGGAACGGTTGGCGGCGGCGCATGAGGTGGCGGCGGTCCTGACCCGGCCGCCGGCGGCCCGTGGGCGCAGCGCCCGGCTCCGGCCGTCGCCCGTGGCGGCTTGGGCGGCCGAACGGGGGATCGAGGTGCTGGACCCGCCGTCGGCCCGTGACCTAGACCTGGCCGGACGCTTGGCCGAGTTGGCCCCGGACTGCTGTCCGGTCGTCGCCTACGGCGGCCTCATCCCGGCGCCGCTGCTGGCCTTGCCGACGCACGGCTGGATGAATCTTCATTTTTCGTTGCTGCCCGCCTACCGCGGGGCCGCTCCCGTCCAGCGGGCTGTCCTGGCCGGCGACCGCCAAACTGGTCTGACGGTTTTCCGGCTGGTCGAGGCTCTCGACGCCGGGCCGTTCTGGCTCCGGCAACCCTGCCCCCTGGCCCCGCGGGCGACCGCCGGGGATGTCTTAGCCGAGTTGGCCGATCTTGGCGCCGGCCTCCTGGAGCAGGCTTTGGCGGCCGCGGCAGCGGGGGAGACGCCCCGGCCGCAACCGGCTCAGGGCATCAGCTTGGCCCCCAAGATCACGGTCGAAGAACTCCGCCTCGACTGGCAAGGACCGGCCGAGGCAGCCGACCGCCTGATCCGGGCGGCGGCCGGCCCGACTGGAGACGCCAGCCAGAGTCCGCTCCCGGCGCCCGGCGCCTGGACCGTCATCGACGGCAAACGCCTCAAAGTCATGGCCGCCGACCCGGTCGCCGAAACGCTGCCAGCGGGCCGGCTGGCAAGCCGGAAACACGAACTCCTCATCGGCACGGGCACGACGGCGTTGCGCCTGCTCTGGGTCATCCCCGAAGGCCGCCGGCCGATGCGCGGGGCCGACTGGGCCCGCGGTCTGCGGGCCGATCTGGCCGCCGACCCGTCGCCACGGCCATGAGCCAAGCAAGGCCCGCCAGGCCGGGGAACGCGAGCGGAGACACGGAGCCGGCTAAACCGGAGCGGGCAGGAGACACGGCCCTGACCGGCTCGGAGCGGTCGGGAAACAAGGCTCCGGCGAAGTCCCCTGAGCAAAGCAAGCGGCGCGGTCAAGCGGCCCCGAAAGCGGCGGCCGACCCGGCCCGACGGCTCGCTTTCGACGTCCTACGGGAAGTCAACGGCCGCGGCGCCTACGCCAACCTCGCCCTTAGGCAACGACTCGGCCGAGCCGGCCTGAACGGGCGCGACGCGGCCTTTGTCACAGAACTGACAGCCGGAACCTGTCGCGCCCAGGGGCTGTACGACCAAGTTTTGGAACGAGCGGCCGGTCGGTCTTTGACAACGCTCCAACCCGCCGTGGCCGACCTCCTCCGGCTCGGCTGCCATCAGCTGCTGGCCTTGCGGCTGCCAGTTCCGGTGGCGGTCTCCGCGACCGTCGACCTGGCCGCCGCGACGGTCGGGCGCCGTGTCACCGGTCTTGTCAACGCCGTCTTGCGGCGGGTGGCCAGCCATGGCCTGGAAGACTGGCTCGACCTCTTGTGCGAGGGCTTGGACCGCTTGGCCGCTCTGGCTTGCCGGACGGCGCACCCGAAGTGGATCGCGGCTGTCTACCTCGAGCGCCTCGGTTGGGAGGAGGCCGCCGCCGCTCTTCAGGCCAACAACCGGCCGCCGGAAACCGTTTTGGCGGTCCGCCCCGGCCTGGCCAGCCTGGACGAACTGGCCGCCCAAGGCGCGCGGCCCGGCCGCTGGTCTCCCTACGCGGCCTTGGCCGACGGCGACCCCGGCCGTTTCGACGCTGTCCGCCAGGGCCGGGCCGGCGTCGAAGACGAGGGCAGCCAACTGGTCGCCCTCGGCTTCGCCCAAGCTGGCGGCGCCGTAGGCGGTCTGTCGACGGTCTCGCCTTGGCCCGGCCCGGCCGAGCGGAGCCCCGCCGCCCCGCCGCCGCTTTGGCTTGACTTGTGCGCCGGCCCCGGCGGCAAGGCAGCCTTGCTAAGAGGTTTGGCGGCGGCCGCCGGAGCCCGCCTGATCGCCAACGAGGCAGCGCCGACGAGAGCCAGATTGACAGCCCAGGCTCTGCGCGCCTACCCCGGCCCGGCGGCCGTCGTAGCCGCCGACGGCCGCCGCCCGCCCTGGCGTCCCGGCGTCTTCGACCGTGTCCTGGCTGACGTGCCCTGCACGGGCCTTGGCGCCTTGCGCCGTCGGCCGGAGGCCCGTTGGCGCAAATCCGCCGCCGACCTGCCAGCTCTGACCGCCCTCCAAGCCGGCTTGTTGGAAAGCGCCCTGGCGTCCTGCCGGCCCGGCGGCCTAGTCGTTTACGCCACCTGCTCTCCCCACCCGGCCGAGACCGACGCCCTAGTCGAAAAGGTCTTGGCCCGTGGCGGCGCCGCCCAGGTCATCCCGGCGGCCGAGGTCTGGCCGGACATTCCCGACAGCGCCTTCGGCCCTTACCTCCAGCTCTGGCCTCACCGGCATGGCGCCGACGCCATGTTCGCCGCCGTCCTCCGCCGTCGGTAGGCCTGGCAGCCTTGGCAGTTCTTCACGGCCGCCGTCAGCCTCGTCGCCCGCGGGGCTGCCGCCCGGCCGGGAAAGGCCCCACGTCGCTCTCCGGGCCGAGGTTGGGACCGAGGCGGCGGCGTCCCAGCCCCGCGCTGAATCGGCGCTCAAGCCGGCCCCAATCAAGTCAAGGCGTCTGTATAATCGCGAGATGATTAGCGTCAAATCCCCAGTGGCGGGGCGCGTTTTCCCTATCAGCGAAGCGGGGGACCCGGTTTTCGCCCAGGAAATTATGGGTCCCGGCGTCGCTGTCGAGCCGGAACTGGCATGGGCTGTCGTGGCAGCTCCCGTCGCCGGGCGGCTAGTCAGCTTGCAGCCCCATGCTTTCGCCTTGGAGACGGCTGATGGACAAGGGATACTGGTTCACCTGGGGATAGACACCGTCAAGTTGAAGGGCAAAGGGTTCGGCCGGATCGCCGCCGAAGGCGACGAGGTGGCCGTCGGCGACGGGATTGTCGAATGGGACCCGGCGGCTATCGCCGCGGGCGGGATTTCCGCAACCGTGCTCGTGATCGCCGTGGACCGCCCAGCCGGTTCGCTTTCTGATGTCGCGACCGGGCGCGACGCAGCCGTAGGCGACCCGCTGTTTTCGGTCTAGGGCCCCGCTGAGGCTCAAGGCCGGCTTTTAAGGCTTGGGGCTGTCACTCGAAGATGACGTTTTGGCCGGGCCGGACGCACTCGACCAGGGGTTCGTAGGGCCGTGCGATTTCCGCCACCCGCGCTTGATGGCAGCTCAAAGGCAGGTCGCGGCGCATGATGTTGATCTCGCCTTGATAGCGGCCGACGCCAGGCAGGTCCATCTGGATGCTGCCTAGGTAGCGCGCGGCAGCGTTCAGGAAACGGTCCGGGAGCCGGTTCGAGCGGGTCTCTTCTAGGCGCCAGGAATAGTCGGTTTCTTCGACGCGGACACGCCAGGGCCGCTCTGACAAGAACTTAGCCGCGTTGTCTACGCCGGTCAGCGGCAGGGTCAGGTCGCCCGTCCGGTCGAAGGTCTCGATCCAACGGGCGTGCTCGGGGAGAATGGCGCCTTCGGCGCACACCACCGAGGTCAGGGGGCAGAGCGATTTCAGCCGTACATAGGCCAGGTAGGAGTTGGCCTGCCGTTGCTCCTCGAGCATCGGCAATCCCATGTGCAAAGGCGCGCGGAAGCTGATCTCGCCGGGGATGAACGAGTACAAGTCCAGCCCGCGGGCCGTGAACAAGTTGTTCTGACGCAGGTAGAAATCGGCGCTGATGCCTGTCTCGGGGCGTGGGTAGTAGTTGTGCCAGCCTGCCGGCCGCACAGATGACAACGAGTCCAGCAGCGCCGCGTCCGCGGTGGAGGCGTTGACCGCGATCTGGAAGCCGGCGGCGGCGATGCGTTCGATGTCGGGGACGGCGAAGCCAAAGTCGATCCGCGTGATGGCGACGCCCCAGTCGCGCAGCAGCCCGATGCCGTCTAGGCCGATCCCCAACATGGTCAGCGTATGGGGTGAGATGTCGG
>JAIRXC010000124.1 GCA_031268515.1 Propionibacteriaceae bacterium
CAGCCGGGTCGGGGCCACCAGTGGCCGTCTCATAGCCGGCTCCGACCGCTGGCGGCGGCGCCGGCGGCATCGATCACTGCGGCTGCCGCCGCTTGACGTCTCATGGCCGTCTCCGGCCACTGGCGGCAGCCGGGGCGAGGATCGGGCCGATCTTCGGGGTTCGGGCGGCGGCCCGCCGGGGGACGGGTGCGGCGGCCGGTGCGGCGGTCGGTGCGGCAACCGTAGGGGCGGTGTCGGCCGTCTCGCCCAGGCGGCCGTCGTCCATGACCAGGACGCGTTCGGCCCGCCGGGCCACCGCCGGGTCGTGGGTGATCATGACGATGGTGACGCCGTCGTCGTGGAGCCGCGCCAGCAGGTCGAGCACGGTCGCCGTGGCGGCGCTGTCCAGATTGCCGGTCGGCTCGTCGCACAGCAGCAGGGACGGCTGGCTGGCCAGGGCGCGGGCGATGGCCACCCGCTGTTGCTCGCCGCCGGACAGTTGGGGCGGCACGGCCTCGGCGCGGGCGGCCAGGCCGACCTGGGCCAGGGTCTGGCGGGCTCGCCGCAGGCGCTCGGGCCGGCGGACCTGGGCGTAGAGCATGCCCAGGGCGACGTTCTCGGTCGCCGTCCGCTGCCCGATCAGGTGGAAGGACTGGAAGACGAAGCCGATGGCGCGGGCGCGGGCCGCCGTCCGCTGGCCGTCCGACAACTGGGCCACGTCAAGGCCGTTGAGGCGGTAAGCGCCGGCCGTCGGCTGGTCGAGCAGCCCGATGATGTTGAGCAGGCTCGACTTGCCGGAGCCGGAGGCCCCGGTGATGGCCACGTATTCCCCGGCCCTGATCTGGAGGTCACAGCCTCGGACCGCCGCCACCGGGGGCGGTCCGGGGTAGGTCAGCTCGATCCCGCGCAACTCCGCCACCACAGCCGGGGCCTCGTCGCCGGGGCCGTCGTCCGGCAGCTCGCCGCCGCTGGCCGCCCTCGGGCCATGTGGATGGTCCGTCGGGCCGTCGTCGGCAGCCGTCCTCCGGCCACCCTGGCCGTCGGCTGGGTCGCCCATGCTCAGCCCCCGCCGGGGGCGTTGTCAGCCGACACCGCCACCTGGTCGCCGGCCCGCAGCTGGCCGCTGGCCGGGCGGACCGCCGCGTAGCCGTTGGCGGTCAGGCCGACCGTCACCACCAGGTCGGTCGTCTTCCCGTCGGTCACCACCGTCAGCCGGGTGGAGCCGTCAGCCGAGGCGAACAGGGCGCTGACCGGCACGACCAGCTCCGCCCCCTCGGTCGAGCCGCCGTCGATCGTCAAGCGGACATTCTGGCCCCAAAACTCGGCCGGCCAGTCGCCGTCCGGGGTGACGACGATCTGGGAGGAGCCGGCCGCCGAGCCGGGGTCGGCGATGACCTCCAGGCTGGCCACTTGGCCGGTGGCTTGGACGTCGCCGGCCTCCAGCAGGACGGCGACTGGCTGGCCGACGGTCAGCAGCGCCGCCTGGCTCGGGTTGACCGTCCCGCTGGCCTGCAGCTGGCCCGAAGCCAGCGTCAGCAGCGGCATCGGGGCGGCCGCGCCGACCTGAGCCGGGAGGCTAGTCACCCGAGCCGGGAAGGAGGGGATGAAGGCGTACTCCCCCAGGGGCACCATGGGCCCGGTCCGGGCGCTGGTCTCGGCCTGGTCGGTCTGGGCCTCGGCTGATTGCCGCTGGGCTCGCTCCAAAGCCGTCTGAGCCTGCCGGACCGTCCGCTCGGCCGTCTCGACCAGCTCCGCCTGGGCCGCGGCGGCCTGGGCGGCGGTCGGGTCGGGGTTGGCGGTAGCCGCCCAATCGGCCTGAGCCTTGGCGGCCTGGGCCTTGCGGAGCGCCTCAGCAGCCTCGCTGAGGGCCGTCTGGGCGTCCTCGACCGCCCACTGGGCTTGTCTCACGCCAGCCGCCGCCTGGCGCTCCTGCTGCTCGTCCGCCTCGCCGGCCGACGGAGCCGGGTAGCCGATCGACTGGTAGAAACTCTCCACCGCCGTCTTGGTCGGAGCGCCGAAGACCCCGTCGATGGCGCCGGGGTCAAATCCCATGTCGGCCAAGTCCTGTTGAAGCTGGCGGACGTCGTCGCCCTCATAACCGGGCCGCAGATCCCGGTAGGCCGGCGTCACACCGGCCAGGGCGAAGACCGGCCGGCCGGAGACCTCCGCCAGCACCTGGCCGGGTCCGACCTCCTGACCGACGGCCACCGCCACCCGGGTCACCACAGCCGCGCCGCCGCTGGCCGCCGGGGCCGTGATCGGGTTTTCCACACCGGCCGCCACCGTCCCCCTGGTCACCACCTGAGCCGTCAGCGGCCGCGACTCCACCGCCACCGTCAACAAGGTCGGCCCCGGACCGGCCGCGTCGGCGGCCTGCTGGGCCGGCGAGCGCACCCAGCGGCCGGCCGCGAAGCCCAGGGCCAACACCACGACGGCCAACACCACGACGGCCACCAGCCATCGCCGCCGTGATGCCATCGAGCCGGCCATACGGCGGACCCTAGCCCGCCTCGATGGCGGCGTTGGCCCTGTCCAGGATGTCCCGGTTGCTGGCGGCCAAGGCCTCCAACTCAGTTGACTGCTGCTCGATCAGCTGCTGTTGGTAGGCGACCGTCAGCCCGTAGCTGACGCCGAAGTAGTCAGTGTCGTATTTGCACTGGACATCGGCGACAGCGGCGGCGATGGCGGTGGCTTTGTCGGCCGGACCATAAGTCAGTGAGGCTTCTGTCGGGTCAGGTGTGGTGAAACCGCGTTTGGCCATGCAAGCCGACCAGTCATTCGTCACTTGGATCATCCTGGCGTCCGTGTTCGTGCGCTGCTGACTTTCTAAGTCAATGGCAATCACTTCAGCCGAACCCATCAACATCGATAATTCCTGCGACCGAGACAATGAGATTCCTAGCGTGTTATGGGCGACGCCCATACAGGAATTCTGCGTGTACCCTACGCCAACTGATGTTTTATGTCCGCTAATTTCGATTGAGGATAGCTCGGGCCTGTCGGAGGCCGGACCCAAAAGAGCATCTGTCAGCGCTTCGGAGTATTGAGCTGGTAGCGCCTCAGGCGCCAGCTCCTTCTCTGGGTCTCGATATTCGGGCGGAATGTCATAGGCGAACTGCTGCGCCTCTGACAGGATACCCAAGCCAAACCTCACGACCAGTCGATTTTCACTTGGGACATCCGTCTGGTCAACCGGAGGCGGTAAGGTAAAACCCTTCTCAGCCAAACATTTAGACTCCAACAGGTATTCGGCCTGCTGGATCAGATTGAGCTGCGTTCCAGTTAGCGCGTAGGCGTCTAGGGGAAAAGCTCGCCCAATTTCCATGTCAGCTTCTGACAAAATCTGCGAAACGTCATCTGCCTCTGTGCTGCCTACAGTGGCGGAATCATCAGAATAGCTACTTTCGGTGACGGGGGTATGAGTATTATCTACTGGAAAGCCGCCTGATTCGCAACCCGCGAATGAGAGTACTGGCAGGACAATTCCGAACGATGCGATTAAAAAATAGGTCAGCCTTCCATGGGGGAATCCCCTGCGAGTATTATGTGATATTAACATTTATACTCTCTGCCGATCCCATGTAATTTGAAAACCAAAAGGAGTTCGGTTGGCCATAATATTACCCACAGTGGCGCTTCCATGCTGCTAGACATGGGAGCGCCACTCTTCGCGGGTATTACCATTCGCCAGAAGTGGCGCTTAACTTTACAGAATTAATGGGTGTGAAGTCTGTTATATCACTATAAACAGTAAGGCCAAGATAGTCGGGGGCCGACCTCCACCCATAAGTACACCTTTTTCCGCCGTAGTTCAAGCATTCATAGACCCATGCTTGCCCAGTCTGGTTATTCATAAGCATTTTATTATTATAAACATTGCTAAGATTGTAATCTCCATAATAATAATATTCGCCAATAATGTCACTTTCGCGGGTCACGCTCATGTGAAGGCACGCGTATCCCGAATGGCAACCCCCCACCGTTTGGTAACCGGCATTCGCGGTTGAGGCACTCAGGGCCGAGACGCCCACGACCCCCAGCATCACGGCGGCCAGAGCCGCCACGACCTTCGCAGTGATCTTCCTCATTGCTCTCCTTTCAATTGAGTTTGGCGGACCATCATCTGTGATGGTTTGCGCAGCCTATACCTGATCATAAGTGTCGTGTCAACTCGGCGTGTCTGCGCTCCTCTTCGATGGCTCATTTTACGTCAAGATGCCTAGTCAGATGGGGTTTGATAGTTTTTGGTGGTGGCCGGTCCTTAGCTGCTAACGACCGCCTTGGCCAGGACGGCCAGCACTTGGCACATGGCCTCGGGGCCGTCAGCAGTCATGGCGAATCGCTTTCGAGGTTCCTTAGCGGGAGACGCGGAACTCGCCGATGGATGGCCCGTGGGAGCGCTGGCCGCACAGTTTCACTACGTCAACAGAGTTCGCTTCAGACGACTGCGTTAGCGCGGTTCACCGGGTCGGTGATCGTACTCGGAGGCTTATTCATAACTCGGTTTACCAGTTCATAACTCGGTTTATCAGCCAAGCCGGGAGTGTTCAATGCGGGCGATGTGGCGGTTAGTTTCGGGTAATCGTTCGAGTTGCCGTCTGTGACCAGTGTTCATGATTTTCCAGTTTTTCCAGTGCGCGATACTTCTCTCTAACGCCGAGTTATGAATAAGCCTCTCAGTCTCAGCTCATATCATCGTCGTCGTGATGTCATTGAGCCGGCCACACGGCGGCCTAGTCCGCTTCGATGGCGGCGTTGGCCCTGTTCAGGATGTCCCGGTTGCTGGCGGCCAGGGTCTCCAATTCAGCTGACTGCTGCTCGATCAGCTGCTGTTGACAGGCGACTGTCACCCCGAAACGGACACCGAAATAATTCGTGTCGTATTTGCACTGGACGTCGGCCGTGGCGGCAGCGATGGCGGTGGCTTTGTCAGCCGGCCCATAAGTCAAGGAGGCCTCCACCGGATTGGGCGTTATGAAGCCGTGCGCGGCCATGCAAGCCGACCAGTCGTCGATGACTTGGATCATCCGAGGGTCGGCTGCTGCCCGATCTTGACTTTCCACATCAATCTTAACAACGACTGCCGACCCCATCCACATCGATAATTCCTGTGATCGGGCTAAGGAGATGTCAAGATCATTGTAAGCTATACCCATGCAAGAGTCTGGGGTGTAAGGCACTCCCACTGAGAACTGACCGCCATCAATTTCTAGAGGTGGTAAATCAGGCCTATCGGCGACCGGCCCCAGCAGGGCATCTGCCAGCGCCTCAGAATACTGCTGCGACGGAGGGTCTGCCGTCGTCTTTTTCTCAGGCTCGAGGTATTCGGGTGAAACATCATAACCATATTGGCGTGCTTCCGACAGAAGACCAAGTCCGAATTTCACAACCAGCCGATTTTGGCTTGCAATGTCTGGTCGGGGAGTCCAAGGTGGCAGAGTGAAACCCTTCTCGGTTAAGCATTTCGATTCAAGTAAATAAGCGGCTTGGTTAATGAGATCGATCTGGGTTCCGGTCAGCGCGTAAGAGTCCAATGGGAAAGCTCGTCCAATCTCCAAATCAGCCTCTGACCTTATCTGCGGCAGATCGTCCACCGGCACGGTGCTGGCCTCAACCACGGAGGGCTCTGCTGCCGAGGGTGACGCCTTATCTTCAGGCAAAGAATTATCCGCGCGACAGCCCGTGAAGACGAGTGACATAATAATTGCCCCGAGTGCTAGCGCCAGAGGGTTAAATAGTCCCCCTGGACGGCTTACGCAGAAATATGACAACTTAAGAACCCCCATTCTGGGGCCTAGTTCGTGGTTCCGGCCCCAGGTCGGCCTCCGACCGAATCTGCGGGATATCGCCACCCTCAACTGCCACAGCGGCGCCATTGCGCGAGGCGAGACGCCACTTCCGGGGTTTCACCGCCTAAGACGCCAAACCGAAGGGTCCCGCCGCCGGGCTGGAAGACGGCGGGAAACCCCTCGGCATCGTGGCTCGCGCCGGCGTCAGAAGGTGTGGCCGGCCGAGCGCAGCTGCTGGGCCGCCTCGATGACGCGGCGGGCCATCGCGGCCTCCGCCTCGCGGCCCCAGACGCGCGGATCGTACTTCTTCTTGTTGCCGACTTCGCCGTCGATCTTGAGGACGCCGTCATAGTTGGCAAACATGAAGCCGGCCACCGGGCGGGTGAAGGCGTACTGGGCATCCGTGTCGATGTTCATCTTGACAACACCGTAGTCAACCGCGTCCGAGATCTCCTGCGCCGACGAGCCGGAGCCGCCGTGGAAAACCAGCGCGAAAGGCTTGTCAACCCCATAGCGGGCGCCGACGGCGGACTGGATCTCTTCGAGGACGGCGGGGCGCAGCTTGACGGCGCCGGGCTTGTAGACGCCATGGACGTTGCCGAAGGTGAGAGCGGTGATGTAAGGGCCGTTCTCACCCAAGCCGAGCGCTTCGATTGTGGCCAAGCCGTCTTCGACCGAGGAATACAGCTTCTCGTTGATCTCGTTCGCCACGCCGTCTTCCTCGCCGCCGACGACGCCGACCTCGATCTCCAAGATCTGGCGGGCCCGGCTCGTCAGAGCCAACAGTTCAGCGGCTATCTTGAGGTTTTCGGCCCGCCCGACCGCCGAACCGTCCCACATGTGGGACTGGAACAAGGGTTCTTGGCCGCGGTCGACGCGCTCCTGGGAGATCGCGATGAGCGGGCGGACGTAGGTGTCGAGTTTCTCTTTCGGGCAGTGGTCGGTGTGGAGGGCGATGTTGACCGGGTATTTGCGGGCGACCACCGTGGCGTATTCCGCCAGCGCCACCGCGCCGGTCACCATGTGCTTGATCGTCGGGCCGGAAGCGTATTCCGCGCCGCCGGTCGAAATCTGGATGATGCCGTCGGAGCCAGCCTCAGCGAAACCAGCCAAGGCGGCGTTGACGGTCTGGGACGAGGTCACGTTGATGGCCGGGTAAGCGTACGAGCCGGCTTTGGCGCGCTGGATCATCTCGGCGTAAATCTCGGGGGTTGCGATGGGCATTTTTTCGTCTCCTGGTTGTGTTTTGAAGTGGGTCGGAATTGGGGCGTCAATTGCCGAGGCGAGCGGTGTCGAGCCGCCAGGCGCCGAGGGAATAGGCCCGGACGGCGGCGTCGATCGTGCCGGGCTTGACATCGAGGTAGAGGAAGGGGACACGGCAGACGGCGCCCGTGGCAGCGCGGACGGCCAACGCGGGACCGGCCCCGAAGGCGCTGGCCCGCCGCGTCGTCACTTCGGCGATGGCTGGCCAGGGCAGGAAGACGCCGGCGATGCCGATGCCGTCCCGGCCGATGCGGACGGCGACGCCTTGGCCGATCCGGCGCAGAACCCGGTTGGCGGCCGTCCGGCCGACGACGGCGAGGAGGAGCCAGATGAGGGAGTAGGCGAGGCCGGCGCCCCAGAGGGCTCCCGTGGCCGCGAAGTCAAGGGAGCGGCCTTGCCACAGCCAGATGACAAAGCAGATGACGGCAGACAACCCCAACCAGCCGAGGCGTGTGCGGACGAGCCCGGTGTAATGGGCGACGCGCTCGGCGGCGGCCATCGGGTTGAACCCGACCGTCAACTCGTGGGGCATGGGGCCATCATAGACCGCCCCTTTTCACCGGCCGCGGCGACGTTGTCCGGTTGCCCCGAGGCTGGAAAACGGCTTCCGGTTAGGGGACGGCTGGCCTTGCCAGGAAGCCGGCCGGAAAGCCAAGAACGGCGGAAAAACAATTCGTGATCGCTACGGCCCGGTTCGCCGCGGAGCTGGCGGGGACGTGTGGGCGAGCGTCTCCAACGGCCCTGTCCGCAGCCAGTGTCAGGGGGCTGGCGGGGACGTGTGGGCGAGCGCCCAGTGGTACATGGCGATGGCCGCTGCGGCGCCGGCGTTGAGCGAACGGGTCGAGCCGTCCTGGCTGATGGCGGCGACCTGTTGGCAGGCGGCCAAGGCTTCCTCCGTCAAGCCCGGCCCCTCGGAGCCGAAAAGAAGGCAACAAGCGGCCGGCAAGCGGGTCGTTTCCAAGGCCGTCGCGCCCGGCACGTTGTCGATGCCGACGAGAGGGAGGCCGTCCAAAGCAGCCTTTAAAGAAGCGACGCTGGGATGGTGGAAGACGTGCAGATAGCGGTCTGTCACCATGGCGCCGCGGCGGTTCCAACGCCGCCGGCCGACAATGTGGACAGCCGCCACGTTGAAGGCGTTGGCGGTCCGGATGATCGAACCGATGTTGAAGTCGTGTTCCCAGTTCTGGATGGCGATGTGGAGGGGCCGACGGTGGCCGTCGAGTTCTGCGACGATGGCGCTGACAGACCAGTAGCGGTAGCGGTCGAGGACATTGCGGCGGTCGCCGGCCGCCAGCAGGGCCGGGTCGAGGCGGGGGTCGCAGGGCCAAGGCTGAGGGCAAGGTCCGACGCCGACGGTCGGAGCCGTCGGGTCCTCGGGTTCTGAGCGGCTGGCTAAATCCGCCGGCGGGCCGCCGTGGTCCGGGCTGTTCGGGCCGTTTGCCGCCGGGTCATCTTCCACAGGCGGCACCCTACCGGCGATGATCCAGGCCCCCAAGCCCCTTCCAGGCCGCGTGGGAGCCGCTTTGCCGCCGCGCCCACTACCCTGGTCAAGTGACAACGGCCTACGCTCTGCTCGTTCCCTTGCTGCTGCCTTCCTGGCTCGACCCTGAGGTCATCATCACCTCGCTGGGCAACTGGGCGCTTTGGGGCGTCGCCCTCATTGTCTTCGCGGAATGCGGCATCTTCTCCATCCTCCCCGGCGACTCCCTCCTCTTCGCCGTCGGCATGTTCACCGCCCTCGGCACGATCCGTTTCGGGGGCGGAGCCTGGACGACCATGGCCGTCGTCTGGGGCGTCCTCATCGCCGCGGCTGTCCTCGGCAACGTCTCCGGCTATTGGATCGGCCGGGTCATCGGCCCTCCCCTCTTCAAACCGCGCTCCGGCCTGGCCGGCAAACTCTTCGACCCCAAACACGTTGAGCGGACACACGGTTTCTTCGAGAAATACGGCTCCAAGGCGCTCATCTTGGCCCGCTTCATCCCCCTGGTCCGGACCTTCGTCACCCTGATCGCCGGCGTTAGCAAGATGAATTGGCGCTCGTTCATCTCCTACAGCGCCGTCGGCGGCGTCGCCTGGGTCCTCATCGTGACCTTGGCCGGCTATTTCCTAGGCGACATCCCCATCATCAAGAACAATTTCGAGGCGGCGGCCGTGGTCATCGTGCTCGTCTCGGTCCTGCCGATGGCCTGGGAATACGTCAAACACCGCCGTCAGCCGCCTGCCCCCGCCCAAGCCGCCGCGCCGGCGGCGGAGGAGTGAGTTGAAGAGCGGATAGCGCAAGACAGCAGTACGGCCGCCAGCTGAGCCTACGAGCGGCTAGGCGGCGCCCCCGCCTCAGACGATTTCGCAAGACGGCAGGACGGCTGGCAGCCGAGCCCACGGTGACAGCCCTTTTCCGCCGGGCTGATTTGCCAGCTCAGTTAATTTGTTTTTTCGCCGCCTTAGCCCGAGGGCGTCCGGGGTCTTAGCCGCAGTCTAAAAACAGCCGGCGACGATCGCTTTGGGTGTTGCGCCTTAGCCCGAGGGAGTCCGGGCCTTTGCCGCAGAGGCCGTTCGGAGGCGCTGAGCCTCCTGGCCGCTGCGGCGGCCGGGCCGCCGGACTACCTCGGCTTTCGTGTTTTCACCTACGGCGCCAGGCCAGCTGGGAGAACGCCGCCCCGATCAAGAGCGCGAGCAGGCCGGCGGCGAACGACCACCGGCTGGAGTCGGACCCCGTGCTGGGGAGGTCGGACGACGGTTGGCCTGATCCTGAGCCGGTCGGCTGTGGGTCCAAACTCGGTGATTCGCTCGGACCGGCCGCTGTCGGACTCGCGCTCGGTTCGGCGGTCGGGACATCGGCAGGCGTCGAGCTCGGGGTCGGCGTCGGCGTTTCGGACGGTTCCGGCGTCAAGGTCGGGCTTGGAGTCGAAGTCGGGCTCAGACTCGGAGTCGGCGTCGGGCTCGGACTCAGGCTCGGCTTAGGCGTGGGGCTCGGCGTCGGCGGCGGCGTCAAACTTGGCGTCGGCGTGTGGGTTGGAGTCGGCTTAGGCGTAGGACTGGGCGTCGGCGTGGGACTGGGCGTCGGCGTAGGAGTCGAGCTCGGGGCCGGCGTCAAACTCGGAGTCGGCTTAAGCGTAGGAGTCGGCTTAGGCGTAGGGGTCGGCTTAGGAGTCGGCGTCAAGCTCGGGTTCGGAGTGGGACTCGGCTTAGGCGTCAGCGTCGGGCTCGGCGTCGGCGTAGGAGTCAGAGTCGGACTCGGACTCGGCGTAAGAGTCGGGCTCGGCTTAGGCGTCGGACTCGGGCTCGGCGTCGGACTTGGGGCCGGCGTAGGCGTCAGACTCGGACTTAGGCTTGGCGTCAGCGTATGGCTCGGAGTCGGCGTATGGCTTGGACTCGGAGTGGGCGTAGGCGTCGGAGTCTGACTTGGGCTCGGAGTCGGAGTCGAACTCGGAGTAGGAGTCGGCGTGGGGGTAGGAGTCGGCGTGGGGGTAGGAGTCGGGGTCGGCGTCGGCGTTCCGGACGGCTCCGGCGTAGGAGTCGGGGTTGGCGTAGGCGTCGGCGTTCCGGACGGCTCCGGCGTGGGAGTCGGGGTCGGCGTTCCGGACGGATCCGGTGTCGGCGTTCCGGACGGATCCGGCGTGGGAGTTCCGGACGGATCTGGCGTGGGAGTTGACGGTGTGAACTTGTGCGTGATCTCGCAGGTCACGTCATCGCCAAGGGCCAATTCGACCGTGGCGCCGGCCACCGGATGGGACTCCTGGGGACGGTTTGTCGTCCAGCAGGACCACTTGGAATCGACATAGTCGTCGGGGCCGTCGACGGCCTCAAGGGAGTAGGGGCCGATCGGCACAATGACGGCACTGACCGCAGGGGAACCGGTCGTGCCGGACAGGAGCACGCCCCCGTCGGCCTTAAGCGTCCACTCCGAAGGGGCCGCGTCGCCAAGGAGCACTTTGTTTTGCAGGGTCAAACGCGCGGGCAAGGCCGTGTTTGTGATCCGGCAGAGCACCGGCTCCGTGCCCGTGACCGTCAGCTGGCCGTCCACGACCACAGCGCCGGCGCCCTCGCATTCCCACTCGCCCGCGTCGTAGCCGGCGGGGCCGGTTTCAGCCAGGTCGTAAACGCCCGGGGCCACCGGCACGTCCTTGACGCCGTCAGCGGCCTCCGGGTCGCCCGAACCCTCGGCGACAGCCTGGGAAGCCCCCGGAGCCACCGCCGACAAGGCAAAGTCAGCCGCGGTTTCCAAGGCTCCCGTGTCGCCCGCGTCGACCACCTTGAGAAGAGTCAGGCGCGGCGGGGTGTAGGTGTGGACGATGACGCAGATGACATCGTCGCCGAGGAAGATCGGAACATTGCCGGCTTCGTCAAGCGGCCGGGTCTCGCCGCCGGCGGTCCTGCAGGACCAGTCTGACGACGTGTAGCCGTCGGGGCCGTCTTCCGCCGTCAATTCGTAGGAGCCGGCCGGCACTTCGACCCGGGTCACGGTGTTGGAGCCAGTCGGCCCCGACAACTCGACGGGGCCATCGGCCACAAGAGTCCAGTCAAATTTGGTGTCACCCGGCCGGACCGGATCGACCTCGTTGAACAGAGTCAACTGGGCCGGCAAGGCCGTATTGACAATCTGACAGACAACCGCTCCGGAGCCTTCGATCTCCAGCCGGGCGCCGCGCAGGGTCGCGCCCTCGCACTCCCAGACGCCGGCGTAACCGTCAGGGCCAGTTTCCGACAAGTCATAAAGGCCAGGCCAGACCTCGACCGCAGCGACGCCGCCCCAGCCGCTGATCGGGTCTTGGTCGTCGATCCCGACCGGCGTCGCCGTCAACTCGAAGTCGCCGGCGGCCGCCTGGCCGCCCGTCTGGCCGTTTGCGACCTGCTTGGACAAAGTCAGCGTCGGCATTGCGAAACTGTGCCAAATCTCACAGATGACATCGTCGCCGAGGGCCAAGGCGACCTGGCCGTCCTGATCGAGCGGGCGCGGCTGGCCGTCGGCCGTGGCGCAGGACCAAGCCGATTCTTCGTAGCCGGCCGGTCCGCCGGCGGTGCTGAGGCCGTAGGAGCCGACCTCGACCAGGACCTGCGTCACTGACTCCTGCCCCGTGATGCCGCTCAGCGGCGTCGGACCGGCGGCTTGGAGCGTCCAATCCTCTGGGCCGTCGCCCGGTTTGGCCGGGTCGACGTGGTTGACGAGAGTCAGATGGGCAGGCAATTCGGCGTTCGTGATCCGGCAAAGGACCGGGCCGAGGCCGTCGATGACAAGCTGGCCATCTTTGATGGCGGCGGCGTCGCCCTCGCAAATCCATTCGCCGGCCTCGAAACCAGTTGGCCCGGTTTCCGCCAAGTCGTAGACGCCAGGTGCGATCAGCTGGTCGTGGACGCCGAGCGGGTCAGCCGGATCGCCGACCCCCGCCACAGCCGGGGCCGTCTCGCCGTCCGGCGTCGCCGTCAGCCAAAAGTCCGACGCCGACGCCTCTTCCGAGTCGACCTGTTTGACCAGGGTCAACGTCGTCGGAATGTCATCGTTGACGATTCGGCAAGAGCCGCTGCCGGCTTCGCTCGTCACAGTGATAGTCCGGGCTTCCAAGTCGACGAGGACGCCCTCCGGCGAGCAGTCGATGCCCGTCAAGGCATAGCCCGCCGTAAGAGCAGCGGCGGCGCTCTCCGACAATATGTAAGGAGTGTTAGGGCGCAATTCGACCGGCTGGCCGGCCACAGAACCGCCGACCGTCACCGGCAATAAATCTTGTGGCACGCCGGCGGCGGCATAGTCAGGCGTCAAGGTCAACTCGAAATCAGAGCTTCTGGCCGCGCCGCCATTGTCATTGACAACATCCTTGATTAAATTCAAAGAGGCCAGGCGGTTTGTCGCCGTACAGACAACGTCATCGCCTTCATCGACCACGATGAAGCCATCGACGCCATAGTTGGAGCTGAGCCTGCTGCCATCTTGGAGTCTGACGCAGTCCCAAGACCCGGTCGAGTTTTCGTATAAGACATTGCCCGCCTCGTCCCGGCTGCGGAAATCATCCTGAGCGTAGCGGGGATCACCGCCCGACTCTGCCAGGACATATGGGACCCCAGGGGCGGCGTAGCGTGTCTCGACGTAGCTCGAGTTGGCTGGTCCCGAAAACCCACCAGTCCCCTCAATCGGCGTGGCGCTTAAAGTCCAGTTTTCGGGGTCGGCCGGCCCGCCGACGACATTTTTGCGCAGCGTCAACGTCGTATCACAGTTAACTATGTTTGTCACCGTGTAGACATTGCGCCAAGAGTTCGCGCTGACCGAGACCGTGTGGTTATTAGTCAGCTCGTCAGGCGCCGTCGGGTTGCCATACTCATCCACGCCCTGGATGGTGGCCGGTCTGAGCACGCACCCCTTGATGTTCGACCAGGTGTTCTCGTTGATCACCACCTCGGCGCCGACCTTGAAGTCCATGCCCTGGCCGTCCAGCATGTAGCCAGCCAGTTCCTGCCCCCAGCGGGCGAAATCCAAAGACGCCGTCTTGTCGCCGAGCTTGACGCTGAGCTGCAACTCGGCGTCGACCTGGGGATTCTGCGTCCCCTGCGGGAACGGGTCCGAGCCGTTGACGATCCACTGCTTGTTGATCTGCACCGTCGCCGTGTTGTCCGGCGCCTGATTGTAGAGGGTGCAGGTGGTGGCGGAGATCGGACTGACATCCTTGACAATGAAACCGTTGTCATCGCCCGGGGCGGGCGCCACCTCGTAGAGCTCGTCGGTTTGCATGTCTCGGCACTCGGCCCTCGGGCCATCCGGCTGGCCGTTTAAGGTCAGCAACTCGTAACCCTCGAACTGTTTCTCTGAAATTGTCAGGTCGACCGTCGTGCCCGACTCGATGGGGATGCCCGTGAGGTCGTATTGGACGGCGCCAGTCTGGTCCGTCGTGGTCGTCTCGACATCGGTGATGCCGGGACCATCAGCCGTGATCTGCCAGCCCGGGCCGGCCACCACGGTGTCCCCATTGCTGATCGTGCCGCCCGGCAAAACAACCTGTTTGACAACAGTCAGTGTGCCTGAGCAAGTCGTGGCGGCCACCGTTTTGAGGATCTGGCCGGCTTGGGAGTAGTTGGCCGTGCGGAAATAATCAGCCTCTAAGTAATTGTCGCCGTCGAACTCGACCGGCCCGGAGACGGCAGCCAGGTTGAGGGCGCTTGTCGGATCGGTGATGGCCTGGCCGACGGCGACGCTGACGACACGGGTGTTCTGGGCCTTGAGGGTGTTGGCGGAGAAGACAGCCTGCTCGACTTCGACCAAACGGTTGTAGGTCCGCGACGCAGGCGCATTAATGTTGTTATTGTAGACGGAGTGGCTGGTCGGGTTGCCGTCGGTCAGGAAGAAAGCCAGGTCGTAGGAGGTCGAGGCCTGGACGGCCGCCCGGAAGCCGGCATCCCAGTTGGTCGCGAAATCTGAAGCCGGGATCGTCCAGTTCTTGTAGAAGTCCTTCGCCTGCTGAGCGCCCTTCTCAGTCGAAACGCCGATCGTGTCAACGTAATTGGTGATCGAGCCGGAGGCCGGCGAGCGGTCCGCGAAGGCGAAGATCGACACGAAACTGGGGGTGCCGCGGAGCGAATCGATGAGGGTGTCCATGGCGGCCTTGAGCTGCGCCTGGACTCCCGCCGTGGAAGAGGAGACGTCCACGATGAGGGCGACGTGATGGCCGCACTGCATGGCCAAGGTCGGATTGACGCGGCTCTGCTGCCAGATGCCGGCCGACGCCGTCCGGGTGCTGTTGTTGGCGTTGCCGCCGCCCATGAAATTCGCCGCGCCCGAGACATAGAGCTGGCCGGCTTGCAGCGCCGGGGTGCGGAAGGCGTAGGGCGTCGCCTGAGAGGCGCTGCCGTCGTAGGAACCGGTCCGGATGGAGGAGTTGGCCTGCCAACCGTCCGGGACGCTTAAGGACTTGACCCAGTAACGCTTGTTTTGGTTTAGCTGGGTCGAATTCGTGTTCGGCACAACCAGGTCGCAAAAGCCATCGGCGCCGGACACGCAAGGCTCCACGCCTGGCACCAACTCGGTGGCGTTGTCGGGATTGGTGTCCGCCGCGCTTTCGCTGTTGTTGTTCGAGTTGGGGTTGCGGTAGAGCGCCAGGGAGACCCCCGCCAAAGGCTGCACGCCGGACGAGGCCCGGTCGCCACCGACCTGGACCCGGACGACCGAAGTCGTGTTCGTCGGGTCAGCGGCGACAGCCGGGACGGCAGGAGCGGCTGTCTCGATGGCGGCGGTCAAACCGAAGATCAGGCCGAGAACTGCCAGGCCAGAGGTGATTCGCCGCAACGCTGCGGCGCCGGCGGGGGGAGTCTGCTTGGAGTGGCAGACATTTGATTGTCGCATGTAGACCTCTCTGATGCGTCCCTTACGTAGACTCATCATATAGCGGCTTTTAAGCCGTAAAGAACAGCCTGCGCAGCCATTTCAACGCGCTTCCGGCCGAAGTTATTCCAGCCCGGCCGCCGGCCAGAGTCAGGCGACGGTTTTCCACCCGTTCGCCGCCGGCGCCCGCCGACGCCAGAAGACGGCGCTGAAAACGCCGCTGTCTGACTGGGCGTCATCTGAGATCGTCCGCCCAGTTGCCGCCATGGCTCCCTGCGCCGGTTCAGAGGACGGCGCCGCCATGGCTCCGGCGCCACGTTCTCACGGGTCCTTGAGTCAGTTCAGGGGACGGCGCTTCTAGGGTCGCGGCGGCCGGGAGGCTGAGCGGCGGCGTTGGCGCGTCCGGCCCTGTTCTCCGAACGCCACAGCCAGCCGGCCGACAGCAGGCGTCAGCCGGCGGCTCAGACAGCTGAGAAGGCTTATGCCGCCTTGGCGTTCTTCCGTTCGACCCGGGCTCGGTGGAAGAAAGCGTCGAGGCTGAGCCAGCCGCCGCCGCCGACGCCCAAGAAGAGGAAGCCGACCGCGACAAGGAGGATCTCAAATTCGCCGGTGAAACCGGGGATGCCGGTCTGGAAGGGGCTGACCGCGCCCCAAAGGACGAAGACCAGCCAGGCGACGCCGAGGACCATGAGAGCGGCGCCGACAACGCGGACGCCGAGGCCGAATAGGAGCAGCAAGGCGATGGCGCCTTCGGCCGCCACTTGGATCCAGGCCAGGACGTCGGGGTTGAGGGTGTCGTTGAGGACGGTGTTCGCCCAAAGCTGCTTGGTCGCGCTGAGCGCCTCAGCGTCTCGGAAGCAGCGGATGCCCATGAGGGCGGCGGTGGACAGGCGGAGGAGGAGGAGGACGAAACTAGGGAATTTGTTGTATTGGGTGGGCAGGCCGATCTTGGCCGGCGCGGCGATGACGTCTGGAGTCGGGGCGACCTCCCCGAGGGCGCGGGCGCGGGCGCTGCGGGCCTTGGCCGCCTCGGAGCCCGCCGCTGGCACGGCGGGTTCGACCGGGGCGATGACGCCGGTCGGCGCGGGGACGGTCAAACCGCCGGCGGCCGGAAGCGCGCCGGCGGCGGCCGCGGGCGAGGCGGCTGAGGCCGGACTGGCTTGGGCAGCCTTCGCAGGGGCTGGGTCAGAGGCAGCCGGCGCGCTGGCGGGACTGCCGGCGGCGGGCGTTGAGGCTGGGCCGACGGCGGAACCGCCACGGACCGCCGCGGCCGGCGGCGGCGGAATGGGGGCCAAGCCGCCAGCCGGCGCAGCCGGGCGCGAGATTTGGGGCGCCGCGGCGGCCGTGACCTGGACGACAGGCAGAGGGGCGGGACGGCCGGATGTCGAGGCCGCCGCTGGGGCGGCCGGCGGAGCGGTTGGCTGGGCGGCCGACGGGGTGGAGTCGGCCTCGGAACGGGCCGGTATGACCCGCGGCGGAACGGGCGCCCAGCGCCCCGGCGGGGGCGCTGGGGGGCGCTGTGAGCCGGCCGCCGCAGGAGCTTGAGCCGGAACGCCGGCAGGCGGAGCCGAGGCGCCGCCGGCTTGGACGGGCCCCGAAGCGGCGGCAGAGGCGGGCGAGGAGGCGACAGGTGGCGCAGACGGCTGCAATGTCGCAGCGGTCAGGTCCACGACCGGCAGAGTCGGCGACACGGGGGGACGGGCCTGGTCGTCGTCTCCGGCCGTCTTCGGCGAAGCGGCCGTATCGATTGGGTCATGGCTCACGACAAGTCCTCCTGGCTGTGGCCGCGCGGCTCCCGGGTGGTGTGGCTCCTAATGCTGTCACTGGGCGAGGCCAAACCCCGGGACCTCAGCCGTGTGTCACACGACCCGTCTGCCACGCGGATCGCCGCCTCAAGGACGGCAGCCAACCTCGGACCCAAGCCAAATCCCGAAACCCCCGTCTCCGACGCCAACGGCCTCTGCGGGCCAACCGGGCAGGCTGCCCGGCTATCCCGGCTCATCCCCGACGCCAACGGGCTCTGCCTGCGAGCAGGCGCCGGTTCCCTGCCGGCGCCGCCCCGACAAAACCTCAGTTCGCTGACCTTCGGGGCGCCAAGCCGATTCCCCGCCGGCTCAGCCCCGACTAGCTTTGCGTAAGCCAAATGCTGGTCCCCCGCTGGCGCCGCCTCTGAAGCTCAGAGCAAGGCGACGAAGAGCGCTTCCATCGCCAGGAGCGGCGGCACATTGCCTTCCAGCGCCTGGCGGGCCTCCAAGATGGCGTCGAGGCGGCGCACCGTCGCCTCCGCCGTCGTCCGGGCCGCCGCTTCGCCGACGGCCGCCTCAAAATCACTGTTGAGCAGCGGCACGGCGGAGGCGGTTTGACGGACGAGGACGTCCCGGTAGTAGCCCGTCAACTCTGTCAGCGCCGCGTCCAGGCCATCCCGTTGACAGCGCTTCAGCCGCATCTGCTGCTGTTCGCCGAGTTCTTTGAGGGCCGTGGCAGCGTGCCGCGTCCTGAGGCCGCGGGCGCCGCTGGCCGCCACCGTCTGAGTGAGTTCCTCGCGTTCGCGGGCGTCGAGTTCAGCCGTGGCCGCCACAGCGTCGGACTCAGCCGTCTTGACAATCCGTTCGGCCGCCGTCAGGCAGTCGCCGAGGCTGGCCAGAGTCTGCGGCACTTCGAGGACAGCCCGGCGGCGGGCCATCGCCGCGGGGTCGCGGGCCAAGGCGCGGGCGCGGCCGATGTGGCCTTGGGCGATTCTGGCTGTGAAAGCCGCCCGCTCCGGTTCGACGCCGTCGCGTTCACGAAGCAAGCGGGCCACCGCCGCATCAGACGGAGTCACGAGGTTGAGCTGGCGGCAACGCGACCTGATGGTCACGACGACATCGTCCGCCGTCGGCGCGCAGAGCAGCCAGACCGTCCGCGAAGCGGGTTCTTCGACCGCCTTGAGGAGGGCGTCAGCCCCCCGTTCGGTCACCCGGTCGGCGTCCTCCACGACGAGGACCTGCCAAGGCCCGAGAGTCGGCGACATGGCGGCCCGGCGGACCAACTGGCGGACCTCGTCGACGCCGATGCTGAGTTGTTCGGTGCGAACCACGGTGACATCGGGATGGGCGCCCGACAAGACGGTCCGGCAGGTTTGGCAGACGCCGCAGCCGTCTTCTGGGCACTGCAAGGCGGCGGCGAAAGCGCGGGCGGCGTTCGAGCGCCCCGACCCGGGCGGACCGACCACAAGCCAGGCGTGCGTCATGGCGGAACCGCCCCCGACCGCCTGCCGCAACGTGGCGACCGCCGCCTCTTGCCCGACCAGGTCGTCCCAGACACTCATGGGCCCCAGTCTTCCTCACTCCTCGGACAAACGCCCACCGCGGCGGTCGGCCCGCCGACATCGCCAGTTCCGGCCTCACGCACGGGAGCGCGCTGCTCGGGCCCGAGCGATGGGCGGCGCCTGCCGCGTGTGGAATCATGGCCGCCATGACAACCGACGGCCACACGCCAGACGATGTCAGACCGTCTGGCCCCGGACCGGACGAGCCGAGCCCTCGCCGAGTCGGCAGGCCTGCCGCTCGCCCCGCCGAGTCTCGGCTCCAGGCCGACGGGAACTCCAGCGAGGACGAGAACCTCAAAGAGCCGGCGCCTGAACCGCCGCCGACGCAGCTCCCGGCCGATGGGACCTACGCCCGTATCGACTTGGGCGCGCTCGGACGCAACCTTGCCGCCTTGCGCCGGCACGCCGGGGAACGGCTTGTCCTCCTCCCTGTCAAGGCCAATGCCTACGGGCACGGTCTCATCCCGATCGCCAAAGCGGCCGCCGAGCACGGCTGGGCCGACTGGCTCGGCGTCGCCACAGTGGCCGAAGGGGCTGCTCTCCGCGAGGCGGGTGTGAAGCTTCCCATTCTCAAACTGTCCGCCGCCGGCGCCCAGACCGACGCCGCCATCGCCTGCGGACTCACCTTGACAGTCAGCGACCAGGCCGAAACCCAGGCGGCGGAGTCGGCCGCCGCCCGGCAAGGACGGATCGCGGC
>JAIRXC010000165.1 GCA_031268515.1 Propionibacteriaceae bacterium
GGGCCGGGGCCGAACGGCTGGGGGGCGCTGGGGGCGGGGAAGGGAACAGGGGCTGGCGCTGTCAGCGGCGCGTAGGGGGATTGCCAAGGCTGGTCCGCGGCCCAAACCGGCCCCGGTCCGGCGGCGCCGCCGTCTTGCCGGTGGACCGAGCTCCAAGCCGAAGCCGAGGTCAGCGTCGAGGTCGCGACGTCGAAGGCGTCTTGGGGGTTGCGGGCGGGCGGCGGAACGGTTGCGTGGCTGAGCGGGGGGAGAGGGCCGTCCGGGGCTCGGAAAGATTCCGGAGCCTCAGCGGGCGGCGGGGGAGCGGGCGGCAGCGCGGCCGGCGGCGCGAGGGAGACGCCGTCGGCCGGCGCGGCAAAGCCGAAGGGACGTTCGCGCGGCGCGTAAGCCGGCCCGTCTCGCCAAGTAGCCACCTGCCCAGGGTAGCCCGCGCGAGGCCGGCGGCGGCCGAACACCACCGCGAGGACGACGAGTGCTGAGTGGGCAGCCCGCGCGAGGCCGGCGGCGTCTTTAGGCGGTCTGTCTCGGCCGCTGTGTCGGCGGACGGCCAGCGCGGCGGCCTGCGACGGCTGTCACAGCCTCTCAGGCGCCGAGGCCGGTGCCGACCTTGCGAGCCGTCGCGACCCACTCGTGGTCGGCGGGCACGAACTTGATCTTGCCCGCCACCTCGCTCAAGGGGACAGGCGCCGTGGCGTCGCCTCGGACCGCCACGAGCACACCAAACTCACCTTGTTCAACGAGGTCAGCCGCCGCGGCCCCGAGGCGCGTGGCGAGGAGCCGGTCAGCTGAGCAAGGGGTGCCGCCGCGCTGGACGTAGCCGAGGATCGTGACCCGCGATTCCAAACCTGTGGCGGCCTCCAGCTCGCGGGCCAGCTTGAAGGTGTGCTCGCGCTGGGCGTCCTCGACGTTCGCGAGGTGGACGCGGGCGGCCCGTTTGGCTTCGGGGGTGGAAGCCGAGGCGACAAGCAACTGGGCGGCTTGATAGTCCGCCGTGTCCCGGGTGTCCCGGGCCCCTTCGGCCACGGCGATGACGGAGAAGCTGGAACCGCGGTCCATACGGGCCTTGATCGTGGCGACGATGGACTCGACGGTGTACGGGATCTCGGGGATGAGGATGATGTCGGCGCCGCCGGCGATGCCCGCGCCCAGCGTCAGCCAGCCGGCCCGGTGGCCCATGAGCTCGGCCAGGATGATCCGGTGGTGGCTGTGGGCCGTCGAGTGGAGCCGGTCGATGGCGTCGGTCGCGATCTCCATGGCGGTGGCGAAACCGAAGGTCGTGTCCGTCCCCACGATGTCGTTGTCGATCGTCTTCGGCAAGGAGATGACGTTGAGGCCAGCCTCTGTCAGCCGGCGGGCGTTCTTGGCCGTCCCGCCGCCGCCCAACATGACGAGGGCATCGAGTTTGTTACGTTCGTAGTTGTCAACGACAGTTTGTGTCATGTCGACCGTCTCGCCGTCGACGGCGAACTTGTGGACCTTGTCACGGCTCGTGCCGAGGATCGTGCCGCCCTGAGTCAAGATGCCAGACAGCGCCGCCCCCGACAGGTCGGTGTGGCGGTCGTAGACGAGGCCCCGGATGCCGTCGAGGAAGCCGATCAGCTCCATGCCGTAATGCCAGATGGCGGTCTTCCCGAAACCACGGATGACCGCGTTGAGACCGGGGGCGTCGCCCCCGGCGGTGAGGATGCCAACCCGCTTGGCCATGATGCCGCCTTTCCTGCCGTGACGTTGAGAGCGCGTTGCCCGCGGCCAGCCTATGGCAGCCGCCGCGGCCGCCGCCGCCGGGGGAGGGGCGATCCGCGCCAACGCTCTCCTCCGCCAATTCTAGTTGCGGCCGGCGGCGGGGCAGGGGGAAGAGAAGAAGAAAACCTTGGAAGTTTGTATATACTCCTAACTAATTTCCCGACCCGGGACGGCGCCGGCCCTGTGGGCTGCCGCTCCCCGCGGCGCCAACAGGAAAACGAGGCATCATGGCTGAGCCAAACACCATCGCCCGCCGGCCTTGCCGCGCCGTCGTCCTCGCGGCCGGCCACGACGAAGTCACCCGCCGCCTCCTGCTCCAACCGTTGGCCGGCTCGACGGTCATCGAGCAGGTCCTCGCCAACGTCACCCAGGTCGTCCCGAAGTCCGATGTCATCGTCGTCGTGTCCGAACACGACGACGCGGTGCGCCGCCACCTGGGGGAATCTTGGCGCCACTGCGTCCAGACCGTCACCGCCGGCACCGGCGACGCAGTCCGTTGCGCCCGCTTCGAGCTGGCCGATTTTTCCGGCGACGTCCTCATCGCCTACGGTGACACGCCGCTCCTGCGGGCCGCCTCCTTGCGCGGGCTGCTCAACCGCCACCGTCTCAAAGGAGCCCAGTTCTCTTTGCTTACCGCCGAGGTCGACGAGCCGGGGGACTACGGCCGTATCCGCCGCGACGCCTCTGGCCGCATCCTCGGCATCGCCGAGGCTGGACTGGCCGCCGCGGCCGCCGGGCGGGCCGAAGTCAACGTCGGCGCCTACGTCGTTGACAACAGCCTCCTAATCCCCGAACTCGACGCCATGGCGGCCGAATCCGGCGAACACCGGTTGACCGAACTGGCTCAGCGCGTCATCGGCCAAGGCCGCACTGTCAGCGCCTACGCCATCATCGACGAGGACGAGGTCCAAGGCATCAACGACGACGCCCAATTGCAGCTGGCGGCCGACATCGTATTGAAACGCCTCTTCGCTCCCCAGCACGCCATTGAGACAGGCGAAATCGCCTTCGGCACGGGCGGTTGGCGGGCTGTCATCGGGGAGGGTTTCACGATCCACAACGTCCGCCGCTTGACTCAAGCCATCGCCAACGAGGTGGCCCGAACCGGCCGGGAGCAGATGGGAGTCGTCATCGGCGGCGACCGCCGCTTCCTCTCCAAAGAGTCGGTCACCGCGGCCGCCGAGGTCTTCGCCGGCAACAACATACCGGTCAAGATGCTGACGGACGACGTGCCGACCCCGCTCATCACCTTCGCAGCCCCGCACTTGGGGGCCGCCTACGGCCTCGTCTTCACGGCCAGCCACAACCCGCCCCAGTGGAACGGCCTTAAGGTCTTCCGGGCCGATGGTTCTTTGCCCTTGGCGGACGAGACCGACCGCTACCAAGCGGAGGCCAACTCCTTCAGCCAAGCCGATGTCGTCGCCGTCGACCTGGCCGTGGCCCGCGCGGCCGGCAAGGTGACAGAGATCGACTTGACCCAGGACTACGTCGACGCCATCGAGCGGATCGTCGACGTCGGCTTGATCCGCCGCTTTGGCCCGGGGCTGCGCGTCATCGTGGACCCGATGTACGGGACGAGCCAGGCCACCTTGGGGCTGATCTTGTCCGACGCCCGCTGCCGGACCAAGTTCATCCACGAACCCCATAATCCTTTGTTCGGCGGCCATTCGCCGGCCCCCGACCCCGAATCCCTCTCAACCCTCATCGGGGAGATTCGGAATGGCCGCTACGACCTCGGCCTGGCGACGGACGGGGACTCTGACCGCATCGCCGTGGTGGACGAGCAAGGCCGCTACGTGCCGACTAACGAATTGCTCCTTCTCATCTACTGGTACTTGCACGAGGTCCGAGGCGAGAAGGGCGGCGTCGTCCGCAACCTCGCCACGACCCATCTGCTCGACCGCTTGGCTGACGCCTTCGGCGAAAAGCACCTGGAAACGCCCGTCGGTTTCAAACACATCACGGCGGGGATGGGCCAGATCGGCGCCGTCTTGGGCGGCGAATCGTCCGGCGGCTTGACGATCCGGGGCCACATCCTCGGCAAAGACGGCATCTTCGCCTGCGCCTTGGTGGTCGAGATGTTGGCGCGGACCGGCCGTCGCCTCAGCGAGTTGCTGGACGGCGTCTACGCCATCACCGGCCGGCTGTTCCAACTGGAAGCCGGCGTGCCCGCCACTCCCGCCATGCGGGTCGAGGTGCCGAGGCGGATGGCCCAGGCCGCGCCCGTCCAAGTGGCCGGCTGCAAGGTCGAGCGGATCGAAACCTTCGACGGCATCAAGATCTGCCTCGAAGGCGGCGCCTGGGTGCTCTTGCGTTTTTCCGGCACCGAACCGGTCCTGCGTATGTTCGCAGAGGCCGAAACCGCCGCCAAGGCCCAAGCCCTCATCGATTGGCTGGCCGATTTCGCCAGCGCCTGACCCCAGATCACCCCGGAAAAACCCGCACGCCCCTTTAACACCAG
>JAIRXC010000197.1 GCA_031268515.1 Propionibacteriaceae bacterium
TACCGCAGCCACGCCATTTGCCTGCCTGGTGCCGCCGACCACAAGCGACTCAACAGTCTTCTGCGGATCGGCAGGTCCGGGGACCAGGTGCGCGGTGTCGTTGCCGCCCGACTGCTTGCTGATGGTCGCAGTGGCGGAAAAAGTCACCGCGATCAGGTGGTTTCCAGCCTGGGTTCCCCGGAAAGCGGCCAGGTAGGCCCCTTCGCCGGGGTCGTAGCTGAACGGGCCGACAGCGACCGCAGCGCCCTGCGGCCCGCGCCCGAGCAGCGATCCGGCCTTGCCGGTGACCAGATAGCCGTTTTCGTCTACCAGCCTCACCTTGACTGTGCCGGTGGCCACCCCGTTGGCGACCACGTCGTCAGCCGACACCGCGAACCAAGACAGGGTCGGGTCGATTGGCACATCTTCCACCCAAGTCAGCGTCTTTGGGCTGCCCGTCACCGGCTTCCAGACTCCCGCCTCCTGGGCTTCCGCCGTGACAACGCAACTCCCCAACGCATTCGAGGCCACTGACGTGCCAGCTATCCCGAAACCCGCCTGGGCCGGGTCAGCCCCAGACTGCACCGTGACGGTCTTGGACCCGCCGGGGAACGTCACCGGGCACGTCTGGCCCACCGGGTCGCTCAAAGTGAAACGGACATCCGCGTCGGGCACCAGGTTATTCCGGCCAGCGTCCCACACCCGCACAGCCGGGCTGTAGGCGAAACCGACCGAATGGTCAACCGGCGTGCCATTCGGGTCGAACTCTGGATTGGTCTGCCCCACGCCGTTCAGGAAGAATTCCGAATTGGCCGCAGACGGCGGCGGCACGGTGAAGTTGGCGACCACATAGTCCAGCCGTGCCGACGCCGGGACGAGCGGCAGCGTCTTGACTGCGAAAGCGTCCGCCTGGTCGGCGGCGTTGTAGGCCACCTTGACCTGCTTCGCGCCAGCCGTTTTGGCATAGACGGTGAGCGTGTAGACGCCATTCGCGCATTGGCCGTTCAGGTCCAGCGCATCCTTGCAGGAAAATACGCCCTGCCGGTCAGCGTTTGCAGCAGCGTAGTAGAGGCCGTCACCGCCGTCTAGCGGCGAGACGGCAACCAGCCGGGCGGCCCCATCGGTGTAAGCGCGGTCCACGCTGTTGCGCAGCGTCACCGTTATGGTCTGCTGGCCCCACATGCCCATTGGGACTCCTGGGGCCAGGTAGTCGGCCCGCTGGTCCGCGTCTGCGGTGATCGCCAGGTACGACTTGCCGTCAACCGGCTCGTCGGTGAACCAGAGCCGCACCGGGTCATCCGCAGACACTCCGCCGCCCTGCTTCGAGATGAACGTGTCGTCGATCCGCGCCTTCAGGTTGTACCCTCCAGCGGCTTGGCCCCAGACGCGCAGCGGCGTTTCGCAGCCGGCGGCGGCGTCGATATAGCACTCAAAACTCTGGCCGGCAGGCGTCCAGGTGGTCCCGCCGTCCGGCGAGAATTCCAACCGGGCGCCGTCCGCCGCCGCGCCAGCGCGCGGCTCCAGCTCCAAAACCACCTTCTCGCCCTCGGCGGCCAATACGACCTCGGCGCCGTCCGCGTTTCGCACGGTTCCGGTCACGTTCAGCCGCACCCGGGCGGTGTCCTCCCTGGCCCGCAGCGGCGTTGACTCGTTGTCTGACGGCGTGGCCGCCACCCAAGCAGTGTCGGCATCTCCGCGCGGTACGTAGGTCAGCCGACAGGTCAACTCTCGCGGGAGGCCTCCGGCGGGCGGATTGACGCTCAGCGTCCGGCCCTGGGCGTCAACCGTTGTGGGCAGGCGGGTTTCGGCATCGTCGGCATCCCAGCAATACGTGCCGGTGCTGGCGCGGTCGGACAGCCTCCACCCGCCGAGGTTGATGGCGTCAACCGCCCCCAGGCGGTAGGTGGTGATCACGACGGGTTGGGCGCGGTCCACGACCGCATGTGCCGCCAGCGCCGCGACGAATCCCTCGGCGGAATCAGTCAGGACGCTCGCCGTGGTCCGAGAAGGCGCGGTGGCGGACACATTAGTCAGGCTCAGGCCCACGTTCGCTGGGACTTCGCCCAAGGTGCGCGCTTGCAGCTGTACCAACGAGGACGCCACGCCGAGCTGGTAATCCTCGACCTCGCCATATTGCTGGACCGGGGAACCCGCCGCTGGGCGGGATGTCGCCGTGACGTCCGGGTCGCTCGACACCCGCGCCCGCAGGTAAACCGGGACGAATCCTTGGCCGGGCAGAGTCGGGGCGGTGTAGTCGCAGCTGACCTGGCCTGCCGCGTCGGGCTGCGCGAGGCAACCGCCAACGCCACTGCCCAGCAGCGCCGTGTCGAAGGTGCCCGCCACCGCGCCGCCAGCCACACCGGTGATCCAGGCCCTGGCCGTTGACGCCTGGACGGCTTCAGTCTCGCCAGAGACTTTGAGCCGGAACCGATACCGCTGTCCGGCGGCCATGATGTAGCTCTGCGCCGGTGTGAAGTCCCCGACCTGCCCGTTGACGACCGGAGCCACGCTCAGCCCGTCGTCTCCGGCGTGGGCGTCAGCCTCCGCGTCAGGCACGCCGTCGGAGTCAACACCGGCGCTGTCGCCGAGATAGAGGTAGTTGACCGCACCCCGACGCGGGCTCGCGTACGGGCCGCCGTCGGCGTTGGCCGTGGCGTACGGCGCGGGGGCATCGCCCCAGGACTGGGCGACGGAGAGGCCGAAGTCGGCAGAGACCACGGCCAGTGAGGAGTTCATTTCCACCAGGCTGACGAAGGCGGCGCCGTTTTCCGGGTCAAGCGGGTCAACCGTATCGCCCACGGCGGCACTCAACGAATCTGTCGCATCCCGGCGCGCGCCGTAGCAGTCTACCCAGCCATCCGGGTCTGCCGCGGACAGCGGAGTCAGCTGGTAGTCGGCGTCAGCGGTGG
>JAIRXC010000098.1 GCA_031268515.1 Propionibacteriaceae bacterium
GGAGAGGTCAGGGCTTGGTAGGCCGGCGGCGGCGGGGGTGGAGTGGAGTGGCCCGGCGGGAAGACGGCCGGGCTGGGGTGGGCCGGTGGAAAAGATGGGGCGGGAGGGACCGGGTCAGGGTAGGCCGGCGAAGAGGCCGGGCCAGGGTCAGAGGGAGGGAGCGGCGGCCCTTGGTCGGTCATGCTGTCCTCCTTTGCTGGCTCTCCAGGCTAGCGGCTCTCGCCCTGTGGCCTTTTTGGCGCCGCGGGGCGGCCCAGGCCAGCGGGAGGCCTGGCCGTACGGCCTCGTGTTGACGCGGAGCGGGATCCGGTCCGCGTGATCTTGGCCTAGACAGCCCCGCCCGGCCTTGCGCTGGTGCCGGACCCACCGGCCGCCTGGGGTTTCGGGCCGCCCGGGGCAGCTAGACGGCCCCGGGCGGCCTTGCGCTGGCGCGGACCGGCCTTGCGCTGGTTCATCATTTCGGCCGCCTCGCCACGACCGTGACGCTGTGCCTTGGGCTGGCGCGGGTCAGCCTTGTGATGGTTTCACTTTGCCCCAGCCAGACTCAGACTGCTCTGAGAAGCGGCCTTTCCAGTCGCCGGGAACGCCGCCGGCGCAGACGAAGGTGCCCCCGTCCCAGACAGGGGCGCCTTCGTCTGGAAAGCCCACGCGCGGCTGACGTTCTGGCCCCGGCCGTTGCGGCGCTTCGCGTAGGCCCGAGGGGGAAATCCGGGTCTTAGCCGCCGAAGCCTTGGGGGCTAAGTCGCCCGTAGGACGCTTGGCCGGCCGCGCTTTGGCAGACGCCGGATCACGGCTTCATGGAACCGGTTTCCAGCATTCTGATGTGCCAGCTCAGCGACTCCTTGAGGTCGTGCGGCGTGTGGTGGCTGTTGGCCGCCTTCTCGGCCCGGGCCACGTAGTCCTGGAGCAACGGCCGGTAATCCGGGTGGGCGCAGTTCTCGATGATCGCCTGAGCCCGCTTGCGGGGAGCGAGGCCGCGCAAGTCCGCCAAACCCTGTTCCGTGATGATGACCATGACATCGTGCTCGGTGTGATCGTGGTGGGAGACCATGGGCACGAGACAGGAGATGTCGCCGCCCTTCGCCACCGAGGGGGAGACGAAAATCGAGATGTAGGCGTTGCGCGTGAAATCACCCGAGCCGCCGATGCCGTTTTGCATCCGCGAACCCATGATGTGAGTCGAGTTGATGTTGCCGTAGATGTCGGCTTCGATCATGCCGTTGCAGGCGATGACGCCCATCCGCCGGATCAACTCGGGGTTGTTCGAAATCTCCTGCGGCCGCAAGATGATGTGGTTGCGGTAGAAGGCGGCGTTCTCGTTCATCTTCGTCGCCGCTTCCGGCGACAGCGAGAAGCTGGTGGCGGAAGCGATGGTCAGCTTGCCGGCGTCGATGAGATCGACCATGCCGTCTTGGATGACCTCTGTGTAGCTGGTCAGATTCTCGAAATCCGAGTCGAGCAAACCGGCCAAAACGGCGTTGGCGATGTTGCCGACGCCCGACTGCAACGGCAAGAGATCCTTTGGCAGGCGGCCTTGCTTGACTTCATTGTGGAGGAAATCCATCAAGTTGGCGGCGATGGCCTTGGAGTCATCGTCCAGCGGCTTGAAGGGGGTGTTGCGGTCGGGGGAATCGGTTTCGATGACGGCGACGACCTTGTCCGGGTCGACCCGCAGGGTCGGGCGGCCGATGCGGTCGCCGGGGGCGAGAAGCGGGATGGGGCCGTTGCCCGGCGGCCGGTGGATGGCGTCGTAGATGTCGTGCATCCCTTCGAGGCCCTCAGACTGCCAAGCGTTGACCTCCAAGATGATTTTCTCGGCCTCGTCCAGCCAAACATTATTGTTGCCGACTGAGGAGCTGGGGACGAGTTCGCCGTCTTCGTTGATCGAGGTCACCTCGACCAAGGCGAAGTCCATGGGGCCCATGAAACCATGGCGGACGACGGGCCCGGAGTGCGACAGGTGGATATCGCAATAATCTGTTGTGCCAGCGTTGATGGCCCGGCGCATGTCAGGGTCAGATTGGTAGGGCATGCGGAAGAACATGCCGCCCACGGCAGCCAAGGCCCCGTCGCATTCAGGAGCGGTCGAGGCGCCGGTGTAGACGCCGACACGGAGTTCTTGGCCGGCCGCGGTGGCCGCCTGGACCCGCTCGGCCAAGGCTTCGGGGACGGCTTTGGGATAGCCCGAGCCGGTGAAACCGGAAAAGCCGATCCGATCGCCGTTCTTGATCAAGGCGGCGGCGTCAGCCGCGCTGACCACCTTCTTCTGGAATACGCTGCTGCGGATACGCGACATTGGGGCGTCCTTTCTGCTTGTCTTACGCGCCGGGTGCTGCCCCGCTCCCGGCTCGCTGTCTGGCGTCTTCGGTCGGTCTGGAATCTGTCGGCCGGCTGCGGCGCGCAAGGCGGCGCGACCGGCCCAGGGGCGCGTATGGCGGCGCGGCCATCGCCCTGCCCTGCTTTCCGCCATCCTAAGGGCGGGGACAGCCGGGGAGAAACTTGCCCGGGCGGCTGGCGGGCAGTCAGAAACTTGTCCAAACCGGCTGCGGCCGGCTCGGCCCGCCCGCGAGCGCCGCCGTCAACGAACCTGTCCGGGCCGGCGGCGACTGGTCTTCTAGTTTAAGAACCTCCGGCTCGCTTGTCGGCGCTGCGGCGGCCAGGGCTGTTCTCAGGCCGGCAGCGGCGCGGTCGGGGGTGGCACGGCCGGCCGTCGCAGAAGGTGAATTATGGGGCGGCTGTTCTCAGGCCGGCAGCGGCGCGGTCGGGCGGATGGCCCAGCCAGTCAGCAGTTTCGGGGTGAAAAAGGTCGATTTCGGCGGCATGAGCAAACCCTCGCGGGCCGTCCGGATGATCTCCGCCAGCGAGGTCGGGCGTATGAGAATCCCCGCCGTCCAGGCTCCGGAGCGGACCGCCGCCGTCGTCTCCTCCAGCCCGTGCTGGTAGGCGACTTGGCCGCCGAGGCCCGCCAAGGCGTGCTCGAGGTAGGCGCCGTCGAGCGCCCGGACTCCCTCGAAGGCGCCGGCCTTGGGGATCAGCCACTCGGCGGCGCCGTCAGGCGAAAGAAGGACCAGCCGGCCCAAGTCAGCCATCTCGGCCAAGGTCGTAGGAGTCGGCCAGGCGGCCGGGGCGAGGTCGAAGAACTGGGCCAAGCGGGACCGCAGGGCGGTCAGGCCGAGGTCGCCGACAAGACGGTGGATCGCCTCGATTGACAACTGGTCGGCCCGCAACTCGTTGACGAACGCCAAGGTCAGCTCCGCCGCCGTGTCGGTTTGGCCCGTGGCCGCGCGGACCTCGTCTCGGTACAGCCGCGAGACTCCGTAGCGGTGGTGCCCGTCGGCGATGAGGACGTCGTCGGCGGCGACGGCGGCTTGGATAGCGGCCAGCCGCGACGGGTCGCTGACACGTTCGACGCTGTGGACGACACCGTCAAGGTCGACGGAGCCGAGCGGTTCACCCGGTTCAGCCAAAACCTCGGTCAGGCCGCCGGCCAGCGACAGCCCCCAGACGGGCGACAAATTGGCGGCCGCCGCCCGGGTCAGGTCGAGCCGGTCGGTCGACGCCTTAGGCGTCGTCCGCTCGTGCGGCAAAACACCGCCCGCCCCCTCGTCAACCACGGCCAAGCCGCCGAGGACCCCGCTGACAGAACGGCTGGCGCCGCTGGCGTCCGTGAAACGCATCCGGTAAACGGTGAAGCTGGGGGCCGGGTCAACCGCCAGGACGCCTTGGCGCGTCCAGTCGGCCAAGCAGGCGG
>JAIRXC010000203.1 GCA_031268515.1 Propionibacteriaceae bacterium
GCTGGAGCGGCTTTCAACGGATCTGACAGCCAGGTTCGGTCGCGGCTTCAGCAAGCAGAATCTGTATCAGATGCGCCAGTTCCGGCTGGTGTGGACGCCGGAGAGGATTCTCCAGACGCTGCCTGGAGAATCCCTGCCGCCGATTCTCCAGACGGCGTCTGGAGAATCCGTCATCGCGCTGGCCGCCGGCGAGGTCGACATCGCCGGGTTGGCGCGGGTGTTCCCGTTGCCGTGGTCGGCCTATGTGCGCTTGCTGTCGGTGCGGGACGGCGCCGCGCGGGGTTTCTATGAGGCCGAGGCGTTGCGGAACGGCTGGACGGTGCGGCAGCTTGACCGCCAGATCAACTCGATGTTCTATGAGCGGACCGCTCTGTCGCGCGACAAGGGCGCGCTGCTAGCCGACGCGGGCCGGCAAGTCGTTGGAGACGTGATGAGTCCCGAGCAGGCGGTCAAGGATCCGTTCGTGCTCGAGTTCCTTGATCTGAAGGATGAATACTCGGAAACAGTCTTGGAAGACGCCTTGATCACGCACTTGGCCGACTTCTTGTTGGAGTTGGGCGGCGATTTCGCGTTCGTGGCGCGCCAGCGCCGGATGCGGATCGACGATTCGTGGTTTCGCGTCGACCTGACAATGTTCCACCGGCGGCTGCGCGCGCTGGTGTTGATCGATTTGAAGATCGGCCGGTTCAGTTACGCCGACGCGGGTCAGATGCACATGTATCTGGGCTACGCGCGCGAGAACTGGATGGTTCCGGGCGAGAACCCGCCCGTTGGCCTGATCTTGTGCGCCGAGAAGGGCGCCGATGAGGCTCGGTACGCTCTCGAAGGGCTGCCCAACCCGGTGATGGCGGCGGAGTTCCGGCAGGCCCTGCCAGACGAAGCAGCCCTGGCCAAAGAGCTTGCCCGCACCCGCAGAGAACTGGAGCGCCGAAACGATGCGGGGAGTTGAGCCCTTCGACGGCTTCTCGCCGGACGGTGCCGTTGTCTACGCCGACCTTCAGGCCCGGCTGCTAGGGTTCGTCGAACAGTTCGCGCGGGGCGAGGCCGGCCCAACGGTGCGGCTCGTCGACATGCCGCGCAGCCAGAGCATTCTCCGCGACGGCCCGGCAGGGTCGCGCTTGGTGTTGGACCCGGAAGAGCGCCGACCTCCCGCGGTTGCCGGCACCCCCGTTCCGGGCGCGTTGGTGGGCAGGAGCTGGCGGCGCGGCGATCCGGGCCTGACACGTGTGGTGGCCGCTGACCGGGCGCGTGGTTTGACGCAGATGGAGATCGCCGCCAAACGGGGCGTCCACGTCCAGACGGTCCGGCGGCATCTTGCCAGATCGGGGTTGGCGGGCAGGAACTCGATGACGCCGGACCAGATCGCCGAGGCCCGGCAGTTCCGGGCAGCGGGTTGGAGCCTGCGGGACTTGGGCCAACGTTACGGTGTCGCCCACACGACCGTCGCCCGGGCGGTCAATGCCCGCGTGGGCGGCGCCGGTTGACCGGCGAGGGAACTGTTGGAGCGAAAGGGCGCGTACCGGTGTGGCAAGTCGAGTTGAGCCTACGCCAAGCGCTGTAGCGATCCACCACATGGGATGTACAACCATGTCTTGAACTGCGCAAACGCGACCCGAATGCACCACTGCGCACCAGAAACCCAGTCGGGATGCCGGGATTTGAACCTGGGCCCCTGGTAGCTAGTCGCCGGTCGCGTCAGGAAGTCCGAGCGGTCGGCCAGGTCGCCGACAACTGTCTTCACGAGGTGGATCAGGAAGTGGAGTGTCCACTTTTTCGGGAACACTCCCGGATGCGGGTGGAGCCTTGCTGTTGGCGGGTGTTCGTGGGTGTTCCGAACCTGCGCCGTTGGGTGATTGGCTGGAATCCAGCACGTCGGCGAGCGCGCTGGCAACGCCTCCTCAGCCTGGCCGTAAGCACACCGATGTAATTATCCCCATGTGGGGATAACCTGTGGATGACTTCCAACCAGCCGGCCCGCCGCCAAGCCTGCCGACGCTTCCGGCCAGCGCCGGGACAAGGCAGGGAGCCTTGTCAAATCTCTTCTACGGCCGCCTCACCGGCTTCGCCGTCGAAAATGGGCAAGCGGACGACGAACTCGGTCCCGCCTTCGGGCGGGCATTCGACTGTCACCTGGCCGCCGTGGGCCGTCACCGTATGGGCGACGATCGACAACCCCAGCCCTGTGCCCGGAGTGTTGCGAGAACGGTCAGAACGATAGAAGCGTTCAAAAATGTGGGGCAGGTCGTCGTTGGCGATGCCGGGGCCCTGGTCGCGGATGCGCAGTTCCCCGTTTCCCAGCCGGACCGTCACCCGGCCTCGCGGGGGGGAGAATTTGACGGCGTTGTCGAGCAGATTGGTGACTGCCCGCTCCAAATTGGAAGCCTGGCCGGTCATTGGCGAGGACCGGAGGAGGACGTCGAATTGGAGGTTCGGCCCCCGCCGCTGCGCCCGCTTCAACGCCCGCTCCACGACATCGCGGAAATCAATCGGTTCACGCAGGAGGCTGCTTTCCTCTTCCCGGGTGAGGGCGACAAGATCGCCGATGAGAGCCGTGAACTCGCCGAGCTGCTCGGCCACGTCGCGGAGGATGTCGCTGCGCGCGCCAGCCGGCAACATTCCCGTATTCTCATCCGCTATCAACAACTCGACATTGGTGCGTAGGCTCGTCAGGGGGGTGCGCAGCTCGTGGCTGGCGTCGGAAATGAAGCGGCGTTGGCGTTCGCGGGTGGTGGCCAAGGATGCGACGAGGCTGTTGAAGGAACGCCCCAGCTGCGCCACCTCGTCGTCGCCTTCGACCTCGACCGGACGCAGGTGTTCGGTCGCTGTGATCATGGCCACGCCGGCGTTGAGGCGCCGGATCGACTGGAGGGAAGTGCGGGCCAAAAAGAGGCCGGCCAGGCCGCCGACGGCGACGCCGATGAGGCCGGCGATCCACTGCATGAGCCGTAGCGTCCGCAATGTCCCGTTGGTCGCGCTGAGGTCGCGGCCGAGCACCAAAGCGTAATGGTCATTGTTTGATTTGGCTTGGAAGGGGACGGCCACAATGCGGTATTCGGCCCCGTCATTGCGGATGCCGTTGCGCTGGCGCACGCCTGTGCCCATTCTCGCCAAGGCGACTTCCTCTGATTCGATGACGAGACGTTGCTCACCCCACAGTAATTGAGTGGCGCGGTTGGCTTCCAGGACTACGACGATGACATTTTCGGCCTCGAAACCGCCGGTGCTGGAAAGGCTGCTGCTTGACGTGATCTGCGCGGCGGCCACCTTGGCTTGGGCAGTCGCGATTTGGAGCAGTTCGTTGTCGAGTTGGTCGTAGAGGGAGCGTTGGGCGACTTCGTAGACGACGGTGCTGGAAAGGATGGCTCCGATGCCGACGGCCAAGGTCGTCAAGAGGATGAGGCGGTTGCGAAGAGAGCTGGCGAAGAAGCGGCGGGCCGTGTCAGCCCACAGTTCTAATTGCCGGCGGACGGCCCCGTGCTCTGGCGCCGCTTCGGCTGGCCGGGGCTCCGGTTCCGCGCCGTCGGCCCGGGCGGTCCCGTCGGCTCTGATGGCCGCAGGAGCCCTGGCCGTCCCGCGGGCGTCTACAGCCGCGCCGCCGCCTACAGCCGCGCTGGCCTCGGGCGTTTCACCAGCGCCGGCCGCTGTTTCGTCTCCGCGGCCTCCCCCGAGCGCTCTTGGAGCGCTGGTTTCCGGGCCCCCGGCCACAGCGGGCAAGCCGGCGCCAAAGCGGGGAGGCGCGGCGTCGCCGGGGCCGTCGGGGGGCATGTGGTCAGACCGTCGTCTCGCGCAGGGCGTAGCCGATGCCGCGGACCGTGTGTATGAGGCGCGGTTCGCCGTCTTGCTCGGTCTTGCGGCGCAGGTAACCGATGTAGACCTCAAGAGAGTTGGCTGTTGTCGGGAAGTCAAAGCCCCACACCTCGTTCAGCAGCCAACTGCGTTCGAGGACGCGGCGGGGGTTTTCCATGAAGGTTTGGAGGAGCGCGAACTCGGTCCGGGTCAAGGCGATACGCCGGCCGCCGCGGACCACCTCGCGCGTCTGCGGGTCGAGGCTGAGGTCGGCGAAGGCGAGGCGGTCGGACGAGTCGGCTCCGCCCGCCGTCGGCTCGGCCGCGTGAGAGCGCCGGGTCAAGGCGCGCAGCCGGGCCATCAGTTCGTCGCGGAGCGGCGGTTTGACCATGTAGTCGTCGGCGCCGGCGTCCAGGCCGTCAACCCGGTCATCGACGGCGTCGCGGGCGGTCAAGACGAGAATTGGGACGTCGTTGCCGGATTGCCGCAACATCCGCGTCGTCTCCAGGCCGTCGAGCCGGGGCATCATGACGTCCATGATGACGGCGTCTGCCCTCATGGACGCCAGCTTGGCGAGCGCTTCCACCCCGTCGGCTGCCGTCGTCACCTCGTAGCCGCCGTACTGGAGCGAGCGGGCCAGGGAATCACGGACGGACTGGTCATCGTCGACGATGAGAATCTGCATGGCTCCACTCTGCCAGGTCGAGGCGCCTGGCGCCGTCGCCCGTCAGAGCGTTTCGCCGGCCGGCTTGACGCGGCGGCGCTTTCGCGCATTGTGAGTTTTCAGACGATGGCAATTTTCATACGGCAGCGGTTTTGACGCGGCAACAGCTTTGACTCAGCAGCGGTTTTGCCGCAGCAGCCGTTTTAACACGGCGGTAGTTTCTCTGCGGCGCCAGTTTCCCGCGCCGGCCGCCGTACGGCCCCAGTGTCTCATCGCTTTGCAAGCCGCGAGGAAAAGCCTCTCGGCGGCGCCCCGGCTTGCCACGGCGTTTTAGCTGATCCCGGGGGCTCTTAGCGCCGCTGACGCGGTAGGACCACCCGCTGCTCTCGCGGCTCGCGTTCTGACAGCCAAGATGTTCTAGACTCCCGCATTGTGGGTGATGACGCGGACCTAGTCGGCGCGGACTTGGCCGCTGCCCTGGATTCCCGCGGCGTGCCTGACGGCCAGCCCGGGCCAGCTTCGGGCGGGCCGCCGCGCGCTGTCATCGTCGAGGACGAGCAGCCGTTGGCCCGGTTGTTGGCCGGCTGTTTGAGCCGGGCGGGCTTCGCTGTGACGACGGCCTACGACGGGCCGGCCGGACTGGCGGCCGTACGGCAGGTCTTGCCGGAGGTCGTCGTGCTCGACCTCGGGTTGCCCGGCCTCGACGGCATCGGGGTCTGCCGTCGTATCCGCACTTTTTCTGACTGTTTCGTTGTCATGTTGACGGCCCGGGCGGAGGAGGCCGACACGCTTCTGGGCCTGTCCGTCGGCGCCGACGCCTACATGACGAAACCGTTCAGCCCCCGCGAATTGGTGGCTCGGATCGCCGCCTTACGCCGTCGTGCCCGTCTGACGGCCCCGGCCGCCGCGTCGGCCTCGCCTGCTACCGCCGACACCTCGCTTGTGTGGGGCGACCTAGTCCTCGACGTTGACGGGCGGACGGTCCGCTTCGAAGGCAGTCTTGTCGAGTTGACGCGGACCGAATTCGACATCCTACGGGTCCTGGCCGAGGCCCCCGGCCGCGTCGTCACCCGCTCCGACATGCTCGGCTGGGTCTGGGGGCCAGGCTGGGTCGGGGACGGCCACGTCGTGGACGTCCACATCGCCCACATCCGCCGCAAGCTGGCCGAAGCCGGCGCCGCCGCCGACTTCATCCGCTCGGTCCGCGGCGTGGGCTACCGCCTGGACGATTTTTGACCGCTTTCCCCGAGGCTCAGCCAGCCGACGCCAAGCTGGTGCGGCCAGTCCGCCGCAGCCCAGCCGTTTTCGCCCAACGGTCTACGGACGCCGGGCCGCTGACACCGTGTCATTCGTGGCCGGGGTGATGGAAGCCCGGCCTACGGGCGGACTGCCGCCGCGAAGTCACCGTGGCTTTGGCGCCGGCGTCGTCTTGGTGTTCTAAGGTGGCCCCGTGGTTGAGCGCCATCCTCCCAGCACCGCCTCCGGCCAGACTGCCGGCCGCTCTAGCGCGGCCCCGACCGCCGGAGCCGTGTCCGCCCCGCTTCGCCTCACGCCGCCGACGGGCGCCGACGCGGGCTTGCCAGCCGAAGCGGCCCGCAACCTTGTGCGCCGGGCCGTCCGGGGCGGCTTGGCCCTGCGTCAGATCGCCATCACCGTCGTCGTCGTATTATTGGCTGTCTTGTGCGCCTTCATAGCCGTCAACACCTTTGGCCCCTGGCTGTTTGAACGCAGCTTCCACGGGCACGGGGTCGTCGACAGCCACGTCGTTGACTTGGCCAAGGCGGCTTACATCGAGTCGGCCAGATGGGTGGTCGCAGCCGCCGGCTTGACCGCCCTCGTCGCCAGCAGCGTGCTGGTCTTCCTGAATTCCCGCAGCATGATCTCCGTGGTGACGTCTGTCCGCAGCAGCGCCACCCGCATCGCCCAAGGCGACCACAACGTCCGTATCGGCGCTTCTCACATGGGGGCCGAATTCGAAGCCCTCGGCCAGGCTTTCAACACGATGGCCGAACAATTACGCGAGGTCGAAACGACGCGGGCGCGGCTCCTCGGCGACTTGGCCCACGAAATGCGGACTCCGTTGGCGACCTTAGACGGCTATCTCGAGACGATCAGCGACGGCGACGAGGCCGCCGACGCGGAAACCCTCGCCATCCTCCGCCAGCAAACCGCCCGCCTGACCCGCCTGGCCGCCGACGTAAGCCTTGTCGCCACGGTGGAAGAAGGCCACCTGTCGTTGCGGCGGCGCCGTCTCGCGGTCGGCGACGTTGTGACGGACGCTTGCCAAAGTGCCCTTGTGGCCTACTCTGAGGCCGGCGTCGCCTTGGACCGCCAGTTTGAAGACGGCGCCGACCGACTCGTCATCGACGCCGACCCCGACCGTATCGAGCAAGTTCTCGCCAACCTCCTCACCAACGCCAGGCGGCATACGCCCCCGGGCGGCCATGTCGTTGTGACGGTCCGCCCGGCCGGCGACCGCGGCGGCGAGGTAGCCGTCGAGGTCCGCGACGACGGCGAGGGCATCGACCAATCCCACCTGCCGCACCTGTTCGAGCGTTTCTATCGCATCGACTCGGCCCGCGACCGCGGCTCCGGCGGTTCTGGCATCGGTTTGACGATTGTCCGGGCCCTGGTGGCTGCCCACGGCGGCACGGCCACAGCCAGCAGTCCCGGCCTCGGCCAAGGGGCGGTCTTCACGGTCACGTTGCCGACGGCGGAGCATTAGCGGCGGGGTTTAGGCCGGAACGCTGGCGGCCGAAGACTCTAGGCGGAGGTCAACCCACGACCGGGCCGGAAAACTAGGCTTCAACTGCGTGGCGCGGGCTTGCCTGCGGCCTGCCCAGCGGTCGCTGGAAAATCAGCTTGGCGGGTCGGCCGGTTCCAGCCTGGCGAAGCAGCAGCCCTGTGGACGCTGGCGATACCACATGCCGTGTTTGACGCCACTGGGGGGTGAATAGCTGCCGAGCAGACTCGGAGAAGCCACGGCATCGATAGGAATCGCCCGTCGCAGCGGCCGTAGGTGGGGCCCGCCGCCAGTCCAAGGCGCCGGGCCTATCCTCAGGCAGAATGAGGGCGGCCCCCGAAACCCGCGCTTGGCCGTCGGCTACGGCCGCTGGGCCATCACCGCCTGAACGGTAGACGTCTGGCGCACATAGTCTGCTAGGTCGGTGTTCAGCAGATCCAACAGGCTCACGATCCGCGAGCAGACCTTGATAACGCTTCCCCAGCCGGCCAAAGAGAATAGCGGCTCGCTGTGCGCCGCCCTATTTCTCAGAGCGTTGACCGAGTACACGGCGCGGTCAATCTGCCGCCGCGAAGTGCCCTTCGGCCAGGAGTAGTAGATATATGGGATCCAGACAGTCTGCTCGTGCGCGGCGTCTGACAAGTGCCACCAGAATCCGAACGGCAGCTCCGCGATCACCGCGCCAGGGGTCGCGGCGCCCCCGCGCGTGCGGTGGACGGCTTCGGTCACTTCCCTGCGGTTCGGGATGTTCACGTCCAGGCGCCGCCCGTGGCTGTTACGCCACAAGAGGGCCAAAACCGGAGACGCCGGGTCGGACAGCCAGTGGCTGGGGCGGTTCCAGCGCGTCTGCACCGCCAAGTCGTAGGCGTTGCGCAGCGCGATCTCGAAGTGGGCGGTGTCCCGCAGGACCGCGTGGGTGAGCCGGAGGTTCCACTCGTAAGTCTCCAGGGCGAGGCCTCGGTCACCGTCAGGTTGGGACGGGCAAGTCAATGCCCCGGCAAGACGTAACCCTAAAGGCCAGAGCTCCACCGGGGCTTCACCCGCATGCTACCACGGCGATCACAGACCCGGAATCATCCTGGGCCCCATTCCATAGCGATATCAGACGACATGGCGAAGCAGAAATGAGCGATCCGCGCGCAAGTTTAAAGCGTATGTGCTGTAGAACCGGTCAACGCGCTACACCACGATCCGCGACGGGCCAAGCTTGACCCGTTCTAGGAATTCGAGGTAGCCGGGCCGCTTCTTGTTCCCATACGCGGAAATGTCGTTGTCCATAAACACCGCCGGCCCGTCCGCCCCCAGCCGAGAGCGCAGGTCCAGGCAGTCTTGGCACTGCCTGTCCACGCCTGCCTCCGCGCCCGTGCGATCCTCCGGAATCCGCAGATACACCACAACCTGCTCAACACTGTTCCCGGTCCCCATGCCAGCCATCACGACCTCCAGGTACGTAGGTCAAACCCGACACGCTGATAAATCAGCCCCAGCAGGGCCGCAGCCAATTGAAGAGGACGCCTGCCCTGCGGACGCTGGGGAAGCAGCTCCGTGCCCCCAGGCGGTCTCGGCTCGTCGTCGCCTGCTCTGCGGACGCTGGGGAATCAGACCGCGGTCGTCTGGGGCGCCTTGGGCGGCTGGAGGCGCGGAAAGCGCGCAGGCGTTGGGAAGTTGGCTGGACTCCGGCTGTAGGCAAAGCTACGACGGGGTCGGCGAGCACGCCATATTGGCTGCTGACCTGCGGATGTCGCATTTCAGGTTTCACTAGGGCGTTTGTGAACTCTTCCAGGTTGATGCTAGTGTGCAATCTCAACGTCGGTAGTTGTTGCCACAGCCTTTCCCCTTGGAGGTCCCCCATGTCATCTCGCACATTGCCAACCGGGCAAACCAGACGCTCTATCCGCCGGTCGCAGCCTCTTGCCAACAGCGGCTCCGCCAGCCAGACCAGCCAAGACCGAAGCGTGTCTGGTTCGAATGTTTGGGACGGCCTCTTAGCAGAGCGGTTGCAGGGTCCGGGCTGGCTGGAGGCGAAAACAGTTTCAGGTGAAACGGCTGGATGGTCAGAGGGATCACATGACCAGCCGGGCCTGGTCGCTCAGGGGGGTTTCCATAGTAGGCGGCGGAACCCGTCACGGGGGCCGCGGCATCGTTATGGCATCGGGGCGGACACACGCCAACACCAGAACAGTGCCAAAA
>JAIRXC010000204.1 GCA_031268515.1 Propionibacteriaceae bacterium
CCGAACCGGCCGCGGCGATGTCCCAGGCGACGGCCGCCTGCACGCGGGCCGCCTCGGCTTCATAGCCGAGATGGTCGAGGAGGAGCGCGGCGGACAAGACAGCGGCCCTCGGGTCCGCGACGCCGAGGCCGGCGATGTCAGGGGCGGAGCCGTGGACCGGCTCGAACATCGACGGGTAAGGGCCGTCGACGTTGAGATTGGCGCTGGCGGCCAACCCGATGCCGCCTGTCACGGCGGCCGCCTCGTCGGTCAGGATGTCGCCGAACAAGTTGTCGGTGACTAGGACGTCGAAACGGCCCGGATCGGTCAGGAGGGCGATGGTGGCGGCGTCGACGTGGAGGTAATCGGTTTCAACGTCAGGGAACTCGGCTCCGATCTCGGCCGTCAGGCGCCGCCAGAGGCCGCCGGCGTTGACCAGGACGTTGTGCTTGTGGACGAGCGTCAGCCGGCCGCGGCGGCGGGCGGCCAAGGCGAAGGCATAGCGGACGACGCGGGAGACCCCGTAGGCCGTGTTGACGGAGACTTCCGTGGCGATCTCCTGCCCGGTGCCCTCTCTGATGACACCGCCATTGCCGCAGTAGAGGCCCTCGGTGCCCTCCCGGACGACGACGAAGTCGACCTCGGACGGGACCTGGGCGAGGGGGACCGGGACGCCAGGGTAGAGGTGGGACGGCCGCAAGTTGACGGCGTGGTCGAAAGCGAAACGGAGCTTGAGGAGGAGGCCGCGCTCCAAGAGCCCGGAGGGCACGGCGGCAGAACCGGGGGCCGCGCCGACCGCCCCGAGCAAGATCGCGTCGGCGGCCGCCAGCTTGGCCAGCGTGGCGTCTTCGAGGACCTCGCCGGTCTTCAGCCAATGGCCGGCGCCGAGGTCATAGTAGGTGTAGTGGAAGCCGAGGCCGAGGGCGTCAAGCGCCTGCACAGCCACGGCGGTCACCTCCGGTCCGATGCCGTCGCCGCCGATCACCGCAATCATCTTCGTCACAGCGACCACCCTAACGGCCCGGCCCTCCAGACCGGACCGGCTTTCCGAGGCGCGGGCAGCCAGCCGGCTGGCGGTTTCGGAGCAGGCGGCCAGCCGACGGGCTGCGAGCGGCCTAGGCGCGCCCGGGAGACGGCGACAGCATCTCAGCCGCCGCTCCGGTCGAGTGGCTCCAAGCCAGGCGCGCCGGGGAGACGGCTGGACCGCCTGTCCGGCGGCTAGGGCCCAAAGCTACAAGCCAGGCGCGCCGGGGAGACGGCGATCTTGCCAGGACGTGTCAACAGGGTTGGTCGATGTGGGCTTGGATCTCGCTGACCGCATAGGTCGAACCCATCCGCTCGACCCAGATCGTCGCGTAGGTCCTGCGCAACTCGGATTGGCTCCAAACGGAGTTGCCGTCGGCGTCGATGACATCGGCTTTTGCCGTGTCCACGCAGACGTCCGCGATGTAGGAGGTCGGAGAGTCGCCGATTATGAAGGCCTCGACAACCGCTTTGATGTCGCCGGTTTGGCGTTGGCCAGCCGCGCGGATGGCGCTGAGCTGGACGTAGGCCTTCTCGCTTTGCGGGTCCACCGCGACGTCGTAGACGGCGAGGAGGTCGGCGTCAGGGTCGCGGCTGAGGCGGTTGTAGGTCTCGTAATAGCGGGCCACGGCGTCTTCGACGCCCTTGCGTTCAGGGTCCGGTGTCGCCGCCGCCTCGGAGCTGGCGGCCGGGGCCGGCGTCGGGGATGGGGATGGAGATGGCGCCGCCGTGCGGCTGGCCGGCGGACGGGAAGAAACCTCGGGCGGCGGGGTTTCGGCGGGCGGTTTAGAACTGCAGCCGGCGACGGCGAGGACGACGGCGAGCGGGACGAGGAAGCGGATCAGACGAGACGTGTCGGGGTCCTTTCTTCGGGTGGGGGCCGGAGGCTGGCTCCCAGGTCAGGCGGCCAAGGCGGCGGCGACGACCTGACGGGCCTCGGTTTGGACCGCGGCCAGGTGGTCGGGGCCGCGGAGGGATTCGGCGTAGATCTTGTAGACATCCTCAGTGCCGGAAGGGCGGGCGGCGAACCAGGCGTGGGCCGTCGCCACCTTGAGGCCGCCGATCGGCGCCCCGTTGCCAGGGGCCGTCGTCAGCTTGGCCGTGATCGGCTCGCCGGCCAGTTCCGTCGCCGCCACGTCGGCGGGGGAAAGGGCGGCCAGGCGGGCCTTCTGCTCACGCGTCGCCGGGGCGTCGACGCGGGCGTAGGCGGCGGCGCCGTATTTCTCCTCCAAACCACGGTAGAGGACCGACGGGGACTGCCCGGTGACGGCGATGATCTCGGCGGCCAAAAGGTCAAGGAGGATGCCATCTTTGTCGGTCGTCCAGGTCCGGCCGTCGCGGGCCAGGAAACTGGCCCCGGCCGACTCTTCGCCGCCGAAGCCGAGACTGGCCGAGATCAACCCAGGCACGAACCACTTGAAACCGACGGGCACCTCGGTCAGGCGGCGGCCGAGGTCGGCGGCCACCCTGTCGATGACCGAGCTGGAAACGAGTGTTTTGCCAACGCCGGCCTCGGCGGGCCAGCCGGGCCGGTGGGCGAACAGGTAGGCGATGGCGACGGCGAGGTAATGGTTGGGGTTCATGAGCCCGGCGTCCGGGGTGACGATGCCGTGTCGGTCGGAGTCCGCGTCGTTGCCCGTCGTGACATCGTAGGCGGTCTTGTTTTGGACAAGGGAGGCCATGGCGTAAGGGCTGGAGCAGTCCATCCTGATTTTGCCGTCATGGTCGAGGGTCATGAAACCCCAGGCCGGGTCGAGCTTCTCATTGACAACTGTCAAGTCGAGGCCGGAGCGCTCGGCCAGGTATTGCCAATATTGCAGCGAGGCGCCGCCCATCGGGTCCGCCCCGATCCGGACCCCGGCCGACCGTATGGCGTCTAGGTCGATGGCGTTTCCAAGGTCCTCGCAATAGGCCGTGCGATAATCCCAGCGCTGGACGGCGCCGTTTGAGCGGCGCGCGATGCGGCTGGTGTCGCGGAGCAACTCGTTGGCGCGGTCGGCGATGGCGCGGGTCGCCTCGGAGCCGGCCGGGCCGCCGTCGGGCGGGTTGTATTTGAAGCCGCCGTCACGGGGCGGGTTGTGCGACGGAGTGACAACGATCCCATCGGCCAAGTTGTTTTTCCGGCCGGCGTTGTGCGCGACGACGGCTCGCGACAAGGCTGGTGTCGGAGTGTATTCGTCGGGGCGTTCGGCCCGGACCTCGATCTCCGCGGCCGTCAGAACCTCGAGGGCGGTCTGCCAGGCCGGCAAGGAAAGAGCGTGGGTGTCCTTGGCGAGGTAGAGAGGCCCGGTCGTGCCCTGGGCCTTGCGGTATTCCACGATGGCCTGGGAAATGGCGAGGATGTGAGCCTCGTTGAAGGTTCCGTCGAGGCTCGAGCCGCGGTGTCCGGAAGTGCCGAAGACAACCCGTTGGCCTGGGTCGTCGGGGTCGGGGCGGCGGTCGTAATAGGCGGCGACGACCGCGTCGACGTCGATGAGGTCGTCCGGCAAGGCAGGCAGTCCGGCTCTCGGGTGTGTCATGGCCCCTATCCTCCACCATGTGGCTGCCCCAGGCGAGCTAGGCGGTCTGTTTTCTTTTTAAAAGAAGAAGCTGTCGCCGTCCTGCTGGGCAGCCTCCGTGGCGCGGCCGCCAAGGCCGGAGCCTCCCTGGGTGCAAGAATGTCCCCCATGAGTGAGCATGGGCAGGCCCGCGGCGCCGTCGATCTGAGCAGTTTGACGGCCGGGGCGAAAACCACGGGGACCTACGTGACCGAGGTCACGGAGGCTAATTTCGAGGCGACCTTGCGCCAATCGACGCGTTTCCCCATCGTCGTGGAGTTCTATTCGCCGCGCGACCCGGGCGGCGCTGAACTCAGCCGCAGCTTGGCCGAATTGGCCGACGCGGCGGGCGGCAGCTGGCTTTTGGCCCGGATCGACGTGGACGCCGCGCCCCGCGTCGCCGCCAGCTTGCAGATCCGCGCCGTCCCCACCGTCGTCGGCGTCCTGGCCGGCCAGCTCGTCCCCCTCTGGCAAGGCACTTTGCCCAAGGCCGAAGCCGGCCGCTACATCGGGGAGTTGCTGAAAGCAGCGGCCGCCAATGGCGTGCTCGGCAAGGCCCAGCCGGTCGCCCCCGAAACCCCTGAGGCCCCGGAAGCCGACCCCCGCTACGAGGCCGCCTACGCGGCCATGGAAAAGGGCGACTGG
>JAIRXC010000209.1 GCA_031268515.1 Propionibacteriaceae bacterium
TGGCCGCCTTGGCCGCCTTGCGCGACGAGTTCACGGCTCTGAGCCGCCGTGAGGCCGCTGCGGCGGCCGCCGACCCAGCCGTCCAGAGCCTGTCTGGCCAGGCGGCCGCCCTGCTCGGCCGTGAACCCGCTCCCGTCGATGTCATCCGGCCCATCTTGGCCGCCTATCGCGCCGCCCTCGACGCCGGAACTGCCTCATGAGGTGCGCCCGACCCGGCTGCTCTGGCGCCATCGTCGACGGTTACTGCGACGTTTGCGGCCTGCCCGCGACAACCGCCGCCGAACCGCCGCCCGAAACCCGCCCCGCCGCCACAGCGGTTAGAACCCAGGCGGCTTCAACACCGGCCGCCACCCCACCGCGCCCCGTTGTTCCCTCAGCCGCCCTTGCCTCGCGCCCGGCCGCTCCCCAACCCACTGCCCTTGGCCCACGCCCCATCGCTCCCTCGCCTGTTCCTGCCCCCCGCCCGGCCACGCCTTCGCCCAGCGTCCCAGCGTCCCAAGGCCCAGACGGCGGCCCTTGCCGGACGCCTGGTTGTCCGGGCCGCTTCCAGGACGGTTATTGCACGGTCTGCGGCGCCTCGGCCAACGCGGCCGCCACAGCCGCCGCCTCGACCACCGCCTTGTTGACGGGCCAACTCAGCATGACCGCCATCGGCTCGGCCCGCCTGGCCGCCAACCCGGCGGGAGCCTTGGCCGCCCGGGCTCGCGCCACGGCGGTCCGGCCCCGCAGCGGTTCCCTCGGCGCCGGCCTCACCCACGTCGTCGAGGAGGCCGCCGCCGACCCGGCCACCGCCATCTTGAGCGATCCTGCCATCCCCGAAGACCGCCGCAATTGCCCGAGCTGCGGCGCCCCGGTCGGCCGAGCTGGCGAGGGCGGCGCAGGCCGCCTCGAAGGTTATTGCCCGCAGTGCCGCCAACCTTTTTCTTTCACCGTCAAACTCCAGCCCGGCGAGTTGGTGGCAGGCCAATACGAGGTCCGCGGACCCCTCGCGTACGGTGGCATGGGCTGGATCTACCTGGCGCAGGACCGCAACGTGTCGAACCGTTGGGTGGTCCTCAAAGGCCTCCTCAACGCGGGCGACGACAGCGCTCAGGCTTCCGCCATCGCTGAGCAACGTTTCTTAGCTGAAGTCCAGCACCCTCTGATTGTCGAGATCTTCAACTTCGTCACTCACCTCGGCGCCGCCTACATCGTCATGGAGTTCGTCAACGGCCGTTCTGTCAAGCAGATCCTCAAGGACCGGATGAGCGCCAACGGCGGCGCCTACGACCCCTTGCCCCTTGACCAGGCTTGCGCGATCATCCTCGGCATCTTGCCCGCTTTTGATTACCTCCACCACCGCGGCCTCCTCTATTGCGATTTCAAGCCCGACAACCTCATGCACATCGAGGACACGGTCAAGCTGATCGACTTGGGCGGCGTCCGGCGTATGGACGACGATGTTTCGCCGATCTTCGGAACGGTCGGCTTCCAAGCCCCCGAGGTGGCCACGCAGGGCTGCTCTGTCGCCTCCGACATCTATACGATCGGCCGCACCCTGCTTGTCTGCTGCGCCGAGGTCCGCGGTTATCAAGGCGCCTTCCAGCATTCCCTGCCGCCGCCGGACCAACTCGGCGCGCTGGGCCGAGCCGACTCTCTCTACCGCCTTGTCGCCAAGGCTTGCGCCCCCGTTCCAGCCGACCGTTTCGGCTCGGTTGAGGAGTTGCGGGGGCAGTTGCTCGGCGTGCTGCGGGAAACCGTCGGCCGGGCGCGGGGCGGAGCTGCCACATCGACGGCCAGCTCTGACCTCTTCGAGGCCCCGACAATCGCCGCCGACGCCTTCGACTGGACCCAGTTGCCTAGGATCAAAACCGATCTGTCTGACCCGGCCCACGGCTGGGTCGCCGCCCTCGGGCCTTTGTCCGCCGCCGACCGGCGCCGGGCTCTCGCCAACCCGCCTGCCGTGACTCCCGCGGTCGAGTTAGCCCGTTGTTGGACCGGCCTCCTGCTGGGCGACCACGCCCTCGTGGCCCAGCAAGTCCAGGCTCTTTTGACCGCCGACCCGTGGGATTGGCGCGCCGCCTGGCTAGCTGGATTGTCTGCGCTGCTCCAGAGCCGCTGGGACGAGGCCCAGGGTTATTTCAACGCGGTCTTCAGCCAGGTCCCCGGCGAGTTGGCTCCGCAGTTCGCGCTCGCCGTGGCCTGCGAGATGGGCGGGCGGCCGGAGGTGGCCGAGGGATTGTACGAGGCTTGCGCTGCCACCGACCAGGGTTATCTGACTGGCGCCTCTTTCGGCTTGGCCCGCATCCGGGCTCGCCGCCAGACGGCCGACGGGCGTTTGGCCGACCTCGACGGGGTTTTGGCGGCGCTCGCCATGATCCCGCCGACGGCCCGCGGTTATCTGGAGGCCCATCGCCTTGAGGCCGCCTACCTCGTGAGCTGCGGCAAGGACCTAGGCGACCTCCAACGCGCCCTCCGGGCCTCGCACGCCGCCAGCCTTGACCCGGTCAGCCAGGCCAAGGCCGACGTTCAGATCTTCCAACGGGCCCTCGCCTTCGCGCCTCCGAACCGGGCGCCGGCGCGGGATCTCAAGCTCGGCGACACTCCGTTCACGCGGCCCGCCCTCCGTGGCAAGCTGGAGGAAACCCTCCGGACTTGGGCCAAGCTGGAGCAAGACCCCGCCCGTCGGACGCAACTGATCGATGAGGCCAACCGCACAAGAAAGTGGACCCTTCTATGAGTCAAACCGAGCGCCCGGCCGACCAGGACACACAGGAGCGCCCGGCCAGCCAAGACGCGCAGGAAAGCCGCGCTCCCGCCGCAGCGGCCCGGCCTACTCCGGCGGCCGCCCCAGCCGCCGCGTCGGCCGCCAGTCCCATGACGCCTGCCGACGAAACCGTCCCCGGCTCTCCCCCGCCCGCTCACAACGGTTTCGGCATCCCCGCCGGCGGCCTTGTTTTCGACACGCCCGCGCCCGAGCTTAAGGCGCCAGCCGACGCGGCCGCCCAAGACGACACCCCAACCGTCCGTTTGACCCGGCCGTCCGCTCCTGACGCTCTGCCCGACAGTCCGACCGCCCCGCCCGATCATCTGTCTGGCCTCCTGACAACGCCGCAAAGCCCCGCCGAAGCCGACGATTTAACCACCTCGGCCGACGCTCTGCCTGGCGATCTGACTCCCCGCCTGCCGCCGCAAACCGCCGCCGTGACCGCCCCCGTGATCATCCCAACAGCTACCCTCGCTGCCGCAACCACCCCCGCAACGCCGCCGCAAGACGTGTCACCGCCGCAAATCCCAGTCTCTCCCGCCGACGCGCTGGCCGACGATCCGACCGTCCCCTTGCCGGCGCCACAAGCTTCTGCCGCCCCGGGCGTCCTTTGGCAAGGCGCCGACATCCCGACCCAGCCGGTCGCTTTCCCGGGCGGAGACCCGGCGCTGGCTTGGTCGGACACGTGCCCAGGTTGTGGCGGCGTGGTCGACACCGACGGCTACTGCACCCAGTGCGGCGCCCGCGCCCCCCGTCCGCGCGACCACTACACCTTGGCGCCTGTCAGCTGGATCGGCGGCGTCTGCGACATCGGACGCCATCACAGCGGCAACGAAGACGCTCTCGCCGTGGCCGCCGACCCTGAGCCTGGCAGCCGGGCCGTCCTGGTCGTCTGCGATGGGGTGACAACCTCCCAAGACTCCGATGTCGCTTCTTTGGCGGGGGCCAAGGCGGCCTGCCGGTCTCTCTGGGGGGCCGGCCGGCCGGCGGGCCTCGGCTTTGAGGCATCTCGGCAAGCTGCCTTGGACCAGGCCCTGCGCCAGGCGATACGGGAGGCCGACGCCGCGGTGGTCGCCGCAACCGCCCCCGATTCCGCCAATCCAGCTTCTGCAACAATTGCCATTGCCTGGATTCTCGGGCCTGTCATCTGCTCGGCCAACCTCGGCGACTCTAGGGTCTATTGGTTTCCCGACGAGGGCGAACCGCGCCAGTTGAGCGAGGACCACTCTCTCGCCCAAGCTCAGATCAACGAGGGGGTCGCCCGCAGCACGGCCGAGGCCTCCGCCCTCGCTCACACGATCACGCGCTGGTTGGGCCGCGACGCCGGCAGTCCAGAGCCGAGCCTCGCCCAATTTCCGCTGACGGAGTCAGGCTGGGCGCTCGTCTGCTCGGACGGCCTGTGGAATTACGCCTCGTCGCCAGACGACCTCGGGGCTGTCCTCGCCCAGGCCGCCAAGTCGGACGATGGCCTGGCCCCTTCGCCGGCTGTCTTGGCCGAACGGCTCGTCGCTTGGGCCAACGAGCAAGGCGGCCATGACAACGTAACTGCCGCTTTGGCGCGCTGCGAGATCTGAGAGAATTCATCCATGGCCACCTTCAGCGCGAGTGTCTATCAAAACGAGTTCCTGCCCGACCAGGGCACCGATGTCCACGCCATCGTCTCGGTGACGTGCGCTGGCGCCGGCTTGGCCGGCCAAACCCGCCAGGGCGAGGTCGGGGAGATAGTCATCGTCGACACGTCGGGGTCG
>JAIRXC010000009.1 GCA_031268515.1 Propionibacteriaceae bacterium
CGGCCGCCGGCCCGGTTGCCATGCTGGCCGGCCCCGCCGACCCCGCTTGGCGCTCGCCCCACATCGTCTTGGCCCTCTTCCCCGGTTGCCTCGGCGACGACTTGCTGCTGCTGCTCGACGCCGCCGGCATCGCCTGCTCGACCGGTTCGGCCTGCTCGGCCGGCCTGTCCGAAGCCAGCCACGTCCTGCTGGCGATGGGCTACGACGAGCCGTCGGCCCGCTCCGCTCTCCGCTTCAGCCTGGGCCGGACGAGCACGGCCGCCGACGTCGAAGCTCTGCTGGCCGCTTTGCCGGCGATCCTCAGCCGAGTCCGGGAAGCGCCGCCGTGGCCCGCCTGATCGCCGCCCTCTCCGGCGGCGTCGATTCGGCGGTGGCCGCCGCCTTGACAGCTGAGGCCGGGCACGAGGTCACGGCTATCCACCTGGCTTTGTTCCGCCGCCTGGCCGATTACCGGCCCGGGTCGCGCGGCTGCTGTTCTTTAGAAGACGCCCACGACGCTAGGCGGGTAGCTGACGCCCTCGGCCTGCCCTTCTACGTTTGGGACCTGTCCGAACGTTTCCAAGAGGCGGTCGTGGAGGATTTCCTGGCCGAATACGAAGCCGGCCGCACTCCCAATCCGTGTTTGCGCTGCAACGAGTCCGTCAAGTTCGCCGCTGTTCTCGAACGGGCTCTCCGCCTCGGCTTTGACGGCATCGTGACGGGCCATTACGCCAGCTTGCTGCGGCGCCCGGACGGCACAGTCGAACTTTGCCGGGCCGCCGACGCGGCCAAAGACCAGTCGTATGTCCTGGCGGTCATGAACCAAGAACAATTGCGCTGCTCGTATTTCCCGTTGGGCGGCTCGCTTAAAACCGAGGTACGGGCTGAAGCCGCCCGGCGCGGCTTCCAGGTGGCGGCCAAACCGGACAGCACCGACATCTGCTTCATCCCGGACGGCGACACGGCCGGTTGGCTCCGCGGCAAACTGGGCCGGCGGCCGGGGCCGATCCGGGACGAAAGCGGCGCCGTGGTCGGAAAGCACGAGGGCTTCTTCGCCTACACGGTCGGCCAGCGCCGCGGCCTGCGCCTGGGGCGGCCGGCGGCGGATGGCCAGCCGCGCTATGTCACAAAGATCGACCCGGCCGCGGCCGTCGTGACGGTCGGGCCGCGCTCGCTTCTGCGGGTCGGCCGGATCGAAACCGGCCCGCCTCTGTGGTGCTCTGGCCCGCCGCCGGACCGCTTCGCCGCCGCCGTCCAGTTCCGGGCCCACGGCCAGGCTCTGGCGGCCGACATCCAGGTCGAGGCCCAAGGCGCCGCGACGGCCGTCAGTTTGCGCGAACCCGCCTACGGTGTCGCCCCTGGCCAAACTATAGTTTTTTACGACGGTCCTCGCGTCGTCGGTTCGGCCATGATCGACGCGACGGCGCCCCCAGACGGGGATTGAAGCGGTTGGCCCCCGGCGGAGTGGAGCCTCGTCGACTCATCGCGTAGGACGTCTTCAAGACCGTGGTTGGCCCCGGCGGAGTGGAGCCTCGTCCGGGGCGCTGAGAGCCGGGTTTGAGGACGCGGCCAAAGCGCGCGGCCGGGCCGGCGGCGGCTCACCGTATCGCAACCGAATCGTGACATGGGGGCAAGGGCAAAGCCGAGGCCTGTCGGGTAGGTTAGAGCGGAGAGCCAGGGCCGCCTCTGTGTGGCCTGGCGCCGTCCTTCGATTCACGAATATGTTGGAGTGATCAGATTGAAGAAGAAGTTTGCGACAGCGGCGGCCGGTTTGGCTGCCATGGCCCTGCTCTTGTCCGGCTGCGCCGCAGCCCCCGACGAGGGCGCCTCTCCGGGCGGTTCGTCCAGTGATTTCACCGGCTGCATGGTTTCGGACTCTGGCGGTTTTGACGACAAGTCGTTCAACCAGTCGGGCTGGGAAGGCATGGCGCGGGCCGAGTCGGAGCTGGGCATCAAAGTCCAAAAGGCTGAGTCGAAGAACTCCAACGACTTCGCCAACAACATCAAGTCCATGCAGTCTCAAAACTGCGACCTCATCTTGACGGTCGGCTTCCTGTTGGCCGAGGCCACGAAGGCGGCCGCCGAGGCTGCCCCGGCCGACCACTTCGCCATCATCGACGATGATTCGATCACGCTTGACAACGTCAAGCCGCTCATCTTCAAGACTTCGGAAGCTTCTTTCCTGGCCGGTTACCTGGCCGCGGGCTATTCGAAGACCGGAATCGTCGCCACCTTCGGCGGAATCAACATCCCGTCTGTGTCGATCTTCATGGACGGCTTCGCCGACGGCGTCGCCAAATACAACGAAGATTTTAATAAAGAGGTCAAGCTGCTGGGCTGGGACAAGGCCAAGCAGGACGGTTCTTTCACCGGTGATTTCGAAGATCAGTCAAAGGGCAAGAACACGACGAAGAACTTCATCGACCAAGGCGCTGACGTTATCATGCCGGTGGCCGGCCCGGTCGGCCTTGGCGCCGCCGCGGCCGCCAAGGAAGCCAGCGGCGTCGCCATCGTCTGGGTCGACTCCGACGGCTACGAATCCGCCGGCCAATACAAGGAGCTCTTCTTGACCTCGGTCATGAAGGAGATCGGCCAGGCGGTCCTCGACACGGTCCAGCAGGCCTCTGAAGGTTCCTTCTCCGGCGACCCCTACGTCGGCACTTTGGCCAACGACGGCGTCGGCATCGCCCCCTACCACGACTTCGATTCCACTGTCCCAGCCGATCTCAAGGCTAAGGTCGAAGAGTTGAAGGCCGACATCATCTCCGGCAAGCTCAAGGTCACCTCCCCGAGCGACCCGAAGTCCTAAAAACCAGCCAAGACGGCCGCCGCTTGGGCAGTCAACCCCAAAGACGGACCCTTGAGACGTAGCGACGGCTCCCGGCGCGCTTAGCCGGGAGCCGTCGGCGTCCCTGGCGATCTTGGCCGGCGCTCAAAATGATGGAAGAAGTGATGGGGTAAATGCGGGCAGAACGGTTCGGCTGGATGGCGTTGACCGACTCATCCTGCAAGAGTTGGCCCGCGACCCGACATTGACCGCCGCCCGATTGGCCGCAGCGGCCCGCAAATCGCAGGCCACGGTGGAACGGCGCCTGGCCAAGCTGCGGAAAGCGGCTCTGGCGCACCGCCGCGGCTCCACCAAGAACGGCGTTTGGGCAGTCAGCCCAAACTGGCAGGCGAGCATCGACGGCGCCTGGCCAAGCTGCCCCGGAGCGTCAGGTCCTTGAGATTCGCGGCGAATTGTCGAACTCAAGGTAGGTTGGGTCACCCGGGTCCGTCAGGTCCTTGAGATTCGCGGCGAATCAGCCAGCCCCGATAGCCCCGGGGGCAATCCCCGCCGGTCTGGGCCGGACCGGCGGAGTTTGTAAGTGACGAAGCCCATGTCACGGCAGTCCCCTATGGCCCTAGTTGAACCTATGCGCTAGCGTGTCCCAACGAGGAGCCGGCTGTCGCTTAAGGCGAAAACCGGTCCCGCCGTCTGCCCCTCGACGATGAGGGACGAAAGGAGCTTTTCTTGCGCCTCGAACTCCGCCAGATCACGAAGCGCTTCGGCAGCTTTGTCGCCAACGACGCGATCGACCTCGTCGTCGAGCCAGGCCAAATCCACGCCCTCTTAGGCGAGAATGGCGCCGGCAAATCCACCCTCATGAACGTCTTGTTCGGCCTTTACGCGGCCGACGGCGGCGAGATCCTCTTGGACGGCCAGCCCGTCCGCTTCTCCGGGCCGGGCGAGGCCATGGCCGCGGGCATCGGCATGGTCCACCAGCACTTCATGCTCGTACCAGTCTTCAGCGTGGCCGAGAACGTCGCCATGGGCCACGAGCCGGCCAAAGCCCTCGGCCTCATCGACCTGCCCAAGTCCCGCGCCCTCGTCAAGGAGATCTCCGAACGCTTCCACTTCGATGTGGACCCTGACGCCATGGTCGAAGACCTCCCGGTCGGCGCCCAGCAGCGGGTCGAGATCATCAAAGCCTTGTCCCGCCAGGCCAAGATCCTCATCCTCGACGAACCCACCGCCGTATTGACGCCCCAGGAAACCGACGAGCTCATGGCCATCATGCGCCAGCTCAAGGCCGCCGGCACTTCGATCGTCTTCATCACCCACAAGCTGCGCGAGGTGCAAGCGGTCGCCGACGCCATCACGGTCATACGCCTCGGCAAGGTCGTCGGCTCGGCCGCGCCGACCGCCTCGCAAACGGAGTTGGCGTCCCTCATGGTCGGCCGCTCGGTCGGCCTCGGGGTCGCCAAGGCCCCAGCCGAACCTGGCCCCAAAGCCCTTGAAGTGTCCGACCTCAGCCTTGTCGAGCCTTCCGGGCTGACATCCCTCGACGATGTCTCTTTCGCGGTCGCCCGGGGGGAGATCCTGGCTGTCGCGGGCGTCCAAGGCAACGGCCAAACTGAGCTGACGCAGGTCCTCCTCGGGCTGCGCCACCCGACGGCCGGATCGATTCGGCTGGACGGCCGCGAACTGGCCGGCCTGTCGGTCCGCGAGGTCCTCGACTACGGCGTCGGCTTCGTTCCCGAGGACCGTTCCAAAGACGGCATGGTGGCGAGTTTCACGATTGCCGAGAACCTTGTCCTAGACCAGGTTTCCGCCGCCCCGTTCTCCAAAGCGGGAGCCTTGGACATCGGAGCCATCGCGGACAATGCCAGCCGGCAGATCGAACAATTCGATGTCCGCACGCGCGGTGTGGACACTCCCATCGGCACCCTTTCGGGCGGCAACCAGCAAAAGGTCGTCTTGGCCCGCGAACTGTCCCGCGACTTGCGCCTGTTTATCGCTTCCCAGCCCACTCGGGGCCTCGACGTGGGCTCGATCGAGTTCATCCACGCCCGCATCGTCGAAGAGCGCGACAAAGGCACGCCAGTTGTCATCGTCTCCACGGAACTCGACGAGGTGCTGGCGTTGGCCGACCGCATCGCCGTCATGTACCGGGGCCGCTTCACCGGCATCGTCCCGCCTGACACGCCCCGCGACGTCCTCGGGCTCATGATGGCCGGGGTCCCCTACGAGGAAGCCTTGGCCGAACACAAAGCCCACGCGGCCACCCCAGGCGCCCTCGCCGCAGGCGCTGCGCCGGCTGTCCCCGCCGACCCTGAGGAAGGAGCCAGGCCATGACCACGGCTGCAGAAACCCCGGCTGTGAGAGCGGCCGCCAACAAGCCGTCCGACCAGCCCAGCCGTTTCCGCGGGGCTTTGGCCAAAGCCTTCAACGGCTCCGTCGCGACTTCCGTCTTGGCGGTCGTCGTCGCCCTCGTCGTCGGCGCCATCTTGATCCTTGCCGCCGACCGTGACGTCCAACGCTCCGCCGCCTACCTCTTCGCCCGCCCCGGCGACTTTTTCGGCGCCGTCTGGGACGCCGTCGCGGGCGCCTATTCCGCTCTTTTCCAAGGCGCGGTCTTCAACATCTCCTCCTCTTACACAGTCGGCCAGTTCTTCAACCCTCTTTGGGACACCATCGCCATGAGCGTGCCGCTGATCTTCGCCGGCCTTGGCCTTGGCATCGGTTTTAGGGCCGGCTTGTTCAACATCGGCGCCCAGGGCCAGATCGTCTTCGGGGCCATCCTCTGCGGCTACATCGGCTTCAGTTGGCATTTGCCGGTCGGCTTGCACCTCCTCCTCTGCCTGCTGGGCGCGGTCGTAGGCGGTGCCGTTTGGGGTTTCATCCCCGGTTTCTTGAAAGCCAAGACGGGGGCGAACGAGGTCATCGTCACGATCATGTTGAACTCCGTCGCCGGCTTCTTCTTGGGCTGGCTTTTGACGTTGGCCGCTTTCCGCAAACCCGGTTCGAACAACCCGGTCAGTCCGGCGGTCGACGCCACGGCCCGTTTCCCCAGCTTCTTCGGCACGGCCGTCAACTTGGGCTTTGTGTTGGCGGCAGCGGCGGCCGTCGGCGTCTGGTGGCTGATGGAGCGGTCGACCCTGGGCTTTAGGATCAGGGCCGTCGGCGCCAACCAAGACGCCGCCCGCACCGCCGGCATGTCGGTTGCCGCCTCGACCGTTTGGGTCATGGTCATCGCCGGCGCCTTGGCCGGTTTGGCCGCCACGTCCCAACTGCTGGCCTCGCCGGAGCAACAGCTCAACGCCGACATCGCCGGCACCTTCGGCTTCGACGCCATCACGGTCGCCTTGCTGGGCCGCTCAAGGCCCCTGGGGACCGTCTTAGCCGGCCTCCTCTTCGGCGGCCTGCGGGCCGGCGGCTACCTCATGCAGGCATCCACCGGCACCCCCATCGACGTCATCTTGGTCCTCCAGTCCGTCATCGTCTTGCTGATCGCGGCGCCGCCGCTGGTCAAGGCGATTTTCCGGTTGCCCGACCCGGAGCGACGACGGCAGAAAGAATCGAAACGGGCGAAATCCGGTCTGGCCGCGGAGGTGGCAGCATGAGCACGATGACCGCTACGGCTCCCGCCGTTCCCGCAACCCCGGCGGCCCACCATGTGGCCGTGCCCATTTCATGGAAAGCCCCCGTCGCTTACACGGTCTTGGCCGTCGGCGGCCTCCTCGGCTTCGGCTTGTCGGCCGAAGCCGGCGAGACGAGCCTGATCTCAATCGCCACGGGCGCGCCGGGGCTCGGCAGCCCGTCCTTTGAACTGCCGACCTTGGCCAGCGTCATCGTCCTCGGCTTGATCCAGCTGGCTTTGGCCGGCTGGGCTTGGCGGCGGGCCAGCCAGCGCGCCAAGGCCGGGATTTGGCTGCCGGCCGTCTTCGGCGTGGCCCTTGTCATCTCTTTCTTGCTGTGGGCCGTGGCAGGGCGAGGTTACGCCATCCAGTTCACCTCCTTGTTGTCGGGCGCTTTGTTCTTGTCGGTGCCACTTGTCTTTGGGGCCTTGGCTGGCTGCGTCTGCGAGCACGTCGGCGTCATCAACGTGGCCATCGAGGGGCAATTGTTGGCCGGGGCCTTCCTGGCCGCTGTCGTCGGCTCGGCCACCGGCAACCCTTGGCTTGGGCTGATCTGCGCTCCTCTGGCCGGCGCGCTCGTCGGCGCGCTCTTGGCGCTCTTCGCCGTCCGCTATTGGGTCGACCACATCATCGTCGGCATCGTCCTCAACGTCTTGGTCACCGGCCTCACCAGCTACCTCTTCTCGACCGTCCTGTCCAACAACACCGCTGTTTTCTCGAATCCGACCCAGCTGCCCCGCTGGCCGATCCCGCTGCTCAGCCAGATACCGGTGCTAGGGCCGGTCCTGTTCGACCAGAACGTGCTCGTCTACCTCATGTACATCGCCGTCGCCGCCTTCCATGTCATGTTGTTCAAGAGCCGTTGGGGGCTGCGGATGCGGGCCTGCGGCGAGCATCCCAAGGCCGCTGACACGGTCGGCATCAAGGTCAACGCGACCCGGATCCGCAACACGATCTTGGGTGGGGCCGTGGCGGGCCTCGGCGGCGCCTACTTCACCGTCGCGGCGGGCCTGGCTTTCGGCAAAGAGATGAGCGCGGGCCGCGGCTTCATCGCCTTGGCGGCCATGATCTTGGGCGGCTGGAAACCCAAGGGGGCGATCTTGGCGGCCCTCCTGTTCGGTTTCGCCGACAACCTCCAAAACGCCCTCGGCGTCGTCGGGGTTGCGATACCGTCTCAGTTCATGCTCATGGCTCCTTATCTCGTGACGGTCTTCGCCGTCGCCGGGCTGGTCGGCAGAGTCCGCGCTCCGGCCGCCGAGGGCGTGGCCTACAAGGGGTGACGTCCGTGGAATGGGAGGAGTTGCGGTCCGCCGCCGCGGTCGCCGCCGGTCAGGCCTACGCGCCCTACTCGGGTTATCCGGTCGGGGCCGCCGCCGTCACCGACGCCGGCCGGCTCGTGACCGGCTGCAACGTCGAGAATGCTTCTTTGGGGCTGACCCTGTGCGCCGAGTGTGGCTTGGTTTCGGCGTTGGCTCTAGGCGGCGGCGGCCGCCTGAGCCGGTTCGCCTGCGTCGACAAAGAGGGTCAGCCCATCACGCCTTGCGGGCGTTGCCGGCAGTTGCTCCTCGAACACGGCGGTCTACAATTAGAATTGTTGACAGCGGCTGGCGTCGTGACGTTGGCTGATCTGTTGCCACAAGCCTGGGGGCCAAACGATTGGTCCGGGCCGAAGAGCGCCGGCCAGGCTTGAAACGCCTCCGGGGAGCCGTCGCTGCGACAATGGCAATAAGGCGATACGACAACGAAAGGGGATCAGCGCCATGGCGGAAGCCTTCGACGCCGTTGAGATCATCGAGGCCAAACGGGACGGCCGCCTGCTGACAGACGCCCAGATCGACTGGGTGATCGACGCCTACACGCGTGGCGTGGTCGCAGACGAGCAAATGTCGGCCCTGGCCATGGCGGTCTTCTGGCGTGGTTTGGAGCGGCCCGAACTGGCCCGCTGGACGGCCGCGATGATCGCCTCGGGGGAGCGGATGGATTTCTCCGGCCTCAGCCGCCCGGCCGTCGACAAACATTCCAGCGGTGGCGTCGGCGACAAAATCACTTTGCCGTTAGCGCCCTTGGTCGCGGCCTGTGGCGTCATCGTGCCCCAATTGTCGGGCCGCGGCCTCGGCCATACGGGCGGCACCCTTGACAAGCTCGAAGCCATCCCCGGTTGGCGGGCGGCCATTGGCAAAGCCGAGATGGCAGCCCAGTTAGAAGAGGTGGGCGCCGTCATCTGCCAGGCCGGTTCCGGCTTGGCGCCGGCCGACCGCAAGCTCTACGCCCTCCGCGACACCACCGGCACTGTCGCCTCGATCCCCCTCATCGCCTCCTCGATCATGAGCAAGAAAATCGCCGAAGGCGCGGGGGCGCTCATCCTCGACGTCAAATGCGGCTCGGGGGCCTTCATGGCCGACCTCGCTCAGGCCCGTCTCTTGGCCCAGACGATGGTGGACCTGGGGACAGACGCCGGGGTCCATACGGTTGCCCTCGTCACGGACATGGACACTCCGCTCGGGTTGACGGCCGGCAACGCTTTGGAGGTGCGGGAAGCCGTCGAGGTCTTGGCCGGCGGCGGGCCGCCGGATGTCACAGGCCTCACCCTCATATTGGCTCGGGCCATGCTCGACGCGGCCGCGGCGGTTGTCGAGAAAGCGGGCCACCGCGGCCTCGGCTTCGCCGCGGGCTCGGCCGAGGCGGCCCGGTGGGCTGATTCCATACGCTGCCTCGACCCGGCCGACCGGCTCCGGGACGGGCGGGCCATGGACAGTTGGCGGCGCCTGATCGCCGCCCAGGGCGGCGACCCTGACGCTGACCTGCCTTGGGCTCAGGCGACGGAAACTTTGACGGCGGAAGCTGACGGCGTGTTGGCCCGCCTTGACGCCAAGCAGGTCGGCGTCGCCGCCTGGCGCCTCGGGGCCGGCCGGGCCCGCCAAGGCGACCCGGTCCAAGCTGGCGCCGGCGTCGTCTGCCACGCCAAGCCGGGGGACGTCATACGCCGCGGCCAGCCGCTTTTGACGCTCCACACCGACACTCCTGACCGTTTCGGCCGGGCCAAGGCCGCCTTGGCCGGCGCCTGGACCATCGCGGCGACGGCCCCGCCTCCTCGCCCGGTCGTCCTCGAACAGATCGGCGGCCATGCCTGACCGCCTTGGGTTTTCACCGCTGGCGTCCTTGTTGGGGCTGTCGGCGACAGCACCGGGAAGCGGCCGCCGCGTTTTCGCGGGACCGGTTTGGTTTCCGCGGACCCGGCGGCCATCCCGCGGCGCCGCTTTCGGCCGCTCCGCGGCTCTTGGAAAGCGCCGCCTCGACTTGCCGTCCGAGCCGGGCCTAGGGCCGCTTGGCGGCTCGCGGGAAAAGTTTGTTTCCCTGAATTCCCACCCGCGTCCGGCGCCCTTGCCAAGGGAGTTTGACGCGACCGGCGCCCCTTGCCGGGGGCGCGCCCGACAGCAAAGGAATCTGACATGCCGTTGACCCGCCGCGAACTCGCCCAGATGGTCGACCACACCCTCTTAAAACCCGAGGCGACGCCCGCCGACGTGGCGGCCCTGGTCGCCCAAGGCGTCGAACTCAGGGTTTACTCCGTCTGCGTTTCTCCCTCTCTCTTGCCCCTCGACCCCTGCGGCCTCCACGTCGCCGCGGTGACCGGTTTCCCGTCCGGCGCGCACCGCAGCTCGGTCAAGGCCGCCGAAGCCGCCGCGGCCGCCGCGGCCGGGGCCGATGAGATCGACATGGTCGTCAACCTCGGAGCCGTCAAAGCCGGCGACTGGGAGCTTGTCCAAGCTGACCTCGCGGCCGTCCGCGCCGCCGTGCCCGCGCCTGTCGTCCTCAAGGTCATCATCGAATCGGCGGCCCTGACCGACGATGAGATCGTCCGCGCCTGCCAGGCGGCCGCGGCGGCTGGGGCTGATTTCGTCAAGACGTCGACGGGTTTCCACCCGGCCGGCGGCGCCAGCGTCGAGGCTGTCGCCCTCATGAAGGCGACGGTCGGCGACCGCCTCCAGGTCAAGGCCAGCGGCGGCATCCGGACGCTGGCGGCGGCTCAGGCCATGATCGCCGCCGGGGCCGACCGCCTGGGCCTGTCGGCCACTGCCGCCATCTTGGCCGAACTGCCAGCCGCGGAGACGGCCAAGTGAACGACTACCTCCTCGAAGCGGTCGGCTGGATCGGTTCGGCCCTCCTCGTCTATTCGGTCCTCCAGACCCGCTTCTTGCGTTTCCGTGTCCTCAACGGCATCGCCTCTGGCGTCCTCGTCGCCTACAACGCCGTCGTCGGCGTCTGGCCGATGGTCGGTGTCAACGCCGTCCTCGTCTTCATCGACGCCTATTTCCTTTGGACTCTCCGGCGGGACAAAAAACAGGCCAAGGCTTTCACTTTCGTGGCTGCCGACCCGGCCTTGCTCGGCTGGTTCACGGCCCGCTTCGGAGATGACTTGGCCCGCTTCCACCCCGGCTACGCGCCTCTTGAGACCCCGGCGGCGGAGGCGGTTGTCTTGTTTCATGAGGATCGGGCCATCGGGCTGGCGGCCTGGCGGCGGACGACGGCTGACGACGCGGAGCTGCTGGCCGATTACGTCATCCCGGCCTATCGGGATTTCGCCCCCGGCGGCTTCGTCTATTCGCCCGCCGGCCCCTTCCGGCACGCCGGCGTCGCGGTTTTGACGGCTGAACAGCCGACCCCGGCCGTGGCCGCCTACCTTGGCAAAGTAGGCTTCAAGGAAACGGCGCCGGGGCGCTTGGCCTTGACGCTGTGACGATCTTGGCAAAGACAGCGTCAGATAAGGCAGTGTTGAAGAAACAGTCTTGAAAAGACAGGCTTGGGAAAGCGTGAGCAAGGAGACGGTAATGACAACAGATGTGACGACGCTGCTGGCGGCGGTCGAGGAATGGCGGGCCGGCGACCCGGACCCTGGTACGACGGCCGAATTGGCGGCGCTGGCTTCCCTGGCCGAGGCCGGTGACGGCGACGCGCTGGCCGAACTGGCGAACCGTTTCGCCGGCAATCTGGAGTTCGGCACAGCTGGGTTGCGGGGGGCCATGGCGGCCGGCCCCAACCGGATGAACCGAGCTGTCGTCATACGGGCGGCCCGCGGCCTCATCGACTACCTGACGGCCAGCTTGGCGGCAGCCGCGCCGGCCGCCGACGGCCTCGGCAACGCCGCGGCCAGCTCCGACGGCGCCCCCGCCGGCCTTGCCCCCGCCGCTGCTCCCGGGCCGGCCAGCTCCGACGGCGCCCCGCCGACCGTCGTCATCGGCAACGACGCCCGCTTGCAGTCGCGCCAATTCGCCCTCGACACGGCGGCCGTGGTGACGGCGGCCGGCGGCCGGGCCTGGCTGCTGCCGGACGCGCTGCCGACACCCATCTTGGCCTACGCCGTGCGCGCCCTCGGGGCCGACGCCGGCGTCATGGTGACGGCTTCCCACAACCCGGCGGCCGACAACGGCTACAAGGTCTATCTGGGCGGCCGCCTCGTGGCCGACCCCGAGCGGGGGGTTCAGATCGTGCCGCCCCACGACAGCGCCATCGCCGCCGCCATCGCCGCTGCGCCGCCGGCCGCCGCCATCGCCCGGGCTGAGTCCGGCTGGACGGATCTGGGGCTTGACCTTTGCCAGCGCTACATCGCCGCCATCGCCGCTCCCGCCCCCGTAGGCGCTTCCCCTGCCTCCGTGCTCGCGTCCACCGCCGCGACTGGCTCTCCGGCTTCCACGCCCGTCGTCTTCGACCCGCCGCCCGCCGCCCCCCTCCGCATCGCCTACACGGCCATGCACGGCGTCGGCGGCCCCATCGCCCTTGACGCCTTGGCCCGGGCCGGTTTCGACGACGTCGTCACCGTGGCCGAGCAGCAAGAACCCGACCCCGCCTTCCCGACCGTCGCCTTCCCCAATCCGGAGGAACCCGGCGCCATTGATCTGGCTCTGGCGACGGCCCGGGCCGCCGCCGCCGACATTGTCATCGCCAACGACCCGGACGCCGACCGTTGCGCTGTCGCCGTGCCCGACCCCAGAACCGGCTGGCGGATGCTCCACGGCGACGAGCTGGGATCGTTGTTGGGGGAGGACGCGGCCCGTTCGCTGGCCGCCGACCCGGCCCGCGCCGCCGACGCCGTCTTCGTAAACTCCATCGTCTCCTCCCGCCAACTGGCCGCCATCGCCCGCTCCCACGGCGTCGCCTGTCAAACCACCCTGACTGGTTTCAAGTGGATGGGCCGGGTGCCAAACATGGCTTTTGCCTACGAGGAGGCCATCGGCTATTGCGTCCGCCCCGACCTCGTCCACGACAAAGACGGACTGTCTACGGCGGTGGCTGTGGCACGCTTGGCGGCCCGCCTCAAGGCGGCTGGCCTGACGCTTGTGGACCTGCTCGATGAACTGGCTCGCCGCCACGGCCTCTACTTGACCAGTCAGTTGTCGGCTCGCTTCAGCGACCTCGCCCAGATACCGGCCACGATGGCGAAGCTGCGCCGCCAGCCGCCAGCGCAATTGGGCGGCAGCTTGGTGCGCCAGCAGGCTGACTTGTCTGAAGGCTACGAAGGCCTGCCGCCGACCGACGGCATGTTGTTCTTGACGGATGATGACGACCGCGTCGTCATCCGTCCTTCGGGCACCGAGCCCAAGGTCAAGTGTTATCTGGAGGTGCTCCGCCCGGTCTCCCCGACGGCTTCCTTCGACGAGCTGACAGTCCTACGGGCGGCGGCCCGCGACCGCCTCGAAGCGATCAAGTCGGATGTCAATGAGGCTCTCTTCGCCTGAGGGGTCTGCGAGGTGTGAGGCTGACCGGCGGCCCGCCGGTTAGACGGCCTTCTCAGCTTGGGCAAGACGCCGGCCGCCCCGGCAGCATCTGTCGCGCCGGTGGGCCCGCCGGCTGTGCGGCCTTCTCGGCCTGGGCAAGTACGGTTTTCCCTTGAAGGCAGGCTTACCGGGCCGCTGGCCGGGCCGCGGCCAGCCTGGCTGGGCTAGGGCCGAGGCGGCCGGTGTTTGGCCGGCGCTAGCGCTGGGCGGCGCCGCCGGTTTGGCCGCCGTTCGGCCTTGACGATTCGAGGGCGACGATGCGGTTCAACGCCTCTTCCTTTCCCATTTTGGGGATCCGCATCAGCGCCAGGAAAGTCTGGAGATGGTCGGACAAGGAGACCTCCACGTCACCGCGGATCCAGGCCTGGAACACGTTCACGATCCCGCCGGCGATGAAATGCGCGCTGATCGCGAACGACGGCGTCGCCTTGATTTCCGGCGGGATCTCGCCGTCTTGTTGGACGTTTTCCACCAAGACGTTTTTCAGTTTGCGGGCGAATGACTCAGAGTTGTCGTCGCTGAGCAATATGCGGAAATAGCTGAGGTTGGACTCGATGTACGCCGTCATCTTCCCGACCAGCGGCGCCGGTTCCGGAAAGAGCCCGGCCGGGTGTTTGTGGCCTTCGCTCACAAACTCCACGATCTTGTCGATGGCTTCGTCTTCCAACAGTTCAGCCAACGCCCGCACATCTCGGTGGTGGGCGTAGAAGGTCCGGCGGCTGATGTCGGCCCGGTTGACGATGTCGGTGACGGTGATCCGCGACCGGTCTTTCTCGGCCAGCAGTTCATAGAAGGCCTCGCGGATCAGCCGCTTCGAGCGCAGTGAACTCCTGTACTCAGCCCTGCCTTCTGCCATGCCGTCCCCTATCCCTGCAAAACTCGCTAATTTAGACGATCATGTGCATCATTGCTCGAACTAACACCTTTTACTCACCATGTTGATTTTACTCACTGCTAGCCTATCAAGGTGCGGTGAGACCCCAATGGCCGAGGGGTTTTGCTGACGCCGGAGAGACCGCGGGACGTACAGATTAAGGATTGTCATGTTAGAGCTCAAGGACATCGTCAAAGACTATCTGGCCGGTGACACGCTGATACCAGCGCTGCGAGGCGTCAGCCTCAGTTTCCGGGCCAGCGACTTCGTGGCCGTGCTCGGGCCATCCGGTTGCGGCAAGACGACGTTGCTCAACATCGTCGGCGGCCTCGACCGCTACACAAGCGGCGACCTGACGGTCAATGGCGTGTCCACCCGGGAATACCGCGACGCCGACTGGGACGTCTATCGCAATAACTCGGTTGGTTTCGTCTTCCAAAGTTACAATCTCATCCCGCACCAAAGTGTGCTGTCGAATGTCGAATTGGCGATGACTTTGGCGGGCGTCTCGCGCGACGAACGCCGGCGGCGGGCGGTCGAAGCGCTCACCCAGGTCGGCCTGCTCGACCAGGTCGACAAGAAACCGACTCAGTTGTCGGGCGGCCAGATGCAGCGGGTGGCGATCGCCCGCGCCCTCGTCAACAACCCTGATATCTTGCTGGCCGACGAGCCGACCGGCGCCCTCGACAGCGAAACAAGCCTTCAGATCATGGAGATCCTCAAGACAGTCGCCCGTGACCGTCTTGTTGTCATGGTCACTCACAACTCCGAGTTGGCCGAGAAATACGCCACCCGGGTGATCCGCTTGCTCGACGGGAAGGTGCTCAGCGACAGCGCCCCCTACGAGGCGCCGGCCCTGGCGCCAGCCCAGAAAAAGCGCCAGAAAGTGTCGATGTCGCTTCCGACCGCGCTGTCTTTGAGCTTCAGGAACCTCCTGACGAAGAAGACGCGCACGTTGCTGACCGCCTTCGCCGGCAGCATCGGCATCATCGGCATCGCCCTCATCTTGTCTTTGTCCAGCGGCATGAACGCCTACATCGCCGACCTCGAGCGCGACACCTTGTCCACCTACCCGCTTGAGATCCAAAGCCAGACGGTCGACATGAGCGGCATGATGGCAGCTCTGATGAGCGGCAACAACAGCGATGGCATCGACCACGACCTGGACAAGGTCTACTCCAACAACATCATGAGCACCATGATCTCCTCGCTGTCGACCGCCAGCTCCAAAAATGACTTATTGCATTTCAAGGAATACATCGAGGGGCCGCAAGGGACCGCCTTCTCGGAATTGACCAGCTCGATCCAGTACGGCTACGGCATCGACTTGCAGGTCTACGCGTCGGACACCTCGAGCGGTGTCACCCAGCTCAACCCGACCGACCTGTTGAACGACACGCCGATGGCGGGGGCGCAGTCAAACCAACTCGGTTTTCCGCAGATGAGCGTGAGCGGCGGCATGAACCTGGACATCTGGGAAGAGCTGATCGACAACCAGGATCTCTTGGAAGCGCAATATGACCTGGTTTACGGCGAGTGGCCGGACGCCTTTGACGAACTGGTGCTGGTCGTCGACGAGAACAATGAGATCAGCGACTGGGCGCTCTATTCGCTCGGCCTGCTCGACCCCGCGGATTTAAAAGACATGCGGGCGAAGGTCCAAAACGGCGAGAAGGTCGAAGAGAAGCCGACGGCCAGCTTCAGCTACGAGGAGCTCGCCGCCGCCGACTTCAAGCTCCTGGCGAACAGCGACCGCTACGCCAAGGAAGACGGCCGTTGGGTGGACAAGAGCGATGATGCCGCCTACATGAAGGCGCTGGTCGACAAGGCCGCTGATTTGCGGATCGTCGGCATCGTCCGCCCGGGGGCCGAGACGGTCAGCGCCGTCATCGGCGGCAGCATCGGCTACACGGCGCTCTTGACCGACCACGTCATCGAGGCCGTATCAGCAAGTGAAATAGCTAAAGAGCAACTAGCTGATCCAGACAGGAATGTCTTCACCGGTTTGCCCTTCGAAGCCGCTGACCTTTCGGCCGCCGAGGCGAGGGCCTTCATCACAGCTCTGCTGCCACCAGAGCAACAAGCTGCATTGGCTAACATGGCGGACGAGCAGATTCTTGAGCTGGTGCGCCAGCAGGCGCAATCCCAAGGCAGCGCCAGCTATGCGGACAACTGCTCGCTGTTAGGCATCGTCAACCCCGCCAACCCCGCCTCGATCAGCCTCTATCCAAAAGACTTCGAATCGAAGGAAAAGATCGTCGCGCTGATCGGGGACTACAACGCCGCCCAGCAGCAGGCCGGCCAGGAGCAGTTCGTCATCAACTACACCGATCTGGTGGGCGTGCTGACCTCCTCGGTGTCGTCGATCATCGACATCATCTCCTACGTCCTCATGGCCTTCGTGGCGATCTCCCTAGTCGTGTCGTCGATCATGATCGCGATCATCACCTACATCTCGGTCTTGGAGCGCACGAAGGAAATCGGCATCCTACGCAGCATCGGAGCCTCGAAACGAGACATCTCCCGGCTCTTCAACGCCGAAACGATCATTGAGGGATTGGGGGCCGGCGTGCTCGGCGTTGTCATCGCCGTGCTGCTTGACATCCCCATCAGCTTGCTGATCAAGTCGCTGGTGGACATTTCGAGCCTCGCCCAGCTGCCGCTCTGGGGCGCGGCCGGCCTGATCGTCATCAGCGTCCTGCTGACGCTGGTGGCCGGTTGGGTGCCTTCCCGCATCGCCGCCAAGAAGGATCCGGTCGAAGCGCTGCGGACGGAGTGAGCAAATGTGCCTTTCCTCGGCTTTCGGCGGTCCGGTTCGCGAGCGGCCACGGGCCGGGCAGAGGCGCCCAGGGGCGCAGGCAAGGCCTAGGCGGCGGTCCGGCTAGTAAAAAAATCCGGCGATCCGACCAGTAGAACCTCGGAAATTAGACCAGTAGAACCTCGGATATTGGTACAGTGGGACCGTGAGATACCAGGCCCGAGTGCTGGACCAACTGCTGGCTGAAGCGTTGACTGCCCTACCGGCCATCGCGCTGGACGGGGCCAAGGGGGTCGGCAAGACGGCCACCGCCACACGGCTTGCCCAGTCTGTCGTTGAGCTGGACTCTGAGGGGGAACGCCAGGCATTGGCTGAGGACGCGACTCGGATCGAACGGCTGGCCCGGCCTCTGCTGATCGACGAATGGCAGCTATACCCAGCGGTCTGGGACCAGGTCCGGCGAGCGGTTGACCGCGACCCCAGCCCGGGACGGTTCATCTTGACTGGGTCAGCCACACCGCTGTTGTCTCCGAAGCACTCCGGCGCTGGACGCATCGTCCACCTTCGTATGCGGCCTTTCTCGTTGGCCGAACGTTTGGGGACTTGGCAAGTGTCTCTCCGGGACTTGCTGGGCGGAACACGCCCGAGCCTGCGGGGAGACAGCGCTCTGGCGGCCCCCGACTACGCCGAAGAGATCGTCCGAGGTGGATTCCCGGCACTGCGGTCGGTCTCAACCAAATTCCGTGGCCTGGCCTGGTCCGGCTACCTCGACGAAGCGCTCAACCGTGAATTGCCGGAACTGGGCCGGCCAGTGCGCCGCCGCAACACGATGCGGGCCTGGTTGCGTTCGTACGCGCAGGCGACTTCGACCACGGCCAGCTATACCGACATCCTCGACAACGCCATGCCCGCGGACACGGATAAGCCGGTCAAAGCGACGGCTCTGGCCTGGCGAGAGGCTCTGTCCGACATGTGGTTGCTCGATCCCTTGCCGCCCTGGGACGATCCGCTGCACCGGTTGAGCCGGTTGGCTCAGGCGCCGAAGCACCATTTGGCCGACCCGGCGTTGGCCGCCCATTTGCTGGGGGTCGACGCTGCCACGTTGTTGTCGGGACCTCAGCCGGACCGGTCGTCCTTGCCTCGCCCCGGGACCCTCTTCGGGGCGCTGTTCGAATCACTGGTCACGCTGTCTGTCCGGGTTTACGCCGAGCCGGCGGGCGCGCGCGTGGGCCATCTGCGGACCAGGAACGGAGAACACGAAGTCGACCTCATGGTCACCAGAGAAGACGGCAAAGTCCTAGCTGTCGAGGTGAAGTCCGCCCCTACGGTCGGCCCGGCCGACGTCAAACACTTGCGCTGGCTCCAGGATCGGCTGGGCTCCGATCTGGTCGATGCGGTCGTAATCAACACCGGTCCCGCCGCTTACCGCCGGAGCGTTGACTCAATAGCAGTTGTCCCGGCGGCCCTGCTGGGTCCTTGAGCGGCTTAGCCCGCAGGGCAGATCAGTGGACTCGGCCCGGCGGCCGCTTAGGACGACGGCCGGCCAAGGGCGGGCCGCGGCTGCCCGGCTCAGCGTTTTTGGCGGCGTTGGATCGCGCTGAGGACTAGGCGTGAGGCAGGGCCGACGACGAGCAATTGCAGCGGCAGGGCGACCAGGCTGTTGAACGCGACGGCAGTGCCCCAGGCGGGCCAGAACTGACTGTTCAGACCCGTGTTGACAGCGGTCGCGTAGGCGGACATCAGCGTGACCATCATTGCCATCATGAAGCAGGCGGTGGCAACTGTGACTTGCCAGCGGGAGGCCTTGTCGATCGGCAGCCGCCGTGTCAGGGTCCGGGCGGCCCGGTTCACGAACGCCACGGTCAAGGCCAAGGCGACCAGGAACGCGGGCAAGGCCCCGGCGGCGACCCGGACAAGGAAGCCAGGGCCGACGCCGCTGTGGAGGATGACGTTGTAGACATTCATGCCAAGCACCATCATCCCGACCATCAGCAAGGTGAAGATCGCTTCCTGTTTCCTGTTCTGCGGCATCGGTCCTCCTGACTTCGGGCAACGAAAAACGAGCGGTGAAGCCCAACTGGTCTTACGTGGCTGGGCACCGCTCGTCGTAGGAGGCAGTTTAGCAATCCGCCCCCGTGCTCAGCGATCGCTTGGTCTTCAGGGACGACGGCCTGGCCGTGGAGCAGGGTCAGCCGCGCCAGCTCCTGGCCGGCCCCCAGCAGCCGCCTGCCAAATTTTTCTTGTCCAAGGTCCGCTGAGGCCAGCCGGCCGGGCCGGTTCGGGGATCGAGGCTGGTCAGCCGGCTTCGGGCGCCACCGCCGTGGAGTCGCGCACCTCCAAACCGGCCAGGCCGAAGGGGCCGGACTCGACCAGGGCGCCGGCGGCGAGGGTGTCCAAGGCGCTGGCCACCCGCATGCCGTAAGCGCGCACGTCGACCTTGATGGAGGTCAGCTTGGGAGCGGTCAGCCGGGCGATCATAGAGTCGTCCCAGGAGATGACGGACAGTTGGCCGGGCACCGACAGGCGCAGCTCGCGGGCCACCTGGAGGGCGCTGGCGGCCATGACGTCGTTGTCGTAGACGATGGCGGTCGGGCGCGGTTCGCCGATCAGCAGCGAACGGGTGGCGTCGACCCCTTGTTCCTGGCTGTAGTCGGTCGAGCAGATGACCGGCTCGGGCAGGTCGAGGCGCTCCGCCTCCTCCCGCAGGGCGGCCGTCCGAGCCATGGTGTGGGCGTAGCTGCGGGTGCCGGCCACCCGGGCGATGCGACGATGGCCCAGCGCCGCCAGGTAGCGCAGGGCCAGGCGCATGCCGGCCGCGTCATCGGTCCATAGCCAGGGCATGGCGGTGGGATGGCCAGGGGGGCCGAAGTCGGATGGTCCGGCCCGGTCGAAGGGCGGCGACAGGACCACGGCGGGCAGGCCGAGGTCGCGCAGCAGGGCCAGCCGAGGGTCGCGCCGCTTGACGTCGGTCACCACCACGGCGTCGACCTCGCGCTTGGCCGCCCAGCTGCGGTAGACCGCCTGTTCGTCTGGGAGGGACTCGGCGATCTGCAGGGCCAGGGCGACGTCGAGCGGGCCCAACACCTCTTGCATGCCGGAGATCAGCTCCATGTAGAACGGCTCCAGGCCGAGCAGGCGGGCCGGACGGTTCAGGACCAAGCCCATCAGGCCGACCCGGGCGCCCATCAGGGCGCGGGCGGCCCCGGAGGGCTGCCAGCCCAGCTGTTCCGCCACCGCCAGGATGTGGCTGCGCTTCTCCTGCGATACCCCGGGCTTGTCGTTGAGGGCGTACGACACCGCGCTCTTGGCCACGCCGGCCGCCCGGGCCACGTCGCTGATGGTGGGGCGGCGCTTGCCGGACGTGGGCTGGGGTTCAGCTGCTGGCGCCATGCCTTCCAGCCTCCGATCTGCTTCGCAGGCACCGTACCACTGCTCCGGTGGCCTTCAAGCGGCCTCGACCTCGCTATAGCCAGAACCGGTTCAGCTTGAATCTCCAGCGTCATTTTTATAACGATCCGGATATCAACTGAACCGGTTCTTGACAGTCTAGGAAATGGCCCGTCAAGATGGGCGGAGATCATCCGAAGCGCCGCCAAGGACGGCTGCCGCGCCGGATGATCATCCGAAGGCCCCCTTCGAGAACAAAGGAGTCAATCAACGTGAGACCATCCAAGAGACAGACCCTCGCCTCGGCGGCGTGTCTGGCCGCTCTGGCACTGACGCTGGGAGCCTGTGGCGCCCAGGATCCCGACGACGGCGAATCAGGCGCCGCCAGCACCTCGGTGTCAGTCTTCACCGGCCAAGTCGGCGACTTCACCGCCCCCAACTTCAACCCCTTCAACACCACCGGGTCTTTCCTCCAGCCGACCCAGGGCGTCATCTATGAGGCCCTCTTCTACTACAACATCGCCCGCGCCGACGATCCCCGTCCCATCCTCGGCACCGCTTTCGAATGGAACGAGGACGGCACCGTCTTGACCGTCGACGTGCGTCAGGGCGTCAAGTTCTCCGACGGCTCGGACATGACGGTCGACGACGTCGTCTTCTCACTCGACCTGGTCTCCGGCAACCCCGCCCTCAACACCTCCGGCCAGGTCTGGCAGACGGCCAAGGTCGACGACCAGACGGTCAGCTTGACCTTCCCCAAGCCGGCCTTCACTTTGGAAGCTCAGATCCTGGGCCGGGAACCGATCGTGCCCGCCGCGATCTGGCGTGACATCGCCGATCCCACCGCCGGCGTCAACGACCAACCGGTCGGAACCGGCCCCTACATGTTCTCCGAGTACACGCCCCAGGCCATCGTCTTGCAGAAGAACCCCCACTACTGGGGGACCGGCGCCGAGGCCCCGGCCATCGAGTACGTGCGTTACATCTCCTTGGCCAACGCCGACGCCGCCACCACCGCTCTGCAGCAAGGCGTGGTCGACTGGCAGGGCTCCTTCCTGCCGACCTTGAAGGACCTGATCGCCGGGTCCGACGGCGCCCTGTCCTACTCCAACACTCCGCAGGCCACCACCGGCTTGTTCACCTGCTCCAACGCCGAACTCGGTTGCACCGGGCCGCAGACCGACCCGGCCGTGCGCCAGGCCATGTACTACGCCATGGACCGCAGCCAGCTCAACACCCAGGCGGCGGCCGGCTTCTCCTTGCCCGCCTCGCCCACGCTGTTGCCCAACTTCATCAACCAAGCCGAGATCGTCGATCCGGCCAATCTGGAGGTGCCGCAGACGGCCGATGTGGACCGGGCCAAGTCGATCCTGGAACAGGCCGGCTGGACCATGGGGGCCGACGGCTACTACGCCAAGGACGGCCAGACCCTGGAGATGACCCTGAGCGACGTCTCCGGTTGGACCGACTACAACACCATGTGCGAGCTGATCGCCGGTCAGTTCAAGGCCGCCGGCATCAAGTTGACGGTCAACCAC
>JAIRXC010000015.1 GCA_031268515.1 Propionibacteriaceae bacterium
TGGCCGCCGGCATCGACGGGATCGAACACGGCAGCGGCCTCGACGCCGCGACGGCCGAACTCATGGCGGCCCGCGGCGTCGCCCTCGTGCCGACCCTCGACAACCTTGAGATCTTCCCCGGTTTAGCCGACCAGGCCGAGGCGAAATACCCCCTCTACGCCGCCCACATGCGTTCCCTCTACGCCGGCCGCCTGGACGCCATCGGGCGGGCCGTGGAGGCGGGCGTCCCCGTCTACGCGGGGACCGACGCGGGCGGCCTCCGTTCCCACGGCACGCTGGCCGCCGAGATCGCGGCCTTGGCGCGTTTGGGCGGTCCGGTCTTCGCTGTCGGCGCCGCTTCCTGGCGGGCCAGGGCTTGGCTTGGCCAGCCTGGCTTAGAGGAGGGGGCGCCGGCCGACCTTGTCCTTTACGACGCCGATCCGCGGGCGGACCTCGGAGTCCTGCGCGACCCGCTTGCCGTCATCTTGCGGGGGCGGATCGTCGCCGGCCGGTTGGCTCGCTGACCCCTCCGGTTCGTCCCCTCCCGCTATCTCTGGCACAATATGCGGCGGACCTGTCGCTCGGCGCCCTCTCATCGCCGCCGGCAGACTGATGCGGAGCCTGAACGTGGCGGCCCCACCGCCGTGGTCTAGTTCCACCCGATCCGCCTGGCGTCGTGCCAGGCGCTTGTCATACAGGAGAGACCACCCTCGTGGCAGTTAAGATTCGCCTCAAGCGACTGGGCAAGATTCGTTCTCCCCACTATCGCATCGTCGTCATGGATTCCCGCACAAAGCGCGACGGCCGTGCGATTGAAGAGATCGGCGTCTACCATCCGAAGAACGACCCGTCGGTCATCCGGGTCGACTCTGAGCGCGCGCAGCACTGGCTCGGCGTCGGAGCCCAACCGACCGAAGCCGTCGTCGCCATCTTCAAACGGACGGGGGACTGGCAGCGCTTCACCGGTGACACGTCGATCCCGTCCGGAGTCGAAGAGCAAAAGCCGAAGCCCGACAAGCTGGCCCGTTACAACGCCATCATGGGCGAAACCGCGGCCGACGGCGAGGCCATCTCGAAGCCCAAGCGGACTCCGGCCCGGAAGAAGGCCGACGACGAAGCCCCGGCCAAGGAAGAAGCCGTCGCCGCGACTCCGGCCGCAGACGAGGGCTGACATGCTGGCCGAAGCCCTTGAGCACCTCGTCCGCGGCATCGTCGCCCAACCAGATGACGTCCACGTCAAAGAAATCAACGGCTGGCGCGGCTGGACCTTGGAGGTCCGTGTCAACCCCGAGGACGTCGGCAAGGTGATCGGCCGCCAAGGCCGCACCGCTCAGGCTCTGCGCACGGTCGTCGGCGCTTTGGCCGGCCGTGAGCCGGTCCGGGTTGATTTCGTGGACGTCGACCGGCGTCCGCCGGGCCGCGGCCGCCGGCGCTGACTTTCACCGGCGCCATGATCGAGGTCCGCCTCGGCACGGTCCGGCGCGTCCACGGCTTGGCTGGGGATGTCGTCGTGGACAGCCATACGGACGTGTCCGAGCGTCGTTTCGTCCCGGGGGCGGCGATGACGGCGGTGTTCCCCGGCTCGTCTGGCGGGCCGCTGGCTTTGACTGTGGCGGCGGCCCGCCGCCACAGCGGCCGCCTTCTCGTGCGCTTCTCCGAAGCCTCGGACCGCTCTTCGGCGGAAACTCTTCTCGGCGCCGACCTCATGGCCCAAGCCGACCCGGCTGAGCCGGCCGGCGGCCCGGAGGAGTTTTTCGACCGCCAATTGCGCGGCCTGGCCGTCTTCGACTCGGCTGGCCGCGCCGTCGGCCAAGTCGGCGACGTCCTCCATCTGCCCGCCCAGGACCTCATCGTCGTCGAAACCTCAGCGGGCGAGCGCCTCGTCCCCTTTGTCGCCGCCCTTGTGCCCGACGTCGACCTGGCCGCCGGCCGGTTGACGGTCGCCGACCTGCCGGGCCTCCTCGACGGCCAGGAGCTGGAAGCTGTTCCCGGCGAACCTTCGGAAAACGGGCCGGCGAAGGCGAAGCGGCCCAGTGCGGCTTCGGCTGTGTTGGCCGCCCAGGGCGAAGCCGCGCGGGAGGAACGAGGAGAAGAGGCAGAAGGCTTGTGAGAATCGATCTCGTCACAGTTTTCCCGGATTATTTCGCCCCTCTTGGCCTGTCTCTTGTCGGCAAGGCCATTGCCGCCGGCCTCGTCGATGTCGCCGTCCATGATCTGCGGCGCTGGACCAGCGACGTCCACAGGAGCGTGGACGACACTCCCTTCGGCGGCGGCGCCGGCATGGTCATGAAGCCCGAGCCTTGGGGGGCGGCCCTCGACGAACTCCTCGGCCAGGAAGCCGCCACTGCCAGCGCCGGGGCGCTTTGCCCTTCTTCGCCCCACTCCGATCCGATTGGCCAAACCGGGTTGGACGACGGCGCCGCTTCGGCGGCGGACGTTGCCGCGCCGACGTCCCGGCGGCCCCGGGCCTTCTTCATCATCCCCAGCCCTTCCGGCGTCCCCTTCAGCCAGGCCTTGGCCCGTGACTGGGCGCTGGCGGACCGGCTGATTTTCGCCTGTGGCCGCTACGAAGGCATCGACGCCCGCGTTCCTCTCCACGCCGCCCAGCGGATCGAGACGGCCGAGGTCTCCCTGGGTGATTACGTGCTCAACGGCGGCGAGGTGGCCGCCCTCGCCATGGTCGAGGCTGTCGTCCGCCTCATCCCCGGCGTCCTCGGCAATCCCCAGTCCCTCGTCGAGGAGTCGCACGCGCCCAGTTGGGACGGCCTCCTCGAGTACCCCGTCTACACAAAGCCCGCCAGCTGGCGTGGCCTCGACGTGCCGACTGTCCTCCTGAGCGGCCATCACGCCAAGATCGCCCAGTGGCGCCGCGCCCAGGCGGTCGCCTTGACCCGTCTGCGCCGGCCGTCGGCCTGAGCGGCCGTCACGGCCGAAAACCGCCTGACGGCACCCAGGCGGCCGCCTTGGCCCCGTACGGCGGCGGCAAGCCGGAACCATCAGCGGCATACGGGTGGTATTGGGTTCTTGGCCCCGTACGGCGGCGGCAAGCCGAGAGTCTGGCACGCGGCTTTGGCCAGCGCCGCTTTGGCTTCCCGCGTGGCGGCGGCAAAGATTTTTGACGGCGAACCGCGCGCCGACCGTCGCCTTGGCCCGGATGCGCCGGCCCGGCTTGGCCGTGGCAGGGTGGGCGCCGGCGGACGATGCCCGGTAGTGTGGCCCTCGTGGCGACTACAACACTCTCAATGCATGCGAGGGCGCTTCATTCGTTGGTCGTGAAAAAGGTCGTGATGGCCATCACGGGTCTGCTTTTGATCGGCTTCCTCCTCATGCACATGTTTGGCAACCTCAAGGTGTTCATCGGCCCCGAGGCGTACAACCACTACGCCGAGTGGCTGAAACAGGACATCCTCTACCCGATCCTTCCGCACGGCTGGTTCATCTGGATCTTCCGGGCTGTCATCGCGGTCTCCCTCGTCCTCCACATCTACTGTGCGACCAAGCTCTGGCAGGCTTCGCTGCGCGGCCGTGGAGCCCACGACAACAAGAAGTACACCAAGGTCCGGCGGCCGCAGCAGACCATCGCCGCCAAGGTGATGCGCTGGGGCGGCTTGACGCTGCTGCTGCTGCTCATTTTCCACATCCTCATGTTCACGACCCAAACGATCACCTTCGGCAATTTCAAGGCCGGCGCGACGCCCTACGACATGTTCACGGCGTCCTTCGAACATTGGTATGTCTGGGCCATCTACGTGCTTTTCATGGCGGCCGTCTCTCTCCACGTGCGGCACGGTTTCTACAGCGCCTTCACGACCCTCGGGGCCAACGTCGGACCGCAGGCGCGGGTCTTTCTCAACGGGCTGGCCTATTTCGCGGCGGCCCTCATCTTCGTTGGTTTCATGTTGCCGCCGACGGCGGTTCTTTTCGGTTTGGGGGTGAGCTAGATGGCAGCGTCTGACAAGGCGGTTCCAGCCGGCGAGCAGGCCAGCTCGTATTGGAAGGCCGGCGTCGACATAGCCGACGCGAAGGCTCCGGCTGGCCCGATCGAGAAGAAGTGGCAAACCCGACAGTTCGAAGCCAAGCTCGTCAACCCGGCCAACCGGCGCAAGCTGACGGTCCTCATCGTCGGCACTGGTTTGGCTGGCGGCGCGGCGGCGGCCACTTTGGGCGAGGCGGGTTACAACGTCCACACCTTCTGCTATCAAGACAGCCCCCGCCGGGCTCATTCGATTGCGGCTCAGGGCGGCATCAACGCGGCCAAGAACTACCGCAACGACAATGACTCGGTCTATCGGCTGTTCTATGACACGGTCAAGGGCGGCGACTACCGGGCCCGCGAGACCAACGTTTACCGCCTGGCTGAGGTGTCGGCCAAGATCATCGACCAGTGCGTCGCCCAGGGCGTCCCCTTCGCCCGCGAATACGGTGGCCTCCTTGACAACCGCTCATTCGGCGGCGTCCAGGTCCAGCGGACTTTCTACGCCCGTGGCCAGACCGGCCAGCAACTCCTGATCGGGGCCTACCAAGCTCTTGAGCGCCAGGTCGAAGCCGGCACTGTCCACATGCACACGCGTCATGAGATGGTCGAGTTGATCATCGTCGACGGGCGGGCCCGCGGCATCGTCACCCGCAACATGGTGACCGGCGCCGTCGAGCCCTGGCTGGGCGACGCGGTCGTCTTGGCGACCGGCGGCTACGGCAACGTGTTCTTCTTGTCGACCAACGCCGTGGGCTGCAACAACACGGCCGCCTGGCGGGCTCACCGCAAGGGAGCTTATTTCGGCAATCCCTGTTACACTCAGATCCACCCCACCTGCATCCCGGTGCACGGGGAAACGCAGTCGAAACTGACCTTGATGAGCGAGTCGTTGCGCAACGACGGCCGCATCTGGGTGCCGAAGAAGGCCGAGGACTGCGCCAAGGACCCGCGCCAGATCCCCGAGGAAGACCGCGACTATTACTTGGAGCGGATCTATCCGGCTTTCGGCAACCTCGTCCCCCGCGACATCGCCTCTCGCCAAGCCAAGAACATGTGCGACGAGGGCCGTGGCGTCGGCCCGGCTGTGGCGGAGAAGGGCCCCGACGGCCAGATCCGCCATGTCCGCCGCGGCGTCTACCTGGACTTCGCCGAGGTCATCGGCCGTCTGGGCAAGGCCACGGTGGCGTCCCGTTACGGCAACCTCTTCGACATGTACGCCCAGATCACAGGCGAGAACCCGTACGAGACGCCCATGCGGATATACCCCGCCGTCCACTACACGATGGGCGGTTTGTGGGTCGATTACGACCTCATGAGTTCAATCCCGGGCCTCTACGTCACCGGCGAGGCCAACTTCTCTGACCACGGGGCCAACCGCCTCGGCGCTTCGGCCCTCATGCAAGGCCTCTCGGACGGCTACTTCGTCTTGCCCAACACGGTCAACGACTATCTGGCGGCCGGCCCCTTCTCGAAGATCGGCCCCGACACCCCGGCGGTGGCTGAGGCCGTCGACGCGGCCAAGGGCCGGATTGCCAAGTTGTTGACGATCCAAGGCCAACGCTCGGTCGACTCCATCCACAAGGAGTTGGGCCAGATCATGTGGGAATACTGCGGCATGGAGCGGACCGAGCAGGGTTTGATCACCGCGATCGGCAAGATCCGGGCCCTACGGGAGGAGTTCTGGTCCAACGTCAAGGTGACAGGCAAGAACGATGATTTCAACCAGGCGCTTGAGCGGGCCGGCCGGCTGGCCGACTTCATCGACCTGGGCGAACTCATGTGCGTCGACGCCTTGCACCGACGCGAGTCTTGCGGCGGCCATTTCCGGGCTGAGTCTCAGACCGAAGACGGCGAGGCGCTGCGCCATGACGACGAGTTCTGCTACGTCGCCGCCTGGGAGTTCGGGGGGGACGGCGGCCAGCCGATCCTCCACAAGGAACCCCTGCGCTATGAGTCAATCGAGCTGAAGCAACGGAGCTACAAGTGAAAATCACACTTCGCATTTGGCGTCAAGCTGACCGGGAGGCCGTAGGCGGCCTCCAGACCTACCAGCTCGACAACGTCTCCGAGGACATGAGTTTCCTAGAGCTGCTTGACATGTTGAACGAGCAGTTGACAGCCCAGGATCTAGAGCCGGTGGCTTTCGACAACGACTGCCGCGAGGGCATCTGCGGCATGTGCGGCGTCGTCGTCAACGGCGCCCCCCACGGCCGCTACGACTCGTCTGTCCCGACGACGACCTGCCAGCTCCACATGCGGAGCTTCCAGGACGGAGCCGTCATCGACGTCGAGCCTTGGAAGGCGGGGCCCTTCCCGATCATCAAGGACCTCGTCGTCGACCGTTCGGCCTTCGACCACATCATCCAGGCCGGCGGTTACATCTCGGTCAACACCGGCGCGGCCCCGGAGGCCCACTCGACGCCGGCCCCGAAGCGCCAAGCCGACCGGGCCTTCGACAATGCCACCTGTGTTGGCTGTGGGGCCTGTGTGGCGGCCTGCCCGAACGGGTCGGCCATGTTGTTCACGGCCGCCAAGGTGACCCACCTGGCCATGCTGCCGCAGGGCCAACCGGAGCGGATGCGCCGTATCAAGGCCATGGTGGCGGCTCACGACGAGGCTGGCTTCGGCGGCTGCACGAACATCGGCGAGTGCGCCTCGGTCTGCCCCAAGCAGATCCCGCTGGCTTCGATCGGCCAACTCAACCGCGACCTCATCGCTTCGCTCTTCAAGGGCGACGGCAAGTAGGGTCGGAACCCAAGTGGGGCGCTTTGCGTCTCCAGAAGGCCCAGGCGCCCCCCGCCTGGGCCTTTCCGCATCAGAAGGCGCCGCCAAGGGAGGCCAGCCGATGTCAGTCAAGCGGTCGCAGAGCCGGGCGATAAGCTCGCCTCCCTGAGGCCGCTGCGCGGGCTGGAAGCCGCCGGTGGCGAGCGGCCGCTGTTGCCCGCGCTGAGGCTGCTGCTCATGGCGGGTTGGACAGGAGGAGGCTGGGCGATGACCGAGCATGGCGGTTTGCGACACCGGATTCTCGTCGTCGACGACGACGCCGCGCTGGCTGAGATGCTCCAATTGGTCTTGGCCCAGGAGGGTTACGACACCTTGTGGTGCGCCCGCGGCGACCAGGCTCTGGAGGCTTTCCGGGCCGGCCAGCCAGACCTTGTGCTGCTCGACTTGATGTTGCCGGGCCGCGACGGCGTCGACGTTTGCCGTGACATCCGGGCCGAGTCCGGGGTCCCAATCGTCATGCTGACGGCCAAGTCCGACACCGCCGACGTGGTCGACGGATTGGAGGCTGGAGCCGACGACTACATCGCCAAGCCTTTCAAACCGCGGGAGTTGGTGGCCCGCGTCCGCACCCGCCTGCGCCGGCCCAACGACGCCGCGGCCGAGTCGATCCGGATCGGCGACCTCGTCATCGCCGCCGGCTCGCACACGGTCCGCCGCGGTGACGAGCCGGTCAGCTTGACCCCTTTGGAGTTTGACCTTTTGCTGGCTTTGGTCCGCCGTCCCGAGCACGTTTTCACCCGCGAGCAACTGCTCCAGCAGGTCTGGGGCTATCGCCATTCGGCCGACACCCGGCTCGTCAACGTCCACGTCCAACGGCTGCGGGCCAAGATCGAGCGTGACCCGGACAACCCTGAAATTGTCATCACAGTCAGAGGCATCGGCTACCGCTCCGGGCGGGGCGCCTGAGCGATGGCTGGCCGTCCTTTCCTGGCAGCCCTGACCGCCCCCGTCCGGAGCTGGCGGTCCTCCCTGTCCTTGCGTGTCGTCACCCTCGCCACCGTGGGCAGCTTGGCCGTCGTCTTGGTGACGGGTTTTTTTCTGCTTCAGCGGGTCTCCGGCAACGTCGTTTTGCAGGCTCGTGAGGCCGCCGTGGCCGACGCCAACCAGGCCCTCTATCAGATCGAACAGTCCATGCGGACCGCTGAACTGGCCAGCCCGTCTGACATCACGCGGGTCGCCAACGAGGCGATCCAGCGTGGCGCCGTCGGCCAGCGTTACGAGGTCTGGCTCGTCACGGGGATCAGCTCGGTCCAGTCCGCCGGCTTGGACGAGGCCTCGATCCCGGAGGCTCTGCGTCTGGCGACAGCCGCCGCTCCCCGGCAGGTCCACTCTGTCCTCACGACGGTCCGCTACGGCGACGGCCGTCCGTCTGTGCCCGGCCTGGCCATCGGTTCGACGGTCAACGGTTCGCGGGGCGAGCAGTTCGTCGTCTTCTTCGCCTTCCCCTTGGCGCAGGAGGCCAAAACCTTGCGTCTCGTCCAAGCCGCCGTCGCCGTGGCCGACCTCGGCGTCGTCCTCGGCATCGCCGCCGTCGCCTACGCCGTCACCCGCCAGACGTTGCGCCCTCTGCGGGTGGCCCGGCGGGCCGCCGAACGTTTGGCCGCCGGCGAGCTGACTCAGCCCATGCCCGTCAAAGGCACGGACGACCTGGCCCGGTTGGCCGTTTCGATGAACCACATGGCGAGCCAGCTGCAGCGTCGCCTCGGCGAGTTGGAAGAGCTGTCCCGGCTCCAACAGCGCTTCGTGGCCGACGTCTCACACGAGTTGCGCACCCCGCTGGCGACGGTCCGTTTGGCGGCCGACGTCCTCTACGGCCAAAGCGGCGAATTCGACGCCATCGGCCGGCGTTCGGCCCAGCTTCTGCGCAGTGAACTCGACCGTTTCGAGGCCTTGTTGGCCGACCTGTTGGAAATTTCCCGCTTTGACGCGGGGGCCGCCGTCCGCAGCCTTGAAGAGGCCGACCTGGCCGAGTTGGTCCGCACGGAGATCGCCGCCTTGGACGAGGTCAGCCGCCGGCGTGGCTCGGAGGTCGTCTTCCACGGCCCGGCCGGCCCCTGTCTGGCCCAGGTCGACGTGCGCCGTATCTGCCGTCTTGTCCGCAACCTCTTGAGCAATGCCATCGAACACGGCGAGGCCCGGCCCATCGACGTGACCTTGGGGGCCGATGAGCTTGTCGCCGCCATCGCCGTGCGCGACCACGGCGTCGGTTTTTCAGCCGACGAGGCAAAGCAACTTTTCAACCGATTTTGGCGGGCGGACCCGGCCAGGACCCGCCGGATCGGGGGCACCGGGCTCGGCTTGGCCATCTCCCGCGAGGATGTCCATCTCCACCACGGCTGGATACACGCCTGGGGCCGGCCGGGGGAGGGCGCCCAGTTCCGAGTCACTTTGCCCCGCAGCCCCGATGTCCAGGTGACGCATTCGCCGCTGCCGCTCGTGCCCCAAGACGCCGCTTCGGCCCGCCGCCTCTTAGCGCCGTCGGCCGCCATGGCAAAGGAGGGGTCGTGAACCGGGCCGTCCGCTTGTCCGCCGGTTTGCCTGCCAGCCGCTCCGGCTGCGCGGCTCGCCTCTTCGGCCGCGCTCGCGGCGCGAGATGGCTCGCTGCGGCGCCGGCTAGTCTCCTCGGCCGCGCCGTGTCAGCGGCCTTGGCCGTCGCTGTCCTGGCCGCTTGCGCGGGAATCCCCGTAGACGGGGTCGTCGAATCGCAGGACCGCTTCTTCGAGAACGGGGCCGCCAACCCCGAGGTGGCGGCTTTGCCACCACCCCAGGGGGCGACGCCAGCCGACATCATCAACGGCTTCCTCGGGGCCATCGCCGCCTTCGAGATCGATTACGCCACCGCCCGCCTTTATTTGACGCCGCAGGCGGCGGCTGCCTGGCGGCCCCAGGCCGGCGAACTGGTCGTCTACGCGGACCGCAGCCCCGACATCGCCGCCGAGCCGGACGCGGGCGGTGTGACGAGCGCGATCTTGCGCGCCGCCGAGGTCGGCCGCTTGCAGCCGGACCGCTCGTTCCACAGTTCGGACGAGATCTGGTCCCACGACTTCCGGCTTGTCCTCGACGACTCCGGCCAGTGGCGGATCTCGCAGCCGCCCGACCAACTCGTCATCTCCCACTACCTCTTCACGACTTTGTACGCTCACCTCGACGCTTATTTCTTCGAACCGGCGGAGAAGGCCTTGGTGCCTGACCCCCGCTGGGTGCCAAAACCAGAGTTGACCGTGCAAACGGCCGTCGAACTCGTCTTGGGAGGGCCGTCGGCCTGGCTCGGCGGAGTCGTCGAGGAGGCCCCGCCGGCCGTGCTGGCCGACGGTGGGGTTCAGGTGACGGGGGACAGCTGGGCCGTGGTCTCCCTGACCGCCTCGGCGGCCGCCCTCAGCGTCCCCCAACGCCGTTTCCTGGCCCTCCAATGCGCGGCCACCTTGCGTGGCGTCCAGTCAATCGCCGGCGTCCGCCTCCAGGTTGACGGCCGCGACCTTGTGCTCGATGAAACCGGCGTCGCCGCCTTGCCGGTCGCGTCTCTCGACGCCTTCGACACGGCCCAGTCGCCGGCGGCCAGCCGCTTCTACGGTCTTCAAGACGGTCTTCTCGTGGTCTGGCCCGAGGACGAGTCCGCGCTTCGGCCCGAGTCTGGGCCTGCGTGGGAAGGGGCCGAGACCGCCACCTCTTTGGCCGTGTCCGCCGACGCCAGCCAGGTGGCCTTAGCGGCGCCGGAAGGGCTCTTAAGCGGTCTTTTAAACGGCGAGCCGGAGAGGCTGGCGGCGCCGCCCGAGCCGCGCCGCGTCCAATTCGACCGCGACGGGCTCTGGGCCCTGGACGCCGGCGGACAATTTTGGTTTGTGGCCGCTGACGGCCCCCAGGCCGTCCCTGTGCTCGATTCCAAGGGCGACCCCTTGACGGTTCAAAGTTTCCGGCTGGCCGCGGACGGCTTGCGCCTCGCCCTCGTCGTCGCGGACCCCAAAACCGGCCGTAGCCAACTTGGCCTTGTCCTCGTCAACCGGGCCGGCGGCACTCCGGCCGTCGATTCGTGGAGCCCCATCCGGTTGTGGGACACAGCTGACGCGATGATCACAGATGTCGCCTGGCTGGGCCCGTCGGCGTTGGCGGTGATCGGCTCCTCGGCCGCCGCCAACCCGGTTGAGGTCCACCGGGTGGACAGCGACGGGGTCAACTTGACCGACCTCGGACGCCCCTTTGACACGACGCTGACCGCCCTGGCCACCCCGGTCCAGGCGGCGGCGACCCAACTTGTCGTCCTCGGCGCCGACGGCAAGGCTTGGCGCTACGTGGACACCTACCAGTGGACTCAGGTGGGCGAGAATTTGGCCGCGGTGGCTTACCCCGGTTAGACGCCGGTGTCCGTAGGGGCCGATGCGGGAACCTGGTTTCCGGCGCTTCGGGCGCCGGCCGCCGCCGATGCCCGTAGGGGCCGGCGTCCGGACTCGCGCCCCTGGAAACACCATCTACCCCGCCGCCGATGCCCGTAGGGGCCGGCGCCGGTAGGCACCCAAACGGGGTTCGACCGCTTCCCGCCGCCGATGCCCGTAGGGGCCGGCGGCTTACCCCGCTTAGGCCAAGAGGCAGGCCACGGCCTTGGCCCGGGAAAGGCCTGCTCCGATTGGGCGCCAGCCCGGCCACGGCGCCGCCGGCCAGGGCAGCGGCTTGGCCGCCATCGCTTAGCTTGGCTCAGCCGCGGCCGCGGAACCGCCCGGCCCGCGAAGGCGCCAGCCGGCGGGCCGCCGCCGGCCTTGCCGATTTGGCCCCCTCAAGCCCAGGGCCGGAACGGCGCCACGGCCAGCGCCGACGGGGCTGATTGGCGCCCCTCAAGCCCAGCCGGGCCGGCCGGCAAACGGTCTGCCGGCAAACGGCCCGCCGGAAGTCATCCCCAATTTCTGTCGGCGACAGCAAAATTGCCCAGGAGGCGGCCATGGTCAGGTCATGGTCGATCTCTTAGACGCGGCGGCGGACATTCTCCTCGGCGCCGCCTGCCCCGGCTGCGGCCAGCCGGGCCGAAGGCTCTGCCCTGGCTGCGCCGCGGCTTTGAACCAGGGAGCGGTCAGACGCCGTCGGCGTCGGCCGCTGGAAGGCCTGGCCCTGTGGTCGGCGGGCGATTACGCCGGGCTGCCCCAGCGGCTCTTGCACGCCCTCAAGGAGGAGCGCCGTTGGGATGTCGTCGACGTCCTGGGGGGCCGTCTGGCGGCCGCCGTAGCCGGGTTGTTGGCCGAGTCGGCTTGGCCTGGCCCGATTGCCCTCGTGCCCGTTCCCTCCTCCGCCGCCGCCGTCCGCCGCCGGGGCCTCGACGTGGGCCGGCGGCTGGCCTCGGCCGCCCAACAGCGCCTGCTGGCAGCTGGCGTGGACGCCCGCTTGTGCGCCGTTTTGCGGCAGCGGCGGCGGGTGGCCGACCAGGCCGGGTTGGGCTGGGCCGAACGCCAAGCCAACCTCGACCAGGCCTGTGGCTTGCGCCCGGGTTGGGCAGCGCCGGGGCCAGAGCGTCCGGGCGTTGTCGTGGATGACGTTGTGACGACCGGCGCCAGTTTGGCCGAGGCCTGGCGGGCGCTGGCGGCGGCCGGCGGCTGCCTGCTCGGCGCCGCTACCATGGCCGCCACGGCGGACCGTTTCTGAGCCCTGGTTTGAGGACTGCCCTGGTCTGGTCAAACAGCCGCCGCGTCTTGTTCGCCGGTGCGGATGCGGACGGCCTTCTCGACCGGCACGACCCAGACCTTGCCATCTCCGACCTGGCCGCTGCGGGCCGCGGCCACGATGACGTCGATGACAGCGTCGGCGGCCTCGTCAGCAGCCAAGACCTCGACCTTGACCTTGAGGACGAAGTCGATGGCGAACTCAGCTCCCCGATAGACCTCGTTGTGGCCGCGCTGGCGGGCGTAGCCGGTGCACTCGCTGATGGTCAGGCCGGCCACCTGATGTTGGGCGAGGGCGATCTGGACGTCGGACAACTTCCCTGGTTGGACGATGGCGGTGATCAGCTTCATTCGGTGATTTCCTTGTCTAAAACGACGGCTGGGACGACCACGGTGTGGCTGAAGCCCGGGTAGGCCGTGTAGCGGACGTTGCTGAGGTCGTAGCCGATCTCGGCGTGTTCGGCCAAGTCGATGCCGGCCAGTTCGGCCGCCGCTGTCACGCGGACCTTCATGACGGCCCGCAGCAGGCAGCAGATAGCGGCGGTGACGGCGGCGGAATAGGCCATGACGGCTACCGCGCCGATGGCTTGCCGGAGCAACTGGCCACCCCCGCCGCCGTAGAACAGGCCGGCTGCTCCGGCCGGCGCGTCGGGGGTGGCGAAGAAACCGACGAGAAGCGTGCCGACGAGGCCGCCTGTGAGATGGACGCCGACGACGTCGAGGGAGTCGTCGTAACCGAGTTTGTATTTGAAGGTGACCGCGACGGCGCAGGCGGCGCCAGCCAGCAAGCCGATGGCGAGGGCGCCAAGAGGGCTGACAGACGAGCAGCTCGGCGTGATGGCGACGAGGCCGGCCACGGCGCCGGAAGCCGCTCCTAGGGACGTGCAGTGGCCGTCGCGGATGCGCTCGACCGCCAACCAGGCTGACAAGGCGGCGCCGGTCGCGGCCAACGTGTTGACCCAGACGACGCCGGCTGCTGTGTCCGCCGCCAAGCCCGAGCCGGCGTTGAAGCCGAACCAGCCGAACCACAGCAGGCCCGCCCCCAGCATGACTAATGTCATGTTGTGGGGGCGCATGGGCCTTTGGCCGAAGCCGATCCGCTTGCCGAGAAGGCAGGCGGCGACGAGGCCGGCCGTGCCCGCGTTGATGTGGATGGCGGTGCCGCCGGCGTAGTCGATGGCTTGGACCGTGTTGGCGATCCAACCGCCCCTGGCGGCGGTGAAACCGTCGAAGGAGAAAACCCAGTGGGCGACCGGGAAGTAGACGAAGGTGGCCCACAAGGCGGCGAAAACGGCCCAGGCGGCGAAACGCATCCGGTCGGCCAAGGCTCCCGAGACGAGCGCTGCTGTGATGATGGCGAAGGCGGACTGGAAGGCGACGAAGGCCATGGCTGGCAGGCCGTCGCCGTAGAGGACGCCGCCTCCTGCGGCGTCGGTTTTCCAAATGTCACCGAGGCCGATGAGTCCGCTGGGATCGCCGATGACGCCCCCGAGCGAGGGGCCGAAGGCGAGGCCGTAGCCGTAGAGGACCCACAAGACGGCGACGATGCCCATGGCCGAAAAGCTCATCATCATCATGTTGAGGACGCTGAAGGCCCGGACCTGGCCGCCGTAGAACATGGCGAGGCCGGGAGTCATGACAAAGACCAGGCTGGCCGCGGTCAGGACCCAAGCGGTGTCGCCAGCGGAAAGTTCAAATGCTGTCATGGCCCGCAGTCAACTCTCGCTTGGTTACGCCGTGGGGTTGCCAAGATTACGGGGGTGTCACGGGAATCTGGTTTCTGTTTCGAACTGGTCACCGCCGCCTGCTCCCGTCGGCAGCCGGGTTTGGGCGCGCCCTCCGGGGGCGGCCGCGGCTCGTTCGCTACGGTGGGTCCCAAGAAAACGGGGGCGCGCCGCCCCCACCCGAACTTGCGGTCCGGTTACAGCCGGGCCCGACCGAAGGAGGGCCACATGGACGTCGTTGTGCAAGGGCGCCACTGCCAGATCACGGACAGCTTCCGGGAAGCGGCGACGGAACGGCTCAATTCGTTGGAGAAATTAGGCGGCCGCGTCATCCGAGCCGAGGTCTTGGCCACGGCCGGCGACAACCGCCGCCAACCCGATCAGGCCGTCCGGGTCGAGATCACCCTTGTCGGCAAGGGCCCGATCGTCCGGGCCGAGGCCGCCGGCGACGACAAGTCCGTCGCCTTCGAGCGCGCCTTCGACCGTCTCAGGGCCCGGTTGCGCAAAGCCGCTGACCGCCGCCGCTCCCACCACAATCTGCGCGGCGCCGTGCCCGCCACGGCGGAAGCCGGCGTGCCGGGTGCGGCCGTCGCCGACACGGCCGGCGTGCCGGTTAGGACCATGGCCGGCTTGGAAGTCCAAGGCGACGGCCCGCTCGTCGTGCGGGAGAAGCACTTCTCCGCCGCCCCGTTGACCTTGGCCCAGGCTCTCGACGAGATGGAATTGGTCGGCCACGATTTCTTCCTCTACGTAGACCAGACGACCGGCCAACCCAGCGTCGTCTACCGCCGCAAGGCCTATGACTACGGGGTCATCCACCTGACGGTGGCCGCCGCCTGACCGCGGGCCTGCCGCCTGCCGCCTCGCCTCCCAGCCGGGGCGGCGGCGGGCCCTTGGCGCCCGTAGATCTGCCTTGGGTTGGGCGCCTCGGCGGCCAAGATAGGACAGGGCCAGGCCCAGCCGCGTAGGATGGGGGCGCTCGTGACACTTGAAGTGAGGTATGGCCCGTGGGCGTGTTGGACAAACTTCTCCACCTCGGCGAGGGCAAACAAGTCAAGAAGCTGGCTGGCATCGCCCGGCAGATCACCTCGATCGAACCGGATTTCACAGCCATGGACGACGCCGAGTTGCGCGGCCAGACGGCCGATTTCCGCCAACGTTTCGACAACGGCGCTTCACTTGACGACCTGTTGCCCGAAGCCTTCGCGGCCGTCCGCGAGGCCTCCCGCCGCGTCCTCGGCAAGCGGCATTTTGATGTCCAGCTGATGGGCGGCGTCGCCCTCCACCGCGGCGCCATCGCGGAGATGAAAACCGGCGAGGGCAAGACTCTCGTCGCGGTCCTCGCCAGCTACCTCAACGCGCTGCCCGGCAAGGGCGTCCACATCGTCACCGTCAATGACTACTTAGCCAAGTTCCAGTCCGAGCAGATGGGCCGCATCCACCACTTCCTCGGCCTCGAAACCGGCGTCATCTTGGCTCACAAGTCGCCGGCGGAGCGGCGGGCGGCGTATGGCGTCGACATCACCTACGGCACCAACAACGAGTTTGGCTTTGATTATTTGCGTGACAACATGGCGTTGAGCCTTCAGCAGTGCGTCCAGCGCGGCCACCGCTACGCCATCGTGGACGAGGTCGACTCGATCCTCGTCGACGAAGCCCGCACCCCGCTCATCATCTCCGGGCCGGCCGAAGACAACGCCCAGTGGTATCCAGAGTTCGCCCGCATCGCCCGCTCTTTGACCCGGGGCGACACGGAGGCGGGCCTCCCCGGCGACTACGAGGTCGATGAAAAGAAGCGGACCGTTTCGATCTTGGAATCCGGCATCACAGCCGTCGAGAACCGCCTCGGCATCGACAACCTCTACGAATCCGCCAACACGCCCCTCATCTCCTACCTCAACAACGCCCTCAAGGCCAAGGAACTGTTCAAACGGGACCGTGATTACGTCGTGACGGACGGCGAAGTTTTGATCGTGGACGAATTCACGGGCCGGACCTTGATCGGACGGCGCTACAGCGAAGGCCTCCACCAAGCCCTTGAAGCCAAGGAAGGCGTCGAGATCAAGGCGGAGTATCAGACGCTGGCCACGATCACCCTCCAAAACTATTTCCGGATGTACGCCAAGCTGGCCGGCATGACGGGCACCGCCAAAACCGAGGAATCGGAATTCCAGAAGATCTACGGCCTGCGCGTCTTGCCCATACCGACGAACATGCCGATGATCAGGACCGACCAGCGGGACCTCGTCTATCGGACGGAAAAGGCGAAATTCGACGCCATCGTGGCGGACATCGTGGAGCGCCGCGAAAACGGCCAGCCCGTCCTTGTCGGCACCGCTTCGGTCGACAAGTCCGAAGAATTGGCCCGGCGTCTGACAAAGGCCGGCGTCCCCTGCCAAGTCCTCAACGCCAAGCAGCACGCGCGCGAGGCGGCGGTTGTGGCTTTGGCGGGCCGCAAGGGGGCGGTCACGGTGGCGACGAACATGGCCGGCCGCGGCACGGACATTATTTTGGGCGGCAATCCGGAGTTCTTGGCCGACGCCGTGTTGCGCGAACGCGGCCTCGACCCGGTCGACCAGGTCGAGGAATACGAGGCGGCCTGGCCCGAGGTCTTCGAAGAGATCACCGAACAGGTGGCGGCCGAACACGACGAGGTGACGGCGGCCGGCGGCCTTTATGTCGTCGGCTCGGAGCGACACGACTCCCGCCGTATCGACAACCAGTTGCGCGGTCGTTCGGGCCGTCAAGGCGACCCCGGCGAATCTCGTTTTTACCTCTCCTTGGGCGACAACCTCATGCGATTGTTCAAATCGGACATGGTCGATTGGTTCATGCGCGCGCTCAAGGTGCCCGACGACGTGCCGATCGAAGACAAGCGGATCACGAAGATGATCCAGTCGGCGCAAGAGCAAGTCGAGGCGCAAAACTTCGAGATGCGGAAGAACGTCCTCAAATACGACGATGTCATGAACCGCCAGCGCCATGTCGTCTACGGCGACCGCCGCAAAATCCTTGAGGGGGCCGATGTCTCTGAGCGCCTCCGCGACACTGTGGCAAAGGTCGTGGCCAGCTACGTCGAAGGCTCCACCGAGGGTTTCCCCGAGGACTGGGATTTAGGCCATCTTTGGGCGACGCTGAAAACCCTCTACCCGGTCAGCCTCAAATTGGCGGATTACGAGGATGTCGAGGTCAGCCGTGACCAGTTGACGGCTGACCTCACGGCTGACGCCCGCAAGGCCTACGACGCCCGCGAGGCGGAGTTGGGCGAGGACCGGATGCGGGAGGCTGAGCGCTACGTCTTGCTGACCGTCCTCGACCGCAAGTGGCGCGAGCACCTCTACGAGATGGACTACTTGCGCGAAGGCATCGGACTGCGCTCCATGGCGTCGCGCGACCCCTTGGTCGAATATCAACGCGAAGGCGCCGGCATGTTCGCCACCATGATGGACAGCGTCATGGAAGAGGTCGTCCAGTTGCTTTTCCACATTCAGGCTGTCCAAGAACCGGCTGCCCCGTCCCTGACCGTCTCG
>JAIRXC010000045.1 GCA_031268515.1 Propionibacteriaceae bacterium
CTGCGGTCGGTCGCCGGAAGTATTTTAGGCATAATTTATTTTCTCGCGGCCGGCCGTCTCCATCAATCTCCCAGACGGCGTGTCCCGAAATCTCTAAACTCCATTATGAATAACCCTCAAGGGTTTGCGGTTTTATCCCGATGCCCAAGGCGGCCTCGGCGATCGCCCGGCCGTCTTCGACGGCTGATGACACGGCGTTCTCCCGGTATTCATCGGTGAGGCTCAGGCGAACCGATCCCATGACTCTTGGTTTCCCTCCAGTAGATGAATAGTACTTGCTGTCTGTCAAACCGGGAACTATCCAGTGGCCAACGCGCCGGTGTGGACCGGCGGCTTGTGGCGTGGATCGGCTGCGCGTGGTTGAGAGTGCAGGAGGTAGTGTTCAGAGAGTGAGTGGCAGCGCAGAGCGGACGCATTGGCGGTTGACCGATCCTCAAGGAGAGGCCGTCGAATTCGAGGCGGACTTCATCGAGGCGTGCGAGCTACACCAGGAATTCGCGTGTGTCATGGCCGCATGCCCAGACGTGCTCGGCTGGCACGTGGACAACCTCGACACGGGGAAGAAGTATGTGCCCGAGGAGATCGAGGCTCGCATCCTTGCGGCTTTGGAGAGCGGGCAGGCGCGCGTCCCGAAAAGCTGACTTCTGGCATTGTCAGCGTCCGGCGCGCCTCCGCGAGACTGTTTTCACTCGTCCCCTCGCCTGGCCCCCGCCGTCATTCAGCGCAGTTCGCTCTCTTCCTGCTTTGCGGCCTTTACGCCAGCGGCGCCAGCGAAGATTATCCAGCCGAGCATCACCGCGAAGAGCGCAGCTTCCAGGATTGCGATGACGAGCGGCGCGCTATACAAGAAGAACAGAAGGATCACCGTCACCGGGACCACTGCGACGCCGCTCAGCACGGCGTGTCGGAGGCCAACGCGATGCGCGGCGAGCCAGGTTTGTTGGTTTCGCATCGTCGATGGGAACCGGATGCCGGCGAAATAATTTGGCCGCCCATTCGGCCGGCTCTGAATGAAGCAGACGATTGCAAATGCGGCCCATATGACAAGTGTGCTGGAAAATGCGAGCCAACCTGTGACGATAAGCACTTGGCGGGCGGACTCTTCCATGATCGGCTTCCTTTCCGTTCGCCCAATCCAGTGAGCGGACTGATGCTGACAAAACCAATAGCCTTAATTGCCGCGCGGCCGCGCCGCCGACCCGCCGTCCAGGCAAATTAAACTACGCACAAAGCAAAATGTTTCAAGCTTCACGCGAAGCTCCTGGCGCTGTTGTTCCGAACTCCTGTTGATTGCACCGGACACAGCTTTAAGCATAGCGTCCGATCTCGGCTCTCGTGAAGCCGCGCTCAATTGCACACGAGAGTGCTGCTTGGGGCGCGATGAGGTGAGCCTCGACGGCCAGGACCGCGGGCAGAGGGCCGGAGATGACCCAAGGACCGGAGAGCCGGCGTTCAGGGCCGGCGGTGCGACAATTCGTAAAGCGCGATGCCCGTTGCCACCGAGGCGTTGAGGGATTCTAGGGTGTTGGCGATGGGTATGCGGGCGACGATGTCGCAACGTTCCCGGGCGAGACGGCTGAGGCCCGCGCCCTCGGCGCCGACGACTAGGACGGCCGGGCCGTCGGCCGTCACTTCGGCGATGTCGGCGGCGCCGTCGCCGGCCAGGCCGATGACCGTGAAACCGGCCTCCCGGCATTGGGCCAGCGCTTGGTTGAGGTTGCTGGCTTGGGCGACGGGGAGACGGGCGGCCGCGCCGGCCGAAGCCTTCCAGGCCGCCGCGGTCAACTGGGCGGAACGACGGGCCGGGATGATGACGCCGACGGCGCCAAAGCCGGCCGCCGAACGTATGACCGCGCCGAGATTGTGAGGGTCGGTCAGATGGTCGCAGGCGACGAGCAAGCCGTCGGCGGCCGCCGCGGCGGCGATGAGGTCGAGCGGGTGCGCGTACTCGTACGGCGGCAGTTTGAGCGCGGCCCCCTGGTGGACCGCTCCCCCGGTCAGACGGTCCAGTTCGTTCCGGGTCACGGACAACAAGGAGAGGGAATGCTCGGCGGCGTAGGCGAGGATGTCCCGCAGGCGGGCGTCGCGTTCAACCCCTTCAGCCACATACGCAGCCTTGATCGGCAGCCCCGCCTGGAGGGCTTCGAGGACGGCGTTACGGCCGACCACCCAGTCGGCGCCGGCGGCCGGCCCCGCCGCCCGCGAACGCTCCGGCTTCGCTTCCGGCCGCCGCAGTTTGGCCTGTTTGGCCTTGTAGGCGGCGTGGTAGACGCGGTCTTCGGCCTTTGGCGTCGGGCCTTTGCCTTCCAACGCGCGCCGGCTCCGGCCGCCGGAGCCGGCCGTGTTGCCGCTCGGACCGACGCCCCGGCCGCGTTGGCGGGCGCCCCGCCGTTGAGAATTGCCAGCCATGGGAGGGCTCCTTTTCTGCTTTAACTCGTAAAACTTAGCTCACGGAGAAAGATTACGGGTTGCGGCAAGACGGCGTCGGGGAGCGGCAGAGTTGTCAGGGGAAGCAGACGGCTGGCCGTCAGCGGCTCCAGCGCGGCCCGGCCGGGGTGTCTTTGATGGCCAAGCCGAGGTCGGACAGGCGGGCGCGGATGGCGTCGGCGGCGGCGTAATCCTTGCGGGCCCGCGCCCCCTGGCGTTCGTCTAAGAGCGCTTGGACTAGGCCGTCGACAATCGGGATCAAGCCATCCGGGGAAGACGGCGCCGACCAGGCGGGGTCGGACAGGCTGAGGCCGAGGACGGCCAACATCGCCTCGACAGTCCCGAGAGCCGTGGCGGCGGCCGCGTCATCGTCAGCGTCGAGGGCGCGGTTGCCGTCGCGGACAGCCTCGTACACCTGGGCCACAGCAGCCGGAGTCCCGAGGTCATCGTCCAAGGCGGCGGCGAACGCGGCCGGCAGAGCGGCTAGTCGGGCGTTGGCGCCAGTCGGATCGGCCTTTTCCGTCCCGGCTGGCACCGAGCGGGCCAGTTCGGCGGCGGCCGCCGCTTGGCCGCCCCCGAGGCGTTCGGCCGCCCGCGCCGCGAAGGAGTCGATCCGGTTCAACGCGGCCGTCGCCTCGGCCAGAGCCTTGTCGGAAAATTCGACCATCGAACGGTAGTGGGGGGCCAGGAGGTAGAAGCGGACGGCCCGCGGGTCGTAGGCGGCGGTGATCTCGCTGACAAGCATCCCATTGGACAAGGCTTTGCTCATCTTCTCGCCCTGGGGATCGGTCACGAAAGCGTTGTGCATCCAATGGCGGGCGAAAGCATGGCCGGCGGCCCGAGATTGGGCCTGCTCGTTCTCATGGTGGGGAAAACGCAGGTCGAGGCCGCCGCCGTGGATGTCGAAGCTGTCGCCTAAGTATTTGACGGCCATGGCCGAGCACTCAAGGTGCCAGCCGGGACGGCCCCGGCCCCACGGCGCCGGCCAGGAGGCGGTCTTTGGGGAGCCGGGTTGGTAGCCCTTCCAGAGCGTGAAATCGCGGGGATCGCGCTTGCCCCGCGGGTCGGCGTCTTGCGCGGGCGCCATCTCAGCGAGCCGCTGGCCCGACACCTCGCCGTACGAAGGCCAGCTCAGCGTGTCGAAATAGACATCGCCGGAGCCGTCGGGGGCGACGTAGGCGTGGCCGTTGGCGAGGATCGCCTCGACTAACTCGATCATCTCGGGGATGTGGCCGGTGGCGCGCGGCTCGTAGGTCGGCGGCAGGCAGCCGAGCGCCGCCGTGGCGCTGTGGAGTTCGCGTTCGTAGAGGTAAGCGTGGGCGTACCAAGGCCGGCCGGCTTCCGCTGACTTTGCGAGGATCTTGTCATCGATGTCGGTGACGTTGACGACAAGGCTGACCTTGTTGCCAGACCAGGCCAGCCAGCGTCGCAGCGTGTCGAAGACGACCTCTTTGCGGACGTGCCCGAGGTGGGGGGCGGATTGGACGGTCAAGCCGCAGCAATAAACGGAAACCTCTCCGGGCCGCAGCGGTTGGAGGGGCACGACACGCCCCAAAGCCGAGTCATAGAGAGTGAAGGTCACTGGCTCAGCCTATAGCGGCCGCGTCTGGGGCGGGCTGTGGCGTCCGCCCCAGACGTTCGGCTGGCAGGGTCAGCTGGCCCTGGTTCAGGCGGGCAGGGGGCGGTGGGACGGGCCAGTGTAAATCTGGCGGGGACGGTAGATGCCGACCTCTGGGCTTTCCGCGATCTCTTTCCAGTTGGCGATCCAACCGGGCATACGGCCGATTGAGAACATGACAGTGAACATCGACAGTGGAATGCCGAGGGCGGTCAAGATGATGCCGGAGTAGAAATCGACATTGGGGTAGAGCTTGCGGGAGATGAAATAGTCGTCGGCCAGGGCCGCCGCCTCCAATTCCCGAGCCAGGTCGAGGCGCGGATCGGTGATGTGCATCTCGTTGAGGAGCTTGTCGGCGGCCCGCTTGAGGATCTGGGCCCGCGGGTCGAAATTGCGGTAGACGCGGTGGCCGAAGCCCATGAGCAAGGCCCCGGACTTCTTGTCCTTGACCCGGGCGACGTAATCCTTGACTGAGATGCCTTCCTCCAAGATATGGGCGAGCATTTCCAAGACGGCTTGGTTGGCGCCGCCGTGGAGCCGGCCCCAGAGGGCGCAGACGCCCGCCGCCGCCGAGGCGTAAAGGTTGGCCTGCCCGGACGCCACCATGCGCACGGTCGATGTCGAACAGTTCTGTTCGTGGTCGGCGTGGAGAGTCAAAAACAGGTCAAGGGCATGGGTCGCCGTGTCTGTCGGAACGTATTCCTTGAACGGTTTTGAGAACATGAGGTGGAGGAAGTTCTGGGTGTAGCTCATGTCGTAGCGCGGGTAATTGATGGTCGCGGAAATCGAGGAACGGTACGAGGCCGCGGCGATCGTCCTGATCTTCGACATGAGCGAGGCGGCCACCCGCTCGAATTCCTCGGTGCTGTCGATGTAGAGGCCGGGCAGGTCGTAAGACTGCAGCGCGTTGATCATGGCCGACAGGATCGACATGGGGTGAGCCTGCGTCGGGAAACCGCTGAAATGGCGCCGAAAAGCCTCGGGCAGGGCCGAATTCTCGGTCAGAAGGTCGGCGAAGTGGGTCTTCTGCGCGGCCGTCGGCAGGTCGCCCCAGATGATGAGCTGGGCGGCCTCGATGAAGGTGCAACGCTTGGACACCTCCTCGATCGGATAGCCGCGGTAGCGCAGGATGCCTTTCTCGCCGTCGATGAAGGTGATGGCGGACAGGCAGGAACCAGTGTTGCGGTAGGCTTCATCCAAGGTGATGTAGCCGGTCTTGGCTCGCAGCTTGCGGATGTCGATGGCCCGCTCGCCTTCGCTGCCGACGATGACGGGCAGTTCGGCCACGGAGCCGTCTGGCAGGGTCAATGTGGCGGTCTCGCTCATGCGATGTTCCTTTCGGTTTGGAAACTCAAGGGGCGGCCGGGCTCCTGGGTAGGGGCCACGGGGCTCTCCGCTTGGTTGCCCTCGGCGCCAGGGGTGGAAACGGCTGCCGTAGGCTGGTTCGGGAAAGCAGATTGAGATGGGCGGGTTGAGATGGATCGCGCGTCTCAAGCAGCGCGTCCGGACAGCGCGGCGCTGGCCACGTAACACCCTGGCTCAGCCGGGCTTTGGTCGTCAGCCTCAAAGCTGACGCGTTTCATGGATGATAACCACGGCTTCGGCGCTCTGGCAACGCCAGACCGCCAGGCGGGACGCTGACGCCCACATCAGCCTAGTCAGACGGCCGCTTCACAGCGTTTGCCAGCTGGGTTTGTTCTGGTTTGTCAGCGGTCCTCAGGCGCGGGTCCGAACCAGTCGTCCAGCGGCCCTTCTGCCGGGTCGGCCTCGGCTTGGCCGTCGGACAAACCGAAGTCGGAGCCGAAACCGCGGCGTTCGTCGGCCGCGAGGACTCGGCGCCGCCGGGAGACGACGGCGACGATGAGGAGCGTGCAGGCGCCTAAGGCGGCGACGATGAAGACGATCAGGACGACCGTGAACAGGGGTGAGCCGAAACGCAGGCTGCTGCCGCCGGGGGCCGCCGCTGTCGTCGTCTGGCTGGACGCGGAAGGGGTGGCTGTGGCGGTGGCGCCAGCGCTGGCCTCCGGGGTCGGTTCGGGGGTGGTCTGGGCGACCGTGATCTGGCAGTCGCGTGAAACAGCCGTGTAATAGCCTTCGCCGGAATACGCCACCGTGACCGTGAAGGATGAAACCGTGTCGGAAGCGTCCGGGACCGCCAGCCAGATCGCGTAGGCGCCGTCGGCCTGCGTCAAGGCGGACTGAGTCTCGCTGTCCCAGGAGGCGGCGGCGGTGATGAGAGCATCGCCGATTGGCTGCCCATTCGCCGTCAGAACTCCGGAGACGCTGACAAGGCTGCCGGGTGAGACGCTCGCGGGGTCAGCCTGGACGGTCAGCTCAGCCGGCGGCGCGGGCGCCGTCACGGACAAGCGGCGTTCGGCAGCGGCGTAGGCGGAATTACCGGCCCAGCGGACGATGATTGTCGTCGCGCCGGGCGACGGACGCACCGTGGCGGTGAATTCCCCGGTCGCGCTCGCGGTTGTGGCCGTGGCGCCGCCGCCGCTGGTGACCGTGATGTCGATGCGGACTTCGCCGACGGGTTGGCCGTAGGACAAAAGCTGGCCTGTCACTGGATAGCCGCCGTCGTCTTGGCGGGCTCCGATGCTGGCTGTCAGCTGAGTCCCTTCGGGGGCGCGGGGGAGCGGGGCTGCCGCCGCCGGCGTCAGAAAGGCCCAAGCGGCGAAGAGGCAGACCACGGCGCTGAACACGCGCCCGAGCAAACTGCGCCCGCGCGGCCCTCGCCATCGGCTCATGCGCCGCCCCCTGGACAAGTAGTGGTCCCAGCCAGCCTACCTACGGCTGGCAACCAGCGGCCAAAGCCGGCCGGTTCGTCCCCTGGCCTGCCGCCGGGTCCGGAGGAACGCCAGACAGCCAAGGTCAGCAGAATATCGCTGATGACAAGGGAGATCACCAGGGGGGCGTCCGCTATTCGGGCAGTTTGCCCATATGGCGGACAGGCGGCGTGGCGGCGGCCGCCGGAGACGCTACAGTCCTCGCCAGCGGCTGCGGACACGACGCCTTGAGCTCGGGTTCACAGCCGCATTCCATGCCCGCTGCCAGATCGGCGGCCGCGGCGCTATTCCCCCGATCACGGCCGGCTGGCGTCACGGACTGCCGGCGAGGCGGACGGGGATACGGCGGGCGCCGAAGCGCCCCGGGGACCGGTCGTAAACCCCGGGCAGGCGGCTGTGGCAAGCCAGGCAGCGGCCGTCAGAGTCGAGGTCGTAGCGGGTCAAGGCGTAGCCGGCCCGGGCGATGACGGCGGCGCCGCAGGCAGGGCAGTAGGTCGCCTCGCCGGCCGGATTGGCCAGATTGCCGGTGTAGACATGGCGGAGGCCGGCGGCCAAACCGTGGCGGCGGGCCCGGTCCAACGTCGCAAGATCAGTCGGCGGGACGTCGCGGAGGCGGTGGTCGGGGTGGAAAGCGCTGAAGTGGACCGGCACGTTTGGACCCAGTTCGCCGGCCACCCATTCGCTGAGGGCGGCCAGTTCGGCGTCGGAGTCGTTGTGGCCGGGGATGACGAGGGTTGTTATCTCAAGCCAGACGGCGGTTTCATGGGCAATGTAGCGGAGAGTGTCGAGGACGGCGGCGAGGCGGCCGCCGGTCAGGCGGCGGTAGAACTCGGGGTTGAAACTCTTGAGGTCGATGTTGGCCGCGTCCAGGCCGGCGAAGAAATCCGCCCGCGGAACAGGCTCGATGTAGCCAGCGCTGACCGCGATGTTGGCAAGTCCTCGTTCGTGACAGGCGGCCGCCACATCTAGGGCGTATTCCGCGAAGACAACCGGGTCGTTGTAGGTGTAGGCGACGCCGCGGCAGCCGTAAGCCGTCGCCGCGGCGGCGATCGCCTCAGGGCTGGCCTGGTCGAGGCCCGCGTCGAGGCGGCGGGCCGCGCTGATCTCCCAATTCTGGCAAAACTTGCAAGCCAGATTGCAACCAGCGGTGCCGAAAGACAAGACAGGCGTGCCAGGAGCGAAATGATAGAGGGGTTTTTTCTCGATTGGATCGACGCAGAAACCAGTCGAGCGGCCGTAGGTGGCAAGACGCAAGCCGCCGCCGCTGTTGCGGCGGACAAAGCAAAAACCCCGTTGGCCCTCGCGCAGACGGCAATGACGGGGGCAGAGGTCGCACTGGACACGGCCGTCGCCGAGCCGGCGCCAGTAGCGGGCGGGCCGGCCCGCCGAAGCGGCGTCAGAGTCATCGGAGCCGGAGCCGGAGCCGGAGCCGGAGCCGGAGCCGGAGCCGACGCTAGAGCCGAAGCCAGGGCGAGGGGCGGGGAAGCCGCCGGGCGCCAGTCCGCCGGGGCCGGCCGAGGCCGGGCCAGAGGTCATCGGGGCGCCTCGCCGAAGACGGCGACGCTGTAGCGCCAGAGGCGGATGTCGTCACCCCAGTAGGCGGCGGGCAGGCCAGCCTTGCGGCGTAGCGAAGCCAGGAAGGCGGCCGGGTCGGGCAGGTCTTCCCAGACCTGCGGCAGGTAGGTGGCGCGGCGGCCCTGGGCGGCCAGGATGACCCCGTCGTGTCCAGGCCGCAGCCGCGCTGCCGCGTCAGCCTCGTCTCGGACCAGAAAGGGCGCAGGGTCCGTGAGCACCGACACTTCGATGGCAATAGCCGCGTATTCCCTGGTGGACAAGCTCGGAAAGCGGGGATCGCGGAAGCCGGCGGCGACCGCGTTGGCGCGGACATCGTCCCGCAAAGGCCGGCAAGCCTCCAAAGAACCAATGCAGCCGCGCAAGGTTCCGTTGAGTTTCAACGTGACGAAGCTGGCTTTCGTCGCTTGCAGCCAAGCTGGGACAGGGCCGGCGGGCTCTGGCACGGCAGCTTGTCCGAGGCGGCGCGCTATCGCCGCCCGGGCCAGTGCGGTCAGGCGGGCTCCGGCTTCCGGCGGCCAGCCGCCGGCCTCAGACGGCGTTGTCATGGCTGTCGTTGTCGTCAAGGCCGCCCCAGTTGGCAAAGTCATGATTGTCAGTGGAGGCATCGTTTAAACCGTTGCCGTTATTTTCGCTGTCGGGGCCGTTGTAGAAGCCGATGGCCGCGTAGCCGACGACTCGGTTCTTGTCGCCGGCCGTGTCGCCGGAATTGCAGGCCTTGAAGAGGCGTGGCCGCAGGCCGTGGGCGGACCCGGCCAAGAGCAAGCCGTTGACGGGGGCCGCGCCGCAGGCCTGGTCAAAGGCGAGCGGGCCGGCCAAGGCGAGGATCTGCCGGATCGTCTCGCCGTCGCGGCGGCGGGCGTCGGCGTAGGGGAGGTAGTGGGAGAGGTCGGAACTGACTATGACGACGGTTTCAGCGCCGCCCCAGACGGAGGCTAGGACCGCGGCGACGAGGGAGGCGTCGGCCCAGCCGACCGCCAAGGGCAGCACGTCGACAGCCCCTAGAACACGCTGGATGAAGGGCAGCTGGACCTCTAAAGAATGCTCTTCGGCGTGGGCTTCGGCGCTGGTGACGACCGCTGGCAGCCGGGCCGCCCGTGCGGCCCCTTCAGCCCAGACGGGCGTCTCGCCGAGCGGCGTGGCGAACCTAGTCGCTTTGGGCAAGGCGATGCCGGGGAGGCTGACCCGGTGGCAGGGGCCGAGCAAGACGACGTGGGCGATCTCGCCTTGGCGGGACCGGAGGGAGGCGTAGGCGCAGGCGGCGGTGGAACCAGAATAAATGTAGCCGGCGTGGGGCGCGATGAGGGCCTTGGGCGGCAAGGCGGGGCCGACTGCCGCGTCGAGGAGCGCGTCTACGTCGGCGCGCAGGCGGCTGGCTTGGGCGGGATAGAACAGGCCCGCGACGGCGGGCGGGCGGATCGCCATCGGTCCTCCTTGCCTCAAAGACGGCTGGCGGCGGCAGGCCGCCAAAGCCAAGGCGGTTTCACATCGCTTACGCTACCGGCCGGCCGGCGGGCCTCGGCCTTGCGGCCCCTCGTGGTTGGGGGGCATCTCCTGTCTCGGGCCCATGGTCTTCCACCTCAGGCTCCATCGTGCTGGGAGAGGGTCCAGGGGAAACCCGCGTCCCGCCGCGCCGAAAGACGCGGCCCCTCGTGCTGGGAGATGGTTTTGCGGACGGTCCTGATTTCACCCTGGCTGGGGTTGCCGCGCCTTGTCCTGGCTTCGGGCGGCCGTGACGGCGGCGCCAAGGCGGACCCGTCTGCGGCGCGGCACCACGGTTTCGTTAGAATCCAAATCCTTGCCATGGGGAAAGGACCTCTCCTATGACCGAAGCGGCGACCATCGTTTTTCCCGACGGGCGGCGGGCCGAACTGCCCATCGTCGTCGGTTCCGAAGGAGAGCGAGGCCTCGACGTCTCCCGGCTGCGGGCCGAGACGGGCTACCTCGTCCTCGACGATTCCTACCGGAACACGGCGGGCTGCCAGTCCGCCGTCTCGTTCATCGACGGCGAACGAGGCATCCTGCGCTACCGCGGTTATCCCATCGAGGTGGTGGCGAAACGCAGCACCTTTGTCGAGACGGCCCAACTGTTGATTTGGGGGGAATTGCCGACGGCGGAACAGCGTATGCGTTTCTCTGATCTCTTGACCGCCCATTCGGCGATGCCCGAAGATTTCCGCCGCCATTTCGCTGGCTTCCCCCCCCCCCCCCACCCCAATTCGATAATTTCGGCCAAGATCAAACCGTTTCAGGCCAAACACCAGCCCGGCCCCGACAACGACCACCCCCAAGTAATA
>JAIRXC010000086.1 GCA_031268515.1 Propionibacteriaceae bacterium
CCGCTTCGCCATGGCCTTGGAGCCAGTTCGCCTGGGTTCCGCAGTCGAAACGGCCCTGGCCATCGCGGCGCCCCAAGCTGAGGCGGCCGCAGCCGACCTGTCAGCTGACCTCGGGGAGACGGCGGACCGGCTCTTATTGGCTGACGCCGAGCGGCTCGGGGAAGTTTTGACGAACCTGATCGACAACGCGCTCAACCACATCGGACCAGCCGGCCAGGTCAGGATCGAAGCCCGAGACGCGGATGGCGGCGTCGCGATAGCCGTCCGCGACGACGGAGACGGCATCGCCGCCGCGCACCTGCCTTACGTCTTCGACCGTTTCTATAGGGCCGACACGGCCCGCGACCGCCAGCGTGGCGGCTCCGGCATCGGATTGGCCATCGTCAAGGCTGTCACAGCCGCCCACGGCGGCACGGTCACCGCCGCCAGCGATGGGACCGGCCAGGGAGCTGTTTTCACGGTCTGGCTGCCCGTCTTGCCCTCCCAGCCGACAAGATGAATCGGGAAAGCCAGCGGTCCTGATCGGCGGTTCCTGGGCAGACCAAATCCTTTGCAGACCGATCCTTGAGGTGGTTCGGTCAGGGTCTCAAACCAGCTTTGTAGGCGATGGTGACGAGCGCAGCGCGGTCGGACACGCCGAGTTTCATCATGGCGCGGTTGATGTAGGTTTTCGCGGTCAGCACGGTGATGTGCAACTCGCCTGCGATCTGTTTGTTGTCCAGGCCGCGCGCGGCGGCCTTCAGGGTTTCCAGTTCGCGGACGGTGAGGTATTCCAGCAAGCGGGCAGCCTCCGAATCAACGGGAACTGAGTTGTCGTCCGCGATGTGGCCGATGGCGACGCGGGCGGCGTTCGCGCTCAACGCGCCGCCGCCGTCGTACACCTCGGCGATCGCGGCGGCGAGTTCCGGCGGGCGGACGCCTTTGGACAAGAACCCGTTGGCTCCGGCTTTGATCGCGGCCAACACGTTGGCATCCTGGTCGAAGGTGGTCAGCACCACGATCCGCGCCTCGGAGGCGGGATGGGCGCGGCGGATGCGGCGGGTGGCCTCGACGCCGTCGACGCCGGGCATCCGCAAGTCCATCAACACCACATCCGGCACATCTGGGGCAGCGGCCTCGAACGCCCGGACGGCGGCGAAACCGTCACCCGCCTCGGCGACGACTTCCATGCCGGGCTGAGCGTCGATGATGGCCCGCAGGCCAACGCGGATCATCTCCTGGTCGTCCACCAGCATCACCTTGATCATCGGTTTGCCCGCCCGGCGACCGGCAAGGTGGCGCGGAGGACAAACAGGACATCATCGGAGTCGACGTCGATACGTCCCCCGGCCGACGCGGCGCGTTCCCGCATCCCGATCAGTCCGTAGCCGCCGGCGCCAGCCACGGCCTCGGCGGCGGCACGGCGGTTGACGGCCTCGATGCGGATGCTGCCCCGGTCGGCGGCGACCTGCAGGCGGACGATCCCGGCGCCGTGTTTGCGGGCGTTGACGAGGGCTTCTTGGACGATCCGGTAGGCCGCCGCGCCCGCCTCCGGGTCGAGCCGGCCGGGTTCGGCGGCGATGCTGGCGGCGACCTCCAGCCCCGATTCGCGGAACTCGCCGACCAGCCGGCCGATCTGGGCGTAACCCGCCGCCGGGGCGCTCTCGGACGGGTCGCGCAGCACCGTCAGAGTCCGCTGGGTCTCGGCCAGCGCCTTCTGAACGCGTTCTCCGGCTTGGACGAGGTCGGCTCGGGCGGCGTCCAGGTCGGTGTCCAAACGAGCCTCGGCCGCTCCGACGCTCATCGAGATCAAAGCGATCTCGTGGCCGAGCGTGTCGTGCAGGTCGTGGGCGATCCGCAGCCGTTCTTCGGCCACCTTGCGCTCGACCTCGGCCTCGCGGACGGCCAGCGCGTCGTCGGCTCTGGCCTGCACCTCCGCCCAGTACTGCTGCGTTGAACGCAGGGACGCGCCTATCGCGGCGAACGCCACCGCGACTGCTAACGACAGCACGGCCAGCGGGTACAGCCAGGCCGCCCGGTCGGCTGTGATCACCGACAGGTAAGCCGCCACGCCGACCGCTCCGCCGGCCGGCAGCGCTGGCAGGCCCCGTAGGGCCGCGACCAGGACGACGAACACCGCTATCGACCACGGCACCAGCGGATCAGCGCCTAAGAGCGCTCCGGCCAGCGGAGCCAGCCCGGCCAGCGCCACGCCCGGCCACGGCCAGCGCCGCACCAGGGCGACACCCGCTGTCCCCAGCCCGATGCCCGCGAGGCCCGCTGGGGCGCCGACAACCAGGTAGTTGATCACACCGACGGCGGCGCTGACGAGCGCTACCGCCAGGGTCGCCGTTTCCACCAGGCGCGGGTGGCGCACCAGCGTCGGCACACGGCTGTGAGGCGTCTGGAATTCCAACATCTCCCAAGTCTTCCACCCTGGAAGCCACTGCCTTGTCTGCGACTGCGGTATCTGTTTTGTCCGCGCCCGCACGATTCGCGTCCGCCCCCGGCGAAGAACACTTCAACCATGAACCGCCGAAACGAGGCGGCGGAGAGATGAGGATGGCAAAAAAATGACCAGCGCAGCCGCCGGGGAGGACACCCGGTTCGTCGCCTACGAATACACCGCGATCCCCGCCAAAGCCGAACAGGAATCCTTGATCAAGGACGCCTACCGCAGCTTCGGCTGGGCCTGCGAGTCCGTCGACCGGTCGTCCCTGCCGGCTGGAGCCGTCACCTTGCGGCTGAAGCGCGACCGGGCGGTCCCCAACAAGATCGCCTTGGCGAAACTCCAACGCCAGTTGGAGAACGCCCTGGAGGCCATCGCCAACCTGGAACGCTCGAAGACCGCCAAAGCGTCCATCACCGCGCTTTCTGTCGGATTACTCGGCTCGGCGGCCCTGGCCGGGTCGGTGTTCTGCTTCCTGTCTGGGATTTGGCCGCCGTTTACCGTCCTGGGGGTCGTCGGCCTTGTCGGCTGGGCGTTGCCGTACTTCCTGTACACCAACATCCGCGTCAAGCACACCGCCGCCGCCAACGCGGAGATTGACCGGCAGTACGACCAGTTCTACGCCACCTGCGAGCAGGCTGCCGCGCTGGCGAAAGCCTGACAGACAAGGACACCGCAATGACCGACAAGCACAAGACAGTCGCCGCCATCCTGATCGCTGTAGCCGTCGTCATCGGGCAGGCCATCTTCCGCAGCCGCAACCAGCCCCAAGAGACGAAGGAATAAGACTGTGGGAGTCCTCAAACTGATGGTCCTCCTGCGCGTCTTAGCCGGGAGGAGGTGAGCACCATGAAGAAAGGCATCATCGCCGCGATCGTCGCCGCAGTAGTCATTGTCATTGTCGTCATTATTGTCATCGTCCTCTGAGGCTGCGATCATGCGAAACCTGTGCCGCCGCCGGTCAGCCAGCGAACCTGCCCGCACCCGAACCATCGCCGCTCTCGCCGCCGGGTTCGACGTGATCCTCGCGCTGGGAATGCTGGCCGCCGGGGCGCGCCTGGCCTCGCCCTGGCTCGTCGCCAACGCCGCCTACTACGCTGCCCTCGGCGTCGTCCGGGGCTACCTGCTGCGACACTTGTCAGCCGCCCCCGGCGGCATTGGCA
>JAIRXC010000129.1 GCA_031268515.1 Propionibacteriaceae bacterium
TGAGAGCGGCCGGGACGGTTCCCGGCCGGCGGCCGTTTTCTTGGCCGCCTCCAAACAAGACCGGTTGGAACGGCCAGCGCCGCCTAGCCAACAAGGCGCCAACGCCGACCGGACCGCCGATCTTATGGGCCGACAAGGTCAGCGCGTCCAGTTCAGGCCCGTCAGAGCCAGGCGCGGGAGTCAACCTGACAGCTTCGTAGGCGAACGCTTGGACGGCGTCGCAATGGATCGGCGCGCCGCCGGCCCGGGCCCAGGCGGCGAGTTCGGCCAGCGGCTGGATCGCCCCTGTTTCGTTGTTTGTCCACTGGCAGCTGACCAGCGCTACAGACTCCCTGTCCGCGTCAATGACGGCCGCCGCCTGGCTAAGGTCGACCCGGCCGCTGGCGTCGACTGGCAACTCGACCAGTTCAAAACCTTCACTGGCCAATTGGCGGGCCGGGCCGAGGACGGCCGGGTGTTCGACGGCACTGACAATGATACGGCGGCAACGGCTGTCGACGGCTCGCCGGGCCCGCGCCAACCCGATGACAGCCAGATTGTCCGCCTCGGTGCCGCCGGAGGTGAAGATGACATCCAACGGGTCGGCCCCGGCCAAAGCGGCGACTTCCTCTCGGGCCCGCTCGACGATACGGCGGGCGGCCCGGCCCGGCCCGTGCGACGACGACGGGTTGCCTGTCATGGCCGCCGCCTCCAACCAGGCGGCGCGGGCGGCCGGGCTAAGAGGCGCGGCCGCGGCGTGGTCGAGGTAGACAGCGCTCATGACCCGACCCAGAGTACGCGGTCAACGGCGGCTGGAGCCGGCCAAAGCTTCGCGCCGGAACCAGGCTGGCCTGCCCCGTAGGCCTCTCGCAGCGCCGCGGCGGGCTCTTCGGGGCGCCTCAGCGGCCCGTCCCCGCGTAGACGACCGCTTCGCCGGAGGCCGTGTCGAGCCCAAAAGCCTTGTGGGCGGCCCGGACCGCCGCCGGCACAGCCGCCTCGTCCACGACCACCGAGATGCGGATTTCCGAAGTCGAGATCATGGCGATGTTGACGCCGGCTTCCGCCAAGGCGGTGAAGAAACGGGCCGTCACACCGGGGTGGGAGCGCATCCCGACGCCGACGACCGAAACCTTGCCGATGCCGTCGTCGTAGACGATGTCGCGGAAACCGATCTCCGCTTGGACCGCCCTAAGGGCCTCGATGGCGATCGGCCGCTCGGCGTCAGGCAGCGTGAAAGAGATGGCGGTCGTTTTGTCAGTGACCGAGGCGTTCTGAACGATCATGTCGATGTTGACGCCGACGTCCGCGATGGCCGAGAAGACCCGGGCGGCCTTGCCGATCTCGTCGGGCACCCCGACGACAGTTATCTTGGCTTCCGTCAGGTCGTGGGCGACGCCGGAAATGAGGGCGGCTTCCATGTTGGTTCCTTCCTCGAAGCTGGCGACCAAAGTGCCCGGCCTGTCCGAGAAGGAGGACAGGACGTGGACGGGCACGAGTTCGCGGCGGGCGTATTCGACGCAACGCAGGTGGAGGACCTTGGCCCCGTTGGCCGCCAATTCGAGCATCTCCTCGTAGCTGATGGCCGGGATGCGGCGGGCAGCCGGGACGATCCGGGGGTCGGCGGTGAAAACACCGTCTACGTCGGTGTAGATCTCGCAGCGGTCGGCCCCGAGGGCGGCGGCCAGGGCCACGGCGGTGGTGTCGGAGGCGCCGCGGCCGAGCGTTGTGACGTCTTTCGTGTCTTGGGCCACGCCTTGGAAACCGGCCACGATGACGATGTCGCCGGCCTCCAAGCCTTGGACGATACGGCCGGGGGTGATGTCGATGATGCGGGCGTCGCCGTGGGCGGCCGTCGTGATGACGCCGGCCTGGGAGCCAGTGTAGGAGCGGGCGCTCGCCCCGGCGTCGAAAATGGCCATGGCCAAGAGAGCGGCGCTCATCCGCTCCCCGGCCGTCAAGAGCATGTCAAGTTCACGGGCCGGCGGGTCGGGGCTGACTTGTTTGGCCAGCTCGAGCAGCTCGTCTGTCGTGTCGCCCATGGCGGAGATGACGACAACGACCTCATTGCCGGCCCGCTGGGTCGCGACGACACGGCGGGCCACCCGCTTGACGCTGTCCGCGTCCGCCACCGACGAACCGCCGAACTTTTGTACGACGCGCGCCATGCGCGACTCCCTTCCGTGCCGTCGCCCATCTTAAGAGGTCGCGCGTCTTAAGAGGGCGCGCGGCCGGCGGCCGGCCAAGCGCGCCCCTGAACGGCTGCTGGCTGAGCTGGTTTCATCTGGCAATGTGGACAGGGCACCGCGCGGCGCCTCCGGCCGAGGCCTGAACGGCGCCTGGCCGGGCTGGTTTCGTCCGGCAATGCCACTCGGCTAAACGCGCGCCCGTAGACGGCGCTGGCGGTAGGCGTCAAGCCACTCGCCTAGCCGGCGGCCAAGCCCGCGCCAGGGACGGCGCAACGCCAAGGTGGAAGCAAAACGGTTTTCATCGCCGCGTCCACGCTAAACTCGACGGCGTGCTTGAAGTCACCCACTTGACGCGGACGTTCGGTGCTATCCGAGCCGCCGACGACATTTCCTTCCAGGTGCCCCGCGGCGCCATCACAGGTTTCATCGGCGGCAACGGCGCTGGCAAGACGACGACGATGCGGATGATCTTAGGCGTCCTTCACCCCGACTCCGGGCAGGTCAGCCTCGACGGCCGGCCGGTGACGCGGGAACTCAGCCGCCACTTTGGTTACATGCCGGAAGAGCGCGGCTTGTATCCGAAGATGCGCGTGGCCGAGCAGATCGCCTACCTGGCCGCCTTGCACGGCTTCTCCCAGGCCGCCGCCGCCAACCGCGCAGAAACCTTGTTGAAGAGCCTCGGCCTTGGCCAGCGCCTGGCCGATCCGGTTGAAAAATTGTCACTGGGCAACCAGCAACGGGCGCAGATCGCCGCCGCGCTGGCCGGCGACCCTGACGTCCTCGTCCTCGACGAGCCCTTCTCCGGCCTCGATCCCATGGCGGTCGACACAGTGGGCGAGATCCTGCGGGATTACGTGGGCCGCGGTGTGCCCCTGATCTTCTCCAGCCACCAGCTCGACCTGGTCGAACGCCTCTGCGACCACCTCGTCATCATCGCGGGCGGGCGTATCCGGACGACGGGTTCTAGGGCTGAACTCCTCCACGCCCACGCCGGCCAGCGCTGGGAAATCGAGTGCGGTCCGGCGGCTTGGATCGCGGACGTGCCCGGCGTCAGCGCCGTCGAGCCTTTCAACGGACGCCACCGTTTCGCGGTCACCGCGCCAGAAGGCGAGGCGGCGGCCGTCGCCCAAGAGGTCCTACGGCAGGCGCTCGGCCGCGGCCCGGTGGCCGCTTTCGCCCCCTGGCAACCTAATTTGGTGGAAGTCTTCCGCGAGGTCATTGTGGACGAGCCCCAAGACAAGCAGGAGAACCGATGAGCCCGACCGAACTCCCGCCGACCGGACAACAACCGACCGAGTCCCAAACGGCCGAACCCCCAGCAGCCGCCGCGCCGGGGGCTCCCGTCCCCGCCCGGTCTCACCGCTCCCCTACGTCAGTCTCTTTGGCCTGGCTGGTGGCTTGGCGCGAGATCCGGGCCCAACTGCGCAGCCGCGCTTTCATCGTCTCTTCTGTGCTCTTCGTCGTCCTCATCGCCGCTGGCATCTTCGCAGCCACCATCTTCGGCGACGGTTTCGGCGGCGACGGGGAACCCGCGGCTCCGACGGCGGTGGCGGTCGGCCCCGGCGTCAGCGGCATCGAAGGCCTTAAGGCCGATCCCGAGGCCTTCGAACTCCTAGCCGCCGCCAGCGAAGCCGAGGCTCTCGAGTTCGTCTCCTCCGGCGAGGCCGCAGCGGCCCTCCTGGCTTTGCCCGAAGCCGGCCCGGACGGCCTGCCGATCCTCCTGGTCGCCCAATCCAGCGCGCCCGACGACGTCATCGCCGCCCTCACCTACCGCCCGACCGTCAGCCTGATCGACCCGGCCCCCGCCTCCCGCGAACTTGTCGGCTATCTGGGTTCGTTGATCTTCGGCGTCTTGTTCATCTGGGCGGCCATGCTGTTCGGCCAGACGATCGCCCAAAACACCGTCATCGAAAAGCAAACCCGTATCGTTGAAATCCTCTTGGCCGCCGTGCCTGCCCGCGCCCTCATGGCCGGCAAGGTCATCGGCCATTCGCTGCTGGCCCTGGGCGAAACCGCCCTTATGGCCGGAACTGCCCTCGTCTGCCTCAACCTGGTCGGCAACACAACCATCCTCGGGTTGATGACCGCGCCGCTGCTTTGGTACGTCCTCTTCTTCGCCATCGGCTTCGTCTTTTTGGCCTCGCTCTTCGCCGGCGCCGCCGCTCTCGTCTCCCGACTCGAAGACGTCGGCACAGCCATCATGCCGCTGACGCTTTTGATCATGGTCCCCTACGTCTTGTGCATCGCTTTGAACCAGGACGCGACAGCCATGAAGGTCTTGTCCTACATCCCGATCGCCTCGACCATCGCCATGCCCGTCCGCCTGATGCAAGACGACGCCGCCTGGTGGGAGGCGCTCATCGCCTTGGCCCTGCTCATCGCCACGGCCTTCGGGGCCATCGCCATCGGCGCCCGCCTCTACAGCAACTCTTTGCTCCAAACCGACCGCAAGGTCAAGTTGCTGACCGCGCTCCGGAGCAATAACGATTGATCTATGCCGCACTCTCGAACAGCAGACCTGCTAGACCGAGATTTGCAGACCTGCTAGACCGATAGTCGCAGACTAGCTAGGCCGAGACTCGCAGCCGCCAAACCCCTGCTGCGCGACCTGGCTGTTCACGATGCCGCGTTCGGCTCCGACGCTGAAACAGCCGTTCAAAGGCGCCAGCTCCGACCGGATCACGTCACGCCCGTCACCACTCAGCCGCCGTCTGTATGCCATGACGCCGATCTAGCATCTGGACAGACTTGGACTAGGCATCTGGACAGTCGGACTAGGCGTTTCAGCAATGGCCAACAGATGTCACTGATGGGTGTTTTAAGGACTTCCCGGAGAGCGTAGATGAAACTCGTCGCGGCTCGCAGCGTTTCCTAGGATGGAATATTTCTCGATGCGAGAAACATTACATTCCGCGGCAAATTGACGCTCGGGCTAGTAGAGGCCGATGCCTTTCATACGCCCGCTGGGCGCCTCCGCCAGCAGACGCAGCGCAAGCGGCCTATCCCTCTCGCTGGCCCGGGCGATGATCTGCTCCTCAGAGTCGAGGTCGGCCAGGAAGCGGTAGTGGGCGTGGACGGCGTCGGACAGTTCCGCTGCTGTTGGCACGGGCACAGCGAGTGCGCCAATGTCTTCGATGTCGAAATCGCCGGAACGGTCGCGCAGCCACCTCTCGGGGTCGAAGGGGGGACCTTCATGGCCAGGCTTCCAGAACGTGCCCCCAGCACGGACCCCGTTTGCGTCCACCCATATTTTCAACACCGCCAAACGGCGGACTAAGGCCTGGTCAAGCGTTCCGGCGGCAGCGGGATGAGCGGCGACCCAGGCGAGGTCGTACATGTCACGAGCAGTGGTGGTGCGGTTCAGGCGGGCGATCTTCTCGGCCAAGTTCTCCGCCACAGGAACGACCTGGATTTCAGGCAACGGCGGATCGCCGTATCGGGCGTGGACCGGCAACGGCGCCCAACCTCGCCGAACCGGCGCAAGCCACGGCGGTGGACTCAAATCAAGTTTTGACGCCAGCGCGACGGAGGGCCCACCGAAAGCATGGGCATAGCCGAGCATCCACTTGCCGCGCCGCTCGGCAACGGAATACGTGAAAGGTCCGATGCTCAGACCGTCGGCGGCTGCGATCAAATCGGCCAGCGCGTCGTCCGGGTCGGCGCTGATCTGGACTGCGGCGAAGTCGAGGTCGAGGGAAAACCGGCCCGCCGTGCCCGCGTACAGCTTCCGCAGCGCCGTGCCGCCCTTGAACGCAAGCGCATCCAACACTCCCTGCACGTGAAGATGCCGCAAAAGCAGATCTTGGGCGATGTCCACGATGGCGGCGTCACGGCCCTGCGCTCCCGCTCCGGGCGGCGTGTGACGGGCGAGATGACCGGGGTTGATCCTGACCTGGCTCATATGACTGCCCCCAATCCACGCGGGTCGAACGGCAACAACGTGTCCGCGACCTGCCAACGGGCGTCATAACGCAACGCTTTGCCACGGCGCCCGAACCACGTCCGACCGGACACAGGGAA
>JAIRXC010000147.1 GCA_031268515.1 Propionibacteriaceae bacterium
GCTATGGGGTCGCGGGTTTCCCAGGGGTTGTCGGAAGCCATTTTGGCGTAACACTGGCGGGCCTGGTCAAAATAGCCGTCGTGCATTTGGCAGGGCATGATGTGGCCGCTGTAAACACAAGCGATTTGTTCGGCGGCTGACGCTCTCGTGTCGCCGTCGGCGGGGTCCCAGGGTTCCGATGCTGGCACTCCATAGGAAACCGTGACCCGCGCCCTCTCAGGCGGCACGCTTGGAGTTGAATTCGTCTCCGCGTTAGCTGGCGGGGCAGTTGCCTCAGCCAACAGAACCCCAAGCCCAATGACCGCGACAAGAGTCTTCTCTAACATGGCGGTAGTCGTCTTTAGCATGGCCAGGCTTCCCCGCCGCCGGCGCGGCCGAATTCATCCAGCCGCCAACCAGCGACCTCCTCGGCCCACTGGACCGTGTAGTGGTATTGGACCCGTGGCAGCCCAGGCGGCGGCCGGGAGCCGTCTGGGTCCACGATGGCTGTCGTGGGATTGTCGGCATCACACTGGGAGACAATGATCTGGCGGACGCCGTTGACGGTCTTTTCTTCGCTGACGGCCCGGGCCACCGGGATGACATAGGTTCCGCCGCTGAACTCGAAGTGGCGGCCGATCTGGATGAGCGCGGCGATCAAACTGAGGTCTTCGCTGTATTGGGCGTCGGTGACGATGTCGAGGAGCCGGCTGGTGTCGGCGTTGGCCGGGTCGGCGAGGAAATTGCCGCGGACCTCGGTGTAGGCGTCCACGATGTGGACGGCGGCGAGCTGGTCGGCGCTCCAGGACGGGTCGTCGGGGGCCGGGACCAGTTCGGCCGGCGCCGGGCTTGGCGTCGGGGTTGAGCTCCGGCTGACGGTCGGCCTCGGTGGTGGCGTCCAGGCTGGTTCTGGTTCGCCGTCGCAGCCGGCCAGGCCCGTCAGGCCGGCCAATAAGACGGGGATGGCAAGCCAGGGAGCTGTCTGGCGGCGGTGGCCAGCCGGGTTTTGCTGTTTGTGTTTCGCCGCTGAAAGCTGGCACGAGGGCAAGAGTGGTCGGGGGACTGTTTTCGGTTGTGCTGTCGGGTCGAACTGGTTTGTCATAGCGGCCTCCGGGGGTGCGCCGGTTGGGTTCGCCGTCTAGGTCGGCGGGGGGAGTTGCTTGAAAACCTGTTCCCGCCGGCTTGGACAGCCGGACAGGAAGCATCCTGCCACAACAACATCGGCCAAAGCCACCACTCGACTACCTCCTGTGGATAAGAGTCCTGTCGCAGGCAGCCGAAACTCGTGGCCGTAGGGGCGGTTTGTCCTTGCAGCCAGGCGATGGAAACGCTTCCACTGGCTCGTTGGCGACCCGTTGGTTCCGAAGCCGGCCTTCTAGAGAAGGGACCGGCGGCAGGCGAGAGCGACTTTCTCGGCGGTTGGGCAAGGCTTCTGGGTTCGCGGGGCAAGGCCGCAGTTCATCTCACGGCGGTCCTTCGGCGGCCTCTGCCGCCGCCTAGCCGATGGTCCGCACCGCCCGGACCGGCGGCCGCCCGGGATTGTCGGGGGACCGACGTATAGTGGTCGCTCCGCAGTCGTCGTAACGGCTACAGGGGAGTCAGAGCGATCCAGGAGGAACCGGTGTCCAGCGTCAACGACCTTGTCATCATCGGCTCTGGCCCGGCGGGTTACACCGCTGCGGTCTACGCCGCCCGGGCTGGTTTTGCGCCCGTCGTCCTTGAAGGCTCCCTGACGGCCGGCGGCGCCCTCATGACCACGACCGAGGTCGAGAACTTCCCCGGTTTCTCCGAGGGAATCTCCGGCCCCGACCTCATGGGGAAGATGCGCGAGCAGGCCGAACGCTTCGGCGCGCGTCTCGTCCCTGATGACGCCAGCCGTGTCGAGTTGGCCGGCTCGGTCAAGCGGGTCATGGACGGGGAAGGCACGGAATACGAGGCCCGTGCCGTCATCCTCGCCACCGGCTCCGCCTACAGAAAACTCGGCCTGCCAGACGAAGAGAGATTGTCTGGGCGGGGGGTGTCGTGGTGCGCGACCTGCGATGGTTTTTTCTACCGCGGCAAGGATGTCGCTGTCATCGGCGGTGGCGATTCGGCCCTCGAAGAGGCGGGTTTCCTCAGCCGTTTTGCCAATACGGTCACCGTCGTCCACCGCCGCGACCGCCTGCGCGCCTCCCGTGTCATGATCGACCGGGCCGAGGCGAACCCGAAGATTAATTTTGTCTGGAACGCCGTCGTCAGCGGCATCGACGGCGAGACGACGGTGACCGGCCTCCGGCTGGCCGACGTCGTCAGCGGCGCGGAGAAGGACCTGCCCGTGGCGGGGGTTTTCGTCGCCATCGGCCATGAGCCGCGCAGCGAACTGGTCCGCGGCCAGGTCGAAACCGACGAGGCGGGTTACGTCAAGGTGGCCGATCCAGCGACGGCCACTAACTTGTCCGGCGTTTTCGCCTGCGGCGACCTCGTCGACCACACCTACCGCCAAGCTGTCACCGCCGCCGCCTCCGGCTGCCGTGCCGCCCTCGACGCCGAACGCCACCTGCTCGGCCTCACCGCCTAACCGCCCTTCGGCCCACGCCCCTGGACCAGAGAACGTCTGCGAACCAGCGATCTGAACGGAGTCCCAATGTCCCATATCCCCGCCGTCACCGACGCGACCTTCGAGGCCGAAGTCGTGCGCTCCGACCTGCCGGTCCTCGTTGACTATTGGGCCGATTGGTGCGCCCCCTGCCGCCAGTTGGAGCCGGTCGTCGAGAAATTCGCCCAAGAATACGAGGGCCGTGTCAAGTTCGTCAGCCTTGATGTCAACACGAACACGGACATCCCCTTGGCTTATAACGTTGTCAATCTTCCGACCATCCATCTCTTCAAGGCCGGCCAAGTCGTCGGCTTCGCTGCCGGCGGTGAAGTGAAGTCTAAGTTACGTCGACTCCTGAGCGAAGCCGTGTAGGGGGGAAGAGAAGATAAGGACAATGTGATGCTCAAAGGTTTCAAAGAGTTCATCAGCCGCGGCAGCGCCGTCGATTTGGCTGTCGGCGTCGTCATCGGGGCCGCTTTCACCGGCGTTGTCAACGCGGTGGTTAATGGTTTCGTCAACCCTCTCCTGGGAGCCCTAGTCGGCAAACCTAATTTCGACAGCTTCCTTGAGTTCACCCTCAACGGCAGCACGGTCCAGATCGGGCAGGCCATCACGGCCATCGTCCAATTCTTGTTGACGGCGGCGGCGATTTATTTCTGCGTCGTCTACCCGCTTAACAAATTGGCCAGCCTGCGCAAACCAGCCCCCGAGCCAGCCGCCGAAACACCGGCGGACGTGCTGTTGTTGGCGGAGATACGAGACCTCCTCAAGGCGCGCTCCTAGCCCCAGCCGCCAGCGGAGGCAGGTTTCCACGGCAGTCCAGCGTCTTGCCAGTCCAGGCTGAGGAGGTACGGCGTCTTCTGGCCAGCGGCCACTCCTCGTCCAGCGTCTTGCCAGCCCAGGTTGGAGCATCGGGGGAGCGGCCGCCTAGAGGGCTGACGCCGCCTGGCGCGGCGGCCTCGCGGGTCCGGTTTGCAAGCGTCGGCGGCGCCGCATTCCTTAGGCCTGCGGGCAAAGGTTGCGGCCGCCGCCAGGCCTGCGGGTCGAGCCAGAAGGCCCAGGCGGGCCGGGCGGGCAGGCCGGCGGCGATGTCATAGCGGTAGCGCAGCGGCGGGAAGCCAAGCGGCCGGAAACCGACGGCCGCGGCCCAAAAGGGGGACGGGGCTAAGGGGTTGGGTTTTGGCCAGGCCGAGGCCTGCGCCTCCAGAGCGGGGCAGCGTCGCGCCAGGAGAGCTGCCAAGGTGGAGACGAGCCAGCGGCCGGCCGCTTCGTCAGGCCGCCGCGCCGTCCCCCAGAGCGCTAAAAGTCCCGCCACTTCCGGGTCGAGGCCGCCGGCGGCAAGAGGATGGCCGGCGGGCAACTGGGCGGATGGGGTGATGAGGAGCACGGCGGTTTCACCGGCGCTCAGGTGGGCGACGACCCCGGCCAGCCCCCAGCGGGCCTCGGCCGCCTCGGCGCAAACCGACACCGCCGCCAAGGTCAGGGGGCCGCCATACGGAGGGGCTAGAGCGCTGACCGCCGCCGCTGCCACTGGTGTGACTCGATGCGGTCCGCGCTCTGCGCGTCTTTTCGACATCGCCGTCTCCTTCTGTGCATCCCGGCGCGCTGACCGCCGTGATCTCTGCGCCGGTGAAGACCTCCACGGCCCCCGTACATCCGTGGCCTTCATTCCAGCCAGTCGGTCAGATCGCCCCCAGGCGCTTTCGCGCCCGTCCCCCTATATCTTTGCCGGTAAGCCTCTTTTGCCTTGTGCCAGCGCGACCGTGATCCCAACGTAGACCATTTCGGGCGCGCCCGGCCCTTTAGATGACGCGGGCGGCGGCCAGCCTGGGGCAGAATAAGCCGGGTGAACTTGCCGGAACAGCGCCGTGAGACGCGGCTTGACCGCTACTTCGACGCCTACGCCGCCCGTACCAAGGGGCTCAAAGCGTCGGCCGTGCGGTCTCTGTTCGCCGTCGCCAGTCGCCCCGAAGTGGTCTCCTTGGCGGGGGGGATGCCGAACATCGCTGATTTGCCCCTGGGCAACCTCGCCGACAGCTTGGCTGATCTCATCCGGACCGGCGGCCCCCAAGTCCTCCAATACAGCTCAGCCCAGGGCGAGGAGGCGTTGCGCGAGCAGATCTGCGAAGTCATGTCCCTTGAAGGCATTGCCGCCCAAGCAGACGACGTTGTCATCTCTTGCGGCTCCCAGCAGGCGCTCGACTTGGTGACGCGGACTTTCATCGAACCCGGCGACGTCATCGTGGCCGAAGGCCCCAGCTATGTCGGCGCCATCGGCGTCTTCCAGTCCTACCAGGCTCAGGTCGTCCACGTCGCCATGGACGAGGCCGGCCTCATCCCCGAAGCCCTTCGCCAAGCTGTCTTGGCCTGTCGGGCGGCCGGGCGGACGGTTAAATTCTGCTACACCATTCCGAATTTCAACAATCCAACGGGGTTACGCCAAACCGTCGAGCGGCGAAAAGAAATACTAGCCGTGGCCGAGACGCTTGATCTCTTGCTGATTGAGGACAATCCCTACGGCCTGCTGGCTCTCGACGACGGGCCTTTGCCAGCTCTGCGCAGCTTCGAGGCCGAACGCGTCATCTACCTCGGCAGTTTCTCGAAGACCTTCGCCCCCGGTTTCCGGATCGGTTGGGCCGTCGCCCCGGCCGCTGTCAAAGAAAAGTTGATTTTGGCGCAAGAGTCGGCCACCTTGTGTCCGCCGGTCTTTTCCCAGTTCGCCATCAGCCGCTACCTTGCCACTTGGGATTGGCGAGCCCAAATCGACCGTTTCCGAGTCATGTACCGCGACCGCCGCGCCGCCATGCTCGAAGGCCTTGACGCCCACATGCCCGCCGGCGCCAGTTGGACGCGCCCCGGCGGTGGATTCTTCGTCTGGTTGACCTTGCCCGAGGGCCTCGACTCGCAGAGCTTGTTGGCTCAGGCGGTCACGAATCGCGTCGCCTACGTCCCCGGCACCGGGTTTTACGCCGACGGCCTCGGCTCTCGCAACATGCGCTTGTCATATTGTTTTCCGCCGCCCGACCAGATCTACGAAGGGACGCGCCGCCTGGGGGAGGTGCTAGCCGAGGCTATCGACGTCGCCCAAACCTTCGGTCTGACCACCCCGCTGCCGCTTGCCTCTTCCAATCCCGAACCTGAAAACTGAGGTGCTCAGATGAGTTATCCAATTGTCGTTTTGGCTGGCGGCCTGTCGCATGAGCGCGAGGTTTCATTGTCGTCTGGCCGCCGTGTCAGCGCCGCCTTGCGGGCTCTCGGCCGACAAGTTGTCGAGGCAGACATCCACGCCGGCTTGATCGGCCAGTTGGCTGATCTGGGACAGCCGGTCGTCCTGCCGCTCCTGCACGGCGGCACCGGTGAGGATGGCGCCGTGCGCGAGGCGCTTGGTTTGATCGGCCTGCCCTACGTCGGGGCGACCGGCCCGGCCAGCCGCCTGACGTATGACAAGGCCATCGCCACTCCTGTCGTGGCCCGGGCCGGCTTGGCTGTGCCGGAGCGTGTCGTCTTGCCGCATGACATGTTCCGAGAGTTGGGAGCCGCTGCCATCGTCAACCTCATCGTAACCAAACTTGGCTTGCCCGTTTTCGTCAAGCCGGCCACTTCAGGCTCGGCTCTGGGGGCGGGCAAGGTGGACACGGTGGCAGAGTTGCCGGCGGCCATGGTGCGGGCCTATAACTACGGCCGTGTCGCCGTCGTGGAGAAGTTCATCGAGGGGGTCGAGGTGGCGGTCCCGGTCATTGACACGGGGTCTGGCCCGCGCGCCTGGCCGGCTGTCGAAATCCGCCCTGACTCGGGGGTTTACGACTATGAGGCCCGTTACACCATGGGCGCCACGAAGTTCATCTGCCCGGCTGACCTGTCCCTTGCGACAGCCGAGCGGGTGGCCGCGGCGGCCTTGGCGGCCTATCAGGCTTTGGCTTTGCGCGACATCGGGCGCATCGACTTGATCGTTGACAAGTCTGGCGTGCCGGTTTTCTTGGAAGGCAACGTGGCGCCGGGCATGACTGAGACTTCGACGGTGCCATTGTCGATCGAGGCGGCTGGCGACGATTTCGGCGCGGTGCTGGCCCAGTTGGTCGATCTGGCGGCCGCCCGCGGGCCGGCTTAGGCCCGGTGCGGCCAAAGCCGGAAAAATGTTTGTTCTGGACGTTATTACAATTTAACTTTTGCTAAAGCGGGCCGAGGTTTTGCAGTGAGACTTGTCTCATGCTTCCTCGGCCCTGTCTTTGGCGGCAGATCAGCTCCCCTGACGGACTCCGGTTGACAGAGCATCAAGTTAGGTTAGGCTAAGCTCACTTCGCCCGAGTTGGGCGACCGCTTCGCCGTCAAGGGGGGATCCGTGACCCGCAAGTTCGCGCTGGCCGCAATTCTCGCCGTCGCCGCTCTGTTCTGCCTGGCGGAGCCCGCCTGGGCCGACGGCAGCACCTGGGCCGACGAGGGCAACGAGGTCAAGCTTGTCTTAGAAGAAGGCTGGCAAGCCTTCCAAGGCGGCGACATCGCGGTCGGCCGGGCCAAAGTCGACGAGGCTTATTACTCGCATTACGACCTCAGCTTCGAAGCTACGGTGAAGACTTTCATCTCCGGCCAAGCCGCCACCGACGCCGAATACGAGTTCAAGAGCGTCAAGAAGGCGATGAGCGCGGGCGATGACGGCGCGGTCAGAGCCCATCTCGACAAACTCGAAGCCTTGATCGACCAGCAGAGTCAAATTTTGGACGGAACCCGGCAAGGGGCCGGCTCCATTCTCGTCGAAGCGCTCGTGATCATCTTGCGGGAAGGTTTCGAGGCGATCCTCGTGTTGGGCGCGATCATCGCCTATCTAGTCAAGGCCGGCCGTCAAGACAAACTCTGGAATGTCTACGCCGGAGCCCTCCTCGCCTTGGCCGCCAGCGTCGCGTTGGCTTTCGCGATAAACGCCGTCACCGCTTTAAGCGGAGCCAACCAGGAAGTGCTGGAAGGGGCCACGGCGCTGATCGCCGTTGTGATGCTTGTTTGGGTGTCCAACTGGATTCTTGGAAAATCCGACGCCGGCGCCTGGGCCCACTACATCAAAGCCAAGACGGCGGCCTCTTTGAGCGGCGGATCGGTGTTGCCGCTGGTTTTTGCCGCTTTCTTGGCCGTGTTCCGGGAAGGGGCCGAAACGATCTTGTTGCTCCAAGCCGTCAAAACCCGGGCCGGCGCCGACTCCCACATGGTGTGGATTGGTTTGGGCATCGGCGCGCTGGCGTTGGCCGCGGTCTACTTGGCGATCCGCCGCCTGTCCATCAAGCTTCCTCTACGGCCCTTCTTCCTTGCCACCTCGGTGATTTTGGCGATTTTGGCCGTCTCCTTCGCCGGCAGCGGCGTCAGCGAGCTGCAAGAGGCCGATGTCATTTCCAACACCCGATTGCCTTGGCCTCCCACTGTGGACCTGTTGGGGATTTACCCGTCCGCGCAGACCTTGGCGGCGCAGGGGTTGACTCTGGCCGCGATGGCGCTGCTGAGCTTGTTCGCGCTGCGCCGAGCCCGCCGGCGGGCGTCGCGGCCAACGGCTTCCACCGCCGCGGAAGCCGCTCAGTCTTCTTCTGCGGCGGAAGCAAGCAATTCTCTTACGACATCAGGACCCTCTTAATAACACATCGAATGGAGACAGCGTAATGAAATTTCGCAGCCTTGGGTTGGCCGCTCTCGCCTTGGCCTTCGCCGGCGTTCTGAGCGCCTGCGGCAGTGCTGACCCCGACGGCCCGTTGACAAGCCCGGCCGTCGAAAACGACGCCGCGCCGGCCCCCGATCCGAACGCCGGCTTTCAGGAATATCCCATCGGCGACGATCAGTCGTTGCCGCCGTTGGAGGTGGCGGCCGTCTATTTCCAGCCGGTCGACATGGAACCGTCCGGAATGGGTCTGGCGGCGGCCGACGCGGATTTTCACATCGAAGCTGACATCAGCGCCGGCCCGAACGACCTCGGCTATGGCTTGGGTGATTTTGTCCCGGATTTAACCGTGGAATATTCGATCACCGCTGAGGATGGGACCGTCGCGGCGGCTGGCACGTTCATGCCGATGAACGCCTCCGACGGCCCTCACTACGGCGCCAACGTCGCCCTTGAAGAGGCCGGCGTCTACCAGGTCAAATTTGAGATCTACTCGCCGGAGAAAAACGGCAATGTCCTCCACGTGGACAAGGAGACCGGCGTGACCGGGCGCTATTGGACCGAACCGATCGTGGCTGAGTGGAGCTGGGACTACGTTCCGCGGGAATGGTGATGCTGGAAATTTTCATCGCGGCGGTCCAAGGGCTGGCGCCTAGCGCTCTCTTGTTGACTTTGGCCGCCGTGGCGAGCCGAGCCTGCGGCCGGGGGGCGAGATGGCCCCGCGGCCTCGGGATCGGCTTGGCGGCCGGCGTTCTCGGGGGCGTCAGCTTGGCCGTTTTGCGGGAAACCACTCGGGTCGTCAACCGCGAGTTGATCTCCTTGTGGACGCTTGGGTTGTTTCTGCCGTTGCTGTTAACACTCATTGTTTTAACCTGGCAGCCTGCGCGAACTGCCCGGCCGATCCAAGCTGCCCAACCGGGCCAGGCCGCCCGGCCGGAGCAAGCCGCCCAATCGGGCCAGGTTGCCCAACCAGGCCGAGACGCCCAACTGAGCCAGGCGGCCAATCCGAGTCAGGCCGCTCAATCGGGCCAAGCCGGCCGGCGCGGCAATGTCGCGTGGGTGTCCGCCGTCGCCGCCGTGGCGGCGCTGGCCCTCTTCCGAGCCGTCGCCGCCTTGGCCTTGCAACTGGCTGGCTTCCAGACCTCTGGCGAACCGCTCTTCTCCACCGACGCGGCTCTCCGGTTGCTTGGTTTCGCCGGCGGGCTGGGAGCGACAGCGGCCGCCGCGGTCGTGCTCTACCGCGCTTCCGACGGCGCGAAGCCGCTGACGGCGCGCCTCGGCCTGAGCGTCGCCTTGTTTGGCACGGTCTACAGCGCGGGCGTCGGGATGGCCCAGCTTTTGATCGCCCGCCGTCTGATCGCCGCCCCCCGGTGGCTCTTCAAAACAACAGTCTGGGGCATCAACCATCCCAACTGGCCGTTGGCGTTGTTGGCGCTAGCGGCCATCGCCGTCCCCCTGGCGACGCTGTCAGCCGCCCGGAAAACGGCCACGCTGACCGCCAATCCGGCTCAGGCTCGCTGGCAGCGCGCGCGCAAACGCCGGCGCCTGCGTTACAGCTTGGCCAGCGCCGGCGCTTACATCGTCTTGGGCGGGGCGCTGACCGTCGGCGCGGCGTTGGCGGCCCGCGTCGTCGAATTGTCTCCGCCGGAACCCTTCGAAATGACCGCGGTCAGCGCTGTAATACGCCTAGAAGATGTTGACGACGGCCACCTGCACCGTTTCGCCTACACCACCGCCAGCGGCGTCGAGGTGCGGTTTATCGTCATCAAGAAAAACGGCGTCGCCTACGGTGTCGGCTTGGACGCCTGCGAGATTTGCGGTCCGACCGGCTACTACGAAAAGGACGGGAAAATCATTTGCCGGCTCTGCGATGTCGTCATGAACATCGCCACGATCGGCTACAAAGGCGGCTGCAATCCGATTCCGCTGGACTACCAGATCGACGGCGGCATCGTCGTGCAGCTGGCGGACCTTGAGGCCGCCGCCAGCGTCTTCGCCTGAGCCAGGGGGCTTTGATGTTCTTTCGCATGGTCAAAGCCGCGCTGCTGCGCGGCCGTTCCAAAAGGCTGATGATCGCCGTGACCAGCGCGCTGGGAGCAGCGGTGGCCACCGCCATGTTGGGTGTCATGTTCGACGTCGGGGACAAAATCAACCAGGAACTCAAGACTTACGGCGCCAACATTTTGGTCCAGCCTCGCGGCGCCGCTGTGGTCACCGAATTCTATGACCTGCAAGAAGAAGCCGGCGTCTTTCATGGCTCCTTGGCCGAGGCGGATTTGCCGAAAATAAAAACTATTTTTTGGGCGTTTAACATCCTCGACTTCGCGCCGTTCTTGCGGACCACAGCGACAATGGACGGCGGGGCCGTCGATGTGGTTGGAACCTGGTTTTCCCACCACCTGGATCTTCCAACCGAGGAGCATGTCGCGGTCGGCCTCGCGAATTTGCGTTCCTGGTGGGACGTGGAGGGCGGCTGGATCGCCGACGGCGACGAGGATTTGGCGCTGGTCGGGGCAGGCTTGGCCCGTGAGCGTGGCTTGCGGCTAGGCGATGCGATCAGCCTACGCGGACTTCAGGCTGACTTGACGGTGCGAGTGGCTGGGATTGTCAACTCCGGGGAAGACGCTGACAATCAAATAATCGTGCCGTTGGCGATCGCGCAACGTTTATCCGGCCGGCCCGGACAGGTCGACTCGGTCGAGGTCAGCGCCTTGACCACGCCAGACAATGACTTGGCTCGCAAGGCGGCTCGCAACCCGGCCTCGTTGACGATCTCAGAGTGGGAAACCTGGTATTGCACGGCCTACGTCAGCTCCATCGCCTATCAAATCGAAGAGGTCATGGATTCGGCGGTCGCGAAGCCGATCCGCCAGGTGGCCGAGTCTGAGGGCTCGATCCTGGCTAAAACTCAGCTTTTAATGCTCATGGTCACCGTATTGTCTTTGGCCGCGGCCGCCTTGGCCATCACCAACCTTGTGACCGCCAACGTGATCGAGCGAGCGCCCCAGATCGGGTTGCTGAAAGCCGTTGGCGCCAGCGACGCCGCTGTCATTCGGTTGCTTGTGGCCGAGATCAGCGTCGTCGGGCTGACCGGCGGCGCTGTCGGCTACGTGGCCGGTCTGGGTTTCGCCCAGTTGATCGGCCGCAGCGTGTTCGCCGCCGCAGTCAGCCCGCGCCCCCTGGTGGCGCTTCTGGTCGCCCTCCTGGTGGCGCTTGTGGTGTTGGCCGGTTGTCTGCCGTCCATCCGCATGCTCTTGCGTTTGCGGGCCGCGGAGGTGTTGCATGGGCGCTGACAAGGTTGACGGCAAAGCCAGCGGCCGCGCCGGTGGCAGTTTTAACAATAAATCCATCGAAACCGCCGCCACTGGAGCGCAGCGCCGACCTCGCCCGGCCGCGCGGACGTTGAAGAGCCAGGCCATGGCTTGGCGGATGCTGCGGGCCTCGTTGACCCGGCGCCGCGCGCGGGTCGTGATTGCTTTGCTGGCCGTCGCCATCGGCGCCACCGCCTTGTCCGCCTTGGCTGCGATCGCGATCGACATCCCCCGCCAGATGGCTCGGGAGATGCGAGCCTACGGGGCCAACTTGCTCATCTTGCCCGAGCCGGGCCGGCAAACCGTTCCGGCTTCCACAACGGCGCAGATCGACGGCCTCGTCGGCGACGGTGATCTGCTCGGCCGGGCGCCGTATCGCTATCAAACTGTCCGGATCAACTCGCAGCCCTATTTGGCGGCGGGGACCGATCTGGCGGCGGTGCGCCAGGTCAGCCCTTATTGGCAGGTCGAAGGGGAATGGCCAAGCCGGGACGGCCAATTGTTGGTCGGGGCGGATATCGCTGCTTGGATCGGGTTGGCCCCCGGTGACGGCGTTGAGTTGGAGATGGGTGATTCAAAGCAGCGCTTCACGGCCAGCGGCGTGCTGTCCACGGGCGGCGGCGAGGATTCCTTGATAGTCATGGGTTTGGAGGATCTTGGACAGCTTGCCGGGGAAAGCGGCCAATACGATTTGATCGAGTATTCGGTGGCTGTCTCCGGCGGTGACGTCGAAGCTTTGGCAGATCGTGTCAACGCAACGGTGAGCGGCGTCAGCGCGGCCGGCGTCAAACGGCTGACCGAATCTGACGCCTACGTCCTCGGCCTGTTGAAATCTTTACTCGGTTTGATCGCCGTGATCGTGCTGGCGTTGACCATGATCGGAGTGTCGACGACCATGATGGCGGTGGTGGCCGAACGACGGGCCGAGATCGCCTTGCGCAAGGCGTTGGGGGCCTCAAATCGGTCGGTGGAACGGGAATTCTTGGGCGAGGCTTTGGCTTTGGGGGCGCTGGGCGGGGCCTTGGGCGCCGCTTTGGGCCACTTGTGCGCGGAACTGATCAGCCGGAATGTTTTCCACCGCCACATCGGCGTCACCTGGTGGCTTCCCCTGGTGGCGGTTGTGGCTTCGACAGCAGTGGCTTGGGCGGCTTCTTTGATCCCGGTGCGACGGGCGGCCGAGGTGGACCCGGCCATTGTCCTGCGGGAGGAATGACGATGCCAGCCGAAGACGAAGAGAAGGGCGAGCCGATGACGGATCTGCTGGAATTGCAAAACGTGTCAAAGACCTACGGCGGCCTGCACGCGTTGGCTTCATTGAGTCTGACTGTGCCGCGCGGCCAATGGCTGTCAGTGGTGGGACCGTCCGGCTCCGGCAAAACCACGCTGATGAACATCGTCGGCTGTCTCGACCGAGCCAGCTCCGGCCGTGTCGTGTTGGACGGGGTGGAATTAGGCGGCCTGCGTTCGCGCGACTTGACCGAGATACGCCGTAACACCGTCGGTTTGATTTTCCAGAAGTTTCATCTGATACCTCACTTGACGGCGGTGGAAAACGTCATGACAGCGCAGTATTACCATTCCATGGTGGATGAGGCGGAGGCGCTGGCCGCTTTGGAGCGTGTGGGTTTGCGCCAGCGGGCGGCTCATTTGCCCAGTCAATTGTCCGGCGGCGAGCAGCAGCGGGTCTGCATCGCCCGGGCTTTGATCAACTACCCTGCCCTCATCTTGGCCGATGAGCCGACCGGCAATCTCGACGCGGACAATGAGGAAATCGTCTTGGAAATCTTCCGCGGCTTGCACGCCGAGGGGACCACGTTGATCGTCGTGACTCACGATCCGACGGTGGCCGCGCAAGGCCAACGGGAAATCGCGCTCGACCACGGGCGACTAGTCAAAGAGGTGTTCCATGGGCGGTGACCGTCAACCCATCCGTTTGAGCGTGCTGGGTGCCGGCGCAGGGCTGTTGGGATTGTTGTTGGGCGGCTGCGGCGGTTCGGGCGAGCCCGAGTTCGACCCGGCTGTCCCTCTGCGCGACGGCGTCTACAGCGGCGAATCAGACCCAGACGAGCAAGGCGCCTACGGGGTTGCCACGGTCGAGGTCGCCGCCGGCCAGATTGTGGGCAGCGAATATGTCACGGTCGAAGCCTCCGGGGCTCTTAAAGACGAGGATTACGGGAAGGATTCTTCCGGCCAGGTCGCCAATCGCGACGCCTACCTTGACGCCCAGGCGGCGGTGGCCGCTTTCGACGTCTACGCCGCGCAGCTCATCGAAGTCGGGGATCCGGCCGATGTCGATGTGGTGGCTGGGGCCACCATCGCCCACGGCCAGTTCACGCAGGCCGCGACCCGGGCTCTCCTCGAGGCCCAAAGCGGCGGGGCGGCGCCTGAGGGCGAATGAGCCGGTTGCGTTGGGCCGAGATGGTTTTCCCGGCCATGGGCACGAGCGTACGAGTGAGGGTTTTATTGCCCGTGGACGCCGCCGATTCCTTTGCGGCGAGGTGTCGGCGCCTAGTCGGCGAGGTCGAGGCGAAATTGTCACGTTTTCGCGCCGATTCCGATGTCAGCGCTTTGGCCCGGGCCCCGGGCCGCTGGATCGGTGTTTCTTCTCATACGGCAGCGGTTTTACGGGCCAGCGCCGAATTGCGGGTTGTCACCGGCGGGGCTTTCGACCCGGTTTGGCGGCTGGCGCCGGGCGGGCTGCCGCGGGCTGTCGAGGTGGACGCCGACCGGGGTTTGGCCCGGGTCGCCGGCGGCGGGCCGGTCGACTTAGGCGGCGTCGCCAAGGGTTACACAGCGGATCTGTTGGCGGCGCAAGCTCGTGCCGCCGGCGCCGTCAGCGCCCTGATCGCGGTTGGAGTGTCGTCGTTGACGGTGTTTGGCCAACGGCCGGCCGGCGGGCCTTGGCGGGTCGGAATACACGCGCCGGGCCACGGGGCGGACCAGGTCTGCGGCGAGATGACCTTGCCCGGCGGCGCCTTGTCGACTTCGGGAAGCGACCAGCAGGGGGATCATGTGTGCGATCCGGACAGCGGCCGGCCGGCGGCCGCCGGCGTCCTCCAGGCGAGCGCGCTGGCGCCGAGCGGCGTCGCGGCGGAGGCCTATTCGACGGCTCTCCTGGTGCGCGGCTTGCCCTTGGCTTCTCGGCTTATGGCCGGTCGGTT
>JAIRXC010000153.1 GCA_031268515.1 Propionibacteriaceae bacterium
GCGACATATAAGGCCACGAGACCACCGAGAAACGCTTGCACGTCAAACACCTCCTCAAGCCGGAAGGCTACCAATTGGCCCGGCTATGTGGTAAAATTACAGTAGTTGGGTGGCTGGCAGAGGCAGCCCTAACCCTCCATGGTTGTTCATTAGAGAGGTGATGCTCTCTAATGAACAGGAGGACGAAGTCTGCCCCTGCCAGCGCTCACGGTTTCACCGCAGAGGGATCAGAGCCAGCCGGTGGCAAAACCGATTATCGCCCCAAGAGGACCTGCGATGGAGCCAGACGCCCCGAGGAGGCCGGCGATGTAGCTCGCTGCCGCAGTCGCCCCAACCGCGACGACCTTTGAGACGATCTTCTTGGCGACGGTCTGACCGACTTTCCCCGCAAGCCAAGAGATGACACCGTTGGTGCCCATGCTATTGAGCTTGCTTTTGATCCACTGACCAACAAGGTAGCCAGCTTCCATGAGAAAACTCCTTTCTTAATGTTACCGCATGTTAAGAGCAAGGTACCCTTAACTGCGGATATTATTACCACTCGCCCCCCCCCCCCCGTCAAGTTGACGGGGGGATGTTGTGATGTCTGTGAGTCTTGAGTTGGCTGGCCTTGGGCTGGCTGCCAAGGATGGTGTCGGTCGTCCTGCTCGGGCATGACTCTTGTGATGTTCGGCCCCCATGAGGCGTCTTTCCTGAGATTTGCCCGTCTGCGCAGGGCGGTCGGCGCCGTTCCGACCCACCTCGATGGCTTAATCAGAAGACCGTCCATACCCGCGACACCGCGGCTTGTGACTCGTCACAGACCCGTCCCGAAGCGACTCTCCCCGGGCCGACGCCGACTGGCAACACCCGGACCAGTGCTCCCAAAAGAGGAAGGACCAAACCACCGTGACCATCGTCGCGCAAACTATCCATTCGTCATTGGCGTGAACATCCACGCCAAAAACCATGACCTGCCAATCCTCGCGACTAATACTGGCTAGGTTGTCGACGCCGGCCGGTTCCCGACTACCGCCGCCGGTATCGCCCGGACTGTCGTTGCCACCGCCACCGCCGAGGCCGTGCGGCTGGCCAAACGAACTCGACTAATCTACTGAACCCTCACCCAAACATCCCGCGAAACCGAGACGACGCCGAACATCTCATCCCCCCGACTTGCGAAACATAGAAGAATCTCAGAACATGGTCGGCCCTGCTGCCGACAGCAGGGCTTAGGCAGGCTCAGCGAAGGTCACCGCTTCGACGTTGTTGCCGTCGGGGTCGCGGACGAACGCGCCATAGTAAGCAGGCCCGTATTCTGGCCAGAGGCGCGGTTCGTGCAGAACTTGCGCTCCTTGCGCTTGGGCTGCGGCGAAGAAGGCGTCAACCTCGGCGCGGGATTCAGCCGCGAAAGCGATGTGCGTCTCCCGGAACCCGTCGCCGGAGTTGAATTCGCCGATCCAGAAATCCGGCTGGCCAGGCACTGAGCCGTAGCCGATGGCGTGGGGCGCGAAATCCATCTGCCGGCTGGCGTTCAGCGGCGCCAGAACGGCATCGTAAAACGCGGCCGCCGCCGCCACGTCGCCGCATTGCAATGAAACATGGTGAAGAGCCATGCCGTGAGTTTAGCGCAGAGCGAACCTCTTCCAGGTTGCTGCGACGAGCTTGGCGAAGCAGCCGGTCAGACGCCGGGAGGCCGGCCAGAGGTCGGGCAAGCGGCCCAGGAGCGAGACAAGCCGTCAGGCCGGGCCGAGCGGCGCTGTCCCGCCGCCGGGCAAAGCGGCTGGCCCGGTCGGCTAAAATGTCCCCGGCTCAGGCCGCCGCGGCCGGAGAAAAGGAGTGTAGCGTGGTCTCGACAAACGACCTCAAAAATGGAATGGTGCTCGACCTTGACGGCCAATTGTGGACCGTCGTGTGGTTCCAGCACCACAAGCCGGGCAAGGGCAACACGGTCGTGCGGACCAAGCTCAAGCACGTCCTCACGGGGAAGGTCGTGGACCGGACGTTCAACTCCGACACCAAGGTCGAGTCGGCTTCGGTCGACCGCCGCGAGATGCAATACCTCTATCACGACGGCGATGGCTTCGTTTTCATGGACACCCAAGATTTCAGCCAGCTGACCATCGCGGACGATGTCGTTGGCGACGCCAAGAACTACCTCCTCGACAACCAGTTGGCCACCGTCGCCTTGCATGACAGCACGCCGCTGTTCATCGACTTGCCCGCCTCCGTCGAATTGGCGATCACCTACACAGAGCCTGGCTTGCAAGGCGACCGTTCGACCGGCGGGACAAAGCCGGCGACGCTGGAGACGGGCCTGGAGATTCAGGTGCCTTTGTTCATCACGACGGGTGAAAAGGTCAAGGTCGACACTCGCGACGGCTCTTATATCAGCCGTGTCTGAGGCTTTCGAGCCGACTGCCGCTGTCGCGGCCGCTCCCTTAGCCAATCGGAGCCAGGCCTCGGACCGGCCTCCCCATCGGACGGGCCGCCGCAAGGCCCGCAAGCAGGCTCTCGACATTTTGTTCGCCGCCGACCTGCGCGAGGTCAGCCCGGAAGCGGTCCTCGCCGACGGGAATTTCACCAGCCAATCACCCCCGCCCCCCTACGCCGTCGCCTTAGTCGAAGGAGTGGCCCGCCGGCAGGTGGAGTTGGACGCGGCCGTCGCCGCCTGTCTGTCCTCTGGTTGGACTGTCGCCCGGATGCCGCGAGTCGACCGCTGTTTGGCCCGGCTGGCGGCCTACGAGTTCTTGCACGCGGCCGTACCAGCCGACGTCGCGATCAGCGAAGCCGCCGCCTTGGCGGCCGAATTGTCCACGGAGGCCTCGCCGGGCTTCTTGTCGGGGGTCCTCGGCGCCTTGGCCAAGCGCCGCTCCGAAGCCGCCCCCGCCACCGAGCCGGCAGCCGGGTCGGAGCCCCAGGAAGCCGAGTCAGACGCCCCAGAGCCTGGAGCGGACGCCCAGGCCGGCCCGGAAGCCACAGAACCTGGAGAGGACGCCCCGGCCACCGGACCGGCGGCCAAGCCAGACCCCCGGGAAGCCGGCTTGGCTATCGCCGAGTCTGGATCGGGCCTTCGGGAAGCCGGCCTTGAGGCGCCAGAACCCGGCGCGGACGCCTTGGAGCCAGACTTTGGCGCCCTAGAAGCCGAACCGGCCGCCGCCCTGCCGCCGCTTTGACGGATTCCGCGCCGCGACCTCGATTCGGCAGGGCTTCCGGCAGCCGGTAGTCTCTCGGCCAGCGTCGCGTGGCTTTGCCGCGTCGTGGGTGGGACCAGCCCCAGGACGGAAGGGGCCCGCCCGGCCAACCCCGCCCCGGGCGGGAAAGGATGTCTATGATCGCTCAGCAGCCAGTCCCAGCCGCGCCCGCGGAGCCGGGTCAGCCGGCGATCTTGGTGTTGGAAGACGGCGCGCATTTTCGCGGCCAGGCCTACGGGGCGGCCGGCGAGGCCTTTGGTGAAGCTGTCTTTGCGACCGGGATGTCCGGCTATCAGGAAACTTTGACCGATCCCAGCTACCACCGCCAGATTCTCGTTTTCACATCCCCTCACATTGGCAACACGGGTTGGAACGATGAAGACGGCGAGTCGGACCGGATTTGGACGTCCGGCCTTGTCGTCCGTGACCCGGTGCGCCAACCCAGCTCCTGGCGGGCCCGCCGCTCCCTCGACGATGTTTTGGCCGAGCAGGGGACCGTCGGGATCGCCGGGATCGACACCCGGGCGCTGACCCGCCGTCTGCGTGAACGCGGGTCCATGCGGGCCGGTTTGTCCACGGTCGACCTCGACCCGGCGTCTTTGCTGACGCGGGTCCTGGCCAGCCCGCCGATGGCGGGGGCCGACCTGGTCGGCGATGTCACAACTTCTCATCCCTACGTCGTCCCGGCGTCCGGCCCCGCCCGCCATGTCGTCGCCGCCTACGACCTCGGCCTCAAAGCCATGACTCCGGCGCTCATGCGCCAGCGCGGCCTGACGGTCCATGTCCTGCCGGCCGGCAGCGGCTACGCCGACATCGCCGCGCTCCGCCCTGACGGCGTCTTCTTCTCCAACGGCCCCGGCGACCCGGCTGCGGCCGACCAGGCTGTCGCCCTTGTCCGCCAGGTCTTGGCGGCCCAACTTCCGTTTTTCGGCATCTGCTTCGGCCACCAGATTTTCGGCCGGGCTTTGGACTTTGACACCTACAAACTGAAATACGGCCACCGCGGCCTCAACCAACCTGTCAAGGATCTTGCCACGGGAACCGTCGCCATCACTTCCCACAATCACGGTTTTGCGGTTGCGGCGCCGCCGGGCGAGGACTGCGTGACTCCGTACGGCCTGGCCAAGGTCAGCCACATCGACCTCAACGACAACGTCGTCGAGGGTTTGGAACTGCGGGACAAGGCCGGCCGCCTGCTTGGTTTTTCCGTCCAATACCACCCTGAGGCCGCCGCCGGGCCGCACGACGCCGCCTACCTGTTCGACCGTTTCGCAGCCCTCATGGCGGAACGCCGGGCCAGCACCGAAACCGGGCCTGCCGGCGCGATCACCGAGTCTGGGCCGGCCAGCGGCAGCGGCCTGGACGGGAAGGAGGCCTGATGCCCCGTCGGAGCGACCTTTCTTCCATCCTCGTGATCGGTTCTGGCCCGATCGTGATCGGCCAGGCCTGCGAGTTCGACTACTCCGGCACGCAGGCTTGCCGCGTGCTCAAGGAGGAGGGCTACCGCGTCATCCTGGTCAATTCCAACCCGGCCACGATCATGACGGACCCCGAGTTCGCGGACGCCACCTACATCGAGCCGATCACCGCCGACTACGTCGAGCGCATCATCGCAGCCGAACGGCCCGACGCCCTCTTGGCGACGATGGGCGGCCAGACCGCCCTCAACACGGCCGTCGCGTTGGCCGAAACAGGCGTTTTGGAACGTTACGGCGTCGAGTTGATCGGGGCTTCCCTGGCCGCGATCCGCCGGGGCGAGGACCGCGAGGAATTCAAACGGATCGTCGCATCGCTGGCCGGCTTGCCCGGCGGGGCCCCGGAGACGGCCCGCTCCCGCCTTTGCCGCACGGTCGGAGAGGCCGAGGCGGCCGCCGGAGAGTTGGGCTTGCCGGTCGTCTTGCGCCCCTCTTACACGATGGGCGGCGTCGGCTCTGGTTTCGCCCACGACGCGGCCGAGTTGCGCCGCCTCGCCGCGATCGGGCTCGACGCCTCTCCGACGTCTGAGATCCTCGTGGAAGAGTCGGTCCTCGGCTGGAAAGAGTTCGAGCTGGAGATCATGCGCGACCGCAAAGACAATACGGTCGTTGTTTGCTCGATTGAGAACCTCGATCCCATGGGCGTCCACACGGGCGACTCCATCACGGTCGCCCCGGCCATGACCTTGACCGACCGGGAATACCAGCGGCTGCGCGACGTCGGCCTCGGCGTCATCCGAGCTGTCGGCGTCGACACTGGCGGCTGCAACATCCAGTTTGCCGTCAATCCGCGCGACGGCCGCCTCATCGTCATCGAGATGAATCCCCGGGTCTCCCGCTCATCTGCCCTGGCTTCGAAGGCGACTGGCTTTCCCATCGCCAAGATCGCCGCCAAGGTGGCTGTCGGCTACACCCTCGACGAGATCGTCAACGACATCACCCAGGAAACTCCGGCTTGTTTCGAGCCGGCCCTCGATTATGTGGTCGTCAAGGTCCCCCGTTTCGCCTTCGAGAAGTTCCCGGCCGCCGACGACACTTTGACGACCCACATGAAATCGGTCGGGGAGGCCATGGCCATCGGCCGTAACTTCACCGAGGCGCTCGGCAAGGCTCTCCGTTCGCTGGAGGACCCTCGCGCTCCTTTGACCTTG
>JAIRXC010000184.1 GCA_031268515.1 Propionibacteriaceae bacterium
CTCGACCTCAGAGCCATCGGGGCGGCCGCCGACCTGGACGAGGTCAACAGGCAATTGACAGGGCTTCGCCGCCCACTCTGCTCGCCTGCACAAGTGGATTTGGCGGCGGCGCTGGCGCACGACGCGGCTGACTACCTCGCTGTCCTAGATGACATCAGCCGACGAGCGCAGGTCCCGCCGGCCCAACGCGGCGGCGTCAGTTTGGCTTTCCATGGCGTCGAAGAGGCGCTGGCTGACTTGGCCGCCCAAGCCGCCGACATCGACGCCGCCTTGACCGCTCTCGACGATGGCGACCCGGCCACCGACGATGACCTTCTTGACGCCGTGGCGGGCAAGATCGCCCAAATCGAAGCCGCCCTGGACGCGGGCAGCGGCTTCCAAGCGGCCCTCGACTCCCTGACTGGATTGGTCAGCACGACTGAACCGCACCGGTTGAACGGTTTTCAAAGCGGCGTGGTGGCGCCGCTGGGAGCAGCGCCGGGCGCGGCCGCCTGCGCTGACGCTCTTGCCGCCTCAGGGTCTGACCTGTTGTCAGCCGACGCCGTCTTGTTCCACTCCAACCAGCTGACCTGCCAAACCATGGCTTTCGGGGTCGCCATGGCCGAGTGGCACGCGGCGGCGACAGCGGCCTACGCCACGGCGGCGGACAGCTTGGCCAAGGCGCAGACCCAGACCGTCCAAACTTTCAACGACAGCGCCAACCGAGTCCACGTCGTCAGCGACCGGCTGGTCGAAGCTTTGACGACGACAGACCCGGACGGCGCCGCCGTCAGCTTGGTCTGGCCGGATTACGCTCAGATCGACGCCGCCGAACGACTGGCCCAAGACCGGATGCGGGACACCGCGGCTCGGTTCGGAGACTCGGCCGACGGCATCGTCGCGGCGCTGTCCGAGCAGGTGAACGCTTCGGCTGCCGACTCCTTGGCCGCCCGGGAAACGCTGGGAGCCGCCTTCGAGACCCTCATGGCCAACCTAGGCGGCGCGGGACTCGACAGCCGGGTCGGCATGTTGGGCAAGCTGCGGGGCATCGCCGCCCAAGTCGGCGACACGGGCGCCGTGCTGTCGGCCCTGGTCCAAGCCACAGCCGCGTATGGCAATGATCGTGCTGCTGATCTGCGGGCCGTCAAGCTGCGGGCAGCCGAATTCCAGGTTGTCCAAGACAGCTCGACGGATTATCCGGCCTTCGCCGGGGCGCCTGACGGAACTCAGAATTTGGCGACCGTGTTTTCCTTCCATGTCGGGGGGCGGAAATGACAGCTTGGCGGCGGTCAGCCGGCCTGGTCCTGGCTGGGGCGCTGGCCTGGGCGGTGACGGCTTGCACAGCGGAGCCGCCCGCGCCAGCGATGACGCCGGTCCCACGGGTCGCCGTCGCCTTGGCTGTGCCTGACCTGGCGGTGCTAGGCGAGATCGTCATCGGCTTGCTCATGCCGCCGTTGGCAGGAGAAGGCGCGGAATACCGAGACGCCGTCGAGGGCGCCGCCGTCGCCGCCTACCGTTTCGGCTTGGGCCAGACTCAGGTGGTTTTCCAGGTGGCGTTGGACGATGGCACCGCCGCCGGCGCCGTCAAAGCGTTGGAAGACCTGCTGGCGCGAAAAGCAGCGGGGATCGTCGTGGCCTCAAGCGGCCCCCACCTCGACGCCATGTGGCAGGCGGCGGCGGTGTCTGACACGGCGGTCATCGCCCCCTACGACCGGCCCGCCGGCCAATTCCCCGGCGTCTGGCTGACTGGGCCGAGCCAGGCAACGGTTAACACCCAACTCGCCGCCGCCTTAGCCCAAGCTGGCGCCCGGCGGCCTTTTGCCGTGACAGCTCCTGGTGTCCGCCCAGTCCAGCTGGACCAGACGGTGGACGCAGCCTGGGAAGACCCGGCGCTTCTGGCCGAGCAGGCGGTCAGCGCCTTGGAAACTGGCGCGGCCGATTCGATTGTCGTCACGGCCTCGGCTCAGCAGCAAGGACAATTGGCTGCCGCCATTCAAGGCCGCCTCGGCGACCGCCAAGCCCCGCTCTTCTTCTCGCCGGAAGCGTTGACTCCGGTCTTCGCCCAAATTTTGCTTCAAACCGGCTCGGTCCACGGTCTTTTCGCGACCGTCGGGCCAAAGAGCGGCGATCAAATGGCCCTCGACGGTGCGGCGGGGAGACACACGGCGGCTTTTTTCGACGCCCTCCGGTTGGCCGCTGGCAACCCCGCCAGCCTTAACGTCTTCGGCGACGCCCCCTTCAGCTCTGTCGCCCAAACCGCTGATCTGCCAAGCCACGACGCTGTCGTCGCCCTTGTCCGGGCGGCCGCGGCGGCCGGTTCGACGGAGGCCGCCGCCGTCAAAAGCGCCCTGGCGAAGTCGCGTTTGGACGGCGAGGACGGCCTGGCTGGCCCGCCCCTCGACTTCAGCCAAGCGGCTGCCTTGGCCGCCGACTCCGTCGTCACCCTCCATGCTTCGGCTTCGGATCCCGGCCTACGGCCTGCGGCGGCCGACGCCGCGGCGACGAGCCTGCACTGGTTCACGACCGGCTGACAGGTGGTGGAAGGGCGGCGGGCCCAAACCTTGCAAAGATCCTCGGGCGATGAAAAACCCGCCGCCTGAACCCGTCAGGGTGATGGTCGCGGCGGCGTCGGCCGAACTGGTCGGCTGAACGGCTTGTCGGGCAGGCGGTTCCGGACCAATTGTTCAGTCGGACCGGTGTTGCGCCAACAACTCAAGCAGCTGGTCGCCGTAGGCTTCGAGTTTGGCTTGGCCGATGCCGGAGATGCCGGCGAGGTCGGCTTTGTCGGTTGGGTCAGCCAGACAGAGCGCGCGGAGCGTTGAGTCGTGGAAGACGACGTACGCGGGCAGTCCCTTGTCCTTGGCGACGCCGGCCCGCCAGGCGCGCAAAGCCTCGAACAAGATCTGGTTGTCGGGGCTGAGTTCGGCCGCCGCCTTGGCCCCCGGGCTCTCTGCTCCCCCGAGGCCGCCCGGCTTGCCGCCGGCCCCCTTCGACCTGGTTTTGCCCCGCGCCGCCGGCAGGTCCCGCCGCAGCTGGACGGTCCGCTCGCTTCTCAAGACGGCTCCGCTTTGCTCGGTCAGGACGAGGACGCCGTGGCCGCCCGGGCCGATCGCAAGGTCGCCGCGGGCCAACAACTGGCGGATGACGGCCCGCCACTCTGTGTCTTTAAGATCGGCCCCGATGCCCCAGGTCGTCAGCTGGTCGTGGCCGTACTGGCTGACTCGGGCCGTCCGGTTGCCCCGCAAGATGTCGATGAGGTGGCCCGCCCCGTAATGCTGGCGGCGTTCCCGTTCCAACCGGAAAATTGTCGACAAGAGTTTCTGGGCTGGAATTGTGCCATCCCAGGTTTCGGGCGGCTCAAGGCAGGTGTCGCAGTTGCCGCAGGGGTCGATCCGCTCGCCGAAATAAGCCAAAAGATTCTGCCTTCGGCAATCTGACGTTTCACAGAGGGCGAGCATGGCGTCGAGCAGACGGGTTTGATGGCGGCGATAGAGGTCGTCGGCGGGAGACTCGGCGATGAAACGGCGCAACTGGACGACATCGGCCAAGCCATACGCCATCCAGGCCGTGGCCGGCAGCCCGTCACGGCCCGCTCGGCCGGTTTCTTGATAGTAACCCTCGACCGATTTCGGCAGGTCGACGTGGGCGACGAAGCGGACGTCAGGCTTGTCGATGCCCATGCCGAAAGCGATCGTCGCGACGACGACGACCCCCTCCTCGTTGAGGAAGCGCCGCTGCACGGCTCGGCGGCGGGCGGCGTCGAGGCCGGCGTGGTAGGCCAAGGCGTCGACGCCGTGCTCGCGCAAGCTGGCGGCCAAGTCTTCCGTCGTCGCGCGGGCTAGGGCGTAGACGATGCCGGAGTCGCCGGCGTGCTCGGCCTGGATGAAACGGAGCAACTGGTCGCGGACTTGAGTTTTGGGGTGGATCCGATATTGGATGTTGGGCCGGTCGAATGACGACACGAATTGTTTGGCGCCGCCGAGGTCGAGGCGCTCGACGATCTCGCTGCGGGTGGCGGCGGTGGCCGTGGCGGTCAAGGCTAGTCGGGGCACGTTCGGCCAACGCTGCCCAAGGACGTGAAGGCCGAGATAGTCGGGGCGGAAATCATGGCCCCACTGGGAGACGCAGTGAGCCTCGTCGATGGCGAACAAGGCGATCTTGCCGTGGGACAGCAAATCGAGGCAGCCGTCCGTCAAGAGCCGTTCCGGGGCGACGTAGAGCAGGTCGAGCTGGCCGTCGCGGTAGGCCTTCTCGACCCGTCGGCGCTCGGTTGGATCCTGGCTGGAATTGAGGAAGGCGGCCCGGAGGCCGAGTTGGTTGACGGCGTCGACCTGGTCTTGCATGAGGGCGATGAGAGGCGATACGACGACGCCGGCGCCGGGCCGCAAGAGAGCCGGGATTTGATAGCACAAAGACTTGCCGCCGCCGGTCGGCATGAGGACGAGAGCGTCGCCGCCGCCTGTCACATGCTCGATGACCGCGGCCTGGTGGCCGCGGAAGGAACCATAGCCGAAGACGTTTTGGAGCACGTCAAGGGCCGATGGCGCCCCAGCGGGGCAAGGGTTGTCTGACATCGCAGGCTAGTTTAGAGGCTGCCTAGGCCTGCGGCCTGCGGTTCTCCCCTAGGGGCGGCGGCCGCCGGCGCCCAGCCCTCCTGCTGTCGGCCGTTTTCAGCGCAGGGCCTGTTCGACCACCCGGACGTCGCCTGCCGGCACCGCCATGACCGGGCCGGTGTCCCCGGTCAGGAGGTCGACGCCGTCGAACTTCAAGGCGACCGCTTCGGCCGAGTGGTTGATGACGAACGTGTACAGAGCCTCGGCGCCGCGCCGGACCGTGATTTCGACGTCGGCCGGCGCGTCGATCCTAGGCACGGCCGCCTCGTCGGCCACCCGGTCGGCGAATTCGCCCAGCCCGGCCGGGTTGAGTTGGGTTGAGACATACCAAGCCACGCCCGCTCCTCGTTCGGCCCGTGTGACAGCGGGGAAGCCAGCTGACGGCCCCGAGACGTAGAAGGCGGCTGCTGTCGCCCCGGCCAATTTGACCGGCTCGGTCCACAGCCGCCCGGCCGTGCCGTCTGACAATTTGACTTCTTGGCCTTCGAGCAGGGGCCGGAATTCTTCGACCCGGACGCCGAGGAGGTCGCGCAGCGCCCCGGGGTAGCCGCCCGTGACAACCTGGTCACAGCGGTCGGCCACCCCCGTGAAATACGTCGCGACAAGGTGTCCGCCTTGTTCCACGAAATCCCGCAGGCGTTGCGCTTCAGCGGCGTCCAGGAGCTGCCAATGCGGTGTGACGAGGACTTTGTAGGAGTTGAAGTCCGCCGTCGAGGGGATGACGTCACAGGTCAGGTGGGCGTCCCAGAGCGCCTCGTACCATTCCCGCAGCGCCGCTCCGTAGTCAAGGAAGGCGCTCGGCAGCGTCGGCCGGAGAGAAGCCGCCCAGGAGTCGCGGTCCACGACGAGCCCGATGGGCGCGGCGACGGTCGAACCGGCTATGGGGGCCAGTTTGGCCAGGTCTGCCCCGAGGGCGGCGACGGCCCGGAACTGGTCGGAGTCGGCTCCGGCGTGGGGGAGCATGGCCGAGTGGTAGCGCTCAGCTCCGGCGACGGCGGCCCGCCACTGGAAGAACAGCGCCCCTTCGGCTCCGTGGGCGATGTGGGCGAGGGAATTGCGCCGCATTTCGCCGGGGGTCTTGGCCCGGTTGGCTTTCTGCCAGCTGACGGCGCTGGCCGCGTGTTCCATGAGCAGCCAGGGGCGTCCGCCGCCGACGCCCCGGCTGGCGTCGGCGGCCAAGGCGACGGCGACGTGTGGGCGCGGGTCGTCCGACAAGGTGTAGTGGTCGTTGGCGACGACGTCCACGTCGGCCGCCCAGGCCCCGTAGTCGAGGCTGCGCCAGCGTCCCGGCAACATGAAATTTGTCGTTACGGGCACGTCGGGGGCGAGTTGGCGCAGCAGCGCCGCCTCCGCTTGGAGTTGGCCGCGCAACTCGTCGGAACTAAAACGCACGTAGTCGTTGAGATGGGCTGGGTTGCCGAAATAGGAGGTCGTCCGCGGTGGCAGCACTTCCTCCCAGGCGCTCAACCGTTGGCTCCAAAAATCCGTTCCCCAAGCCAAGTTAAGATTCTCGACGGTCTCATAGCGGTCTTCGAGCCAAACCCGAAAGCGGGCCGCCGACTCGTCGCAATAACAGACCGGGTTGTGACAGCCCAGTTCGTTGGAGATGTGCCAGAGAGCCAAAGCCGGGTGGCCGGCGTAACGTCCGGCCACCTGTTCGGCCAGCTCCAAGGCGGCGTCCTTGTAGGCCGCTGAACTGGGGCACCAGCCCTGGCGGGAACCGTGGGACAGGCGGACGCCGTCTGCCCGCACGAGCTGGATTTCCGGGTGGGCGGCGGTCAGCCAGGGCGGCGGCGAGGCGGTGGCGGTCGCTAGGCAGACGGCGATCCGGTGTTCCGCCAAACCGTCGAGGACGCGGTCCAGCCAACCGAAGTCCCAGCGGCCGGGGGCCGGCTGCAACCGCGCCCAAGCGAAGACGCCGACGGTGACAAGGTTGACACCGGCTTCCTCCATGAGGCGGAAATCTTCGGCCCAGACCGCTTCGGGCCACTGCTCAGGGCAATAATCGCCGCCGTACGCGAGGACGTCCCCTTGCGCCCAAGCCGGCCGCCGCCAGACCGATTCCATCGGGACTCCTCACTCGCCGCGTTTCGGCTTCCATCATGCCCGCTTCGGCCCCGCTACCGGCGCAACGACGCGGGTCCTTAAGCAATCTAAGTCATGTCCGCTCTTTAACTCCGGCGCCGTCCAGCGCGGAAGCCGGCTACACTTGTGAGGATTGTCCTGCCGGGCGCGTCCCTGCGGCCCGGGCGCCGTCGGCGCCTACGCGGCCCGCCGCCAAGCGAAAAGCGAAAAGAGACCCATGACCCAACGTTCCGACCTGCGCAACGTCGCCATCATCGCCCACGTCGACCACGGCAAAACCACTTTGGTTGACGCCATGCTTTGGCAGGCCGGGGCTTTTAGGGCTGGCCAAACCGCCCCCACCCGCGTCCTCGACTCCATGGATCTAGAGCGCGAGAAGGGCATCACGATCCTGGCCAAGAACACCGCCATCGAACACCTCGGCCCCGACGGGACGCCGGTCACCATCAACATCGTCGACACGCCAGGCCACGCCGACTTCGGCGGCGAGGTCGAGCGGGGCCTGGAGATGGTCGACGGCGTGCTCTTGCTCGTGGACGCCTCGGAGGGCCCGCTGCCCCAGACTCGTTTCGTCCTCCGCAAAGCCTTGGCCAAACGCCTGCCCATCATCGTCGTCGTCAACAAGGTCGACCGGCCGGACGCCCGCATCGCGGAGGTCTTGGAGGAGACGTACGCCCTCTTCATGGACCTCATCGAAGACGATCAAACTCATGTTCTTGACTTCCCGGTCGTCTACTGTTCCGCCAAGGCCGGCCGCGCCGCCTTGACGGCTCCAAAAGACGGCGAACTGCCCGAGTCGGAGGACCTCGGCCCCCTCTTCGACACCATTTTCGAGACCGTCCCCGCCCCCTCCTACATCGAAGGCTTTCCCCTTCAGGCTCACGTCACGAACCTCGACTCCTCCCCCTACCTCGGCCGCCTCGCCTTATGCCGTGTCGTCAACGGGGAACTCCGCCGCGGCCAGACTGTGGCCTGGTGCATGGCCGACGGCACAGTCGAACTGGTCCGGCTGACCGAGTTGCTCAAGACCGTCGCCCTCGAACGCGTGCCGACCGACCAGGCGGGCCCCGGCGACATCGTCGCCATCGCCGGCATCCCCGGCATCACGATCGGGGAGACCTTGTCCGACCCGGATGATCCGCGGCCGCTGCCGGCCATCCACGTGGACGAGCCGTCGATCTCCGTCACCATCGGCGCCAACACGTCGCCCTTGGCCGGCCAGTCGGGCAAAAACTTGACGGCCCGGCTGCTCAAGAACCGCCTCGACCAGGAGGTCATCGGCAACGTTTCCATCCGGGTCCAGCCGACCGAACGCCCTGACACGTGGGAGGTCCAAGGCCGCGGCGAGCTCCAGCTGGCCGTGCTCGTCGAGACGATGCGGCGCGAGTCTTTCGAGTTGACCGTCGGCAAACCCCAGGTGGTCGTGAAAACAGTGGACGGGAAGGCCTGGGAGCCGACGGAGCGGCTGACCATCGACGTGCCCGAGACCTACCTCGGCGTCACCACTCAACTTGTCGGTCTTCGCAAGGGCCGTCTTGAGCAGATGGTCAATCACGGCACCGGCTGGGTCCGCATCGAGTACACGATCCCCGCTCGCGGCCTCATCGGCATCCGGACGGAGTTTTTGACTGAGACCCGGGGCACGGGCGTCCTCAACCACGTCTTCGACGGCTACGAACCCTGGGCCGGCGATTTGCGCCTGCGTCCGACCGGTTCCCTTGTGGCCGACCGGACCGGCCAGGCCACGACGTATGCCCTTTTCAACTTGCAGGACCGCGGCGCTTTGTTCGTGGGGCCGGGCGAGCAGGTCTACGAGGGCATGGTGGTCGGCGAGAACCCCCGGCCCGAGGACATGGACGTCAACCCGGCCAAAGAGAAGAAACTCACGAACATACGTTCCTCGACGGGGGAGGAGTTGGAGCGGCTGATACCGCCGAAGTCGTTGTCTTTGGAGCAGGCTTTGGAGTTCTGCCGCGAGGACGAATGCCTTGAGGTGACGCCCGCCAAAATCCGTATCCGCAAGACTGTCTTGTCGTCTCGGCAGCGGGCCCGCGGCCGCTCTCGGGCCAAGCAAAACTGAGGCGGTCCGACGGCTCCCGGCCCGGCCCCCGGCCTAGACAACTAGGGTGGGGATGCTTAGATAGGGGCCATGAGTCCCCATAGAATTGGCGTTACCGAAGTCGTCCTGCGCGACGGACACCAGTCTCTCTTGGCGACCCGCATGGCGACCGAAGACATGGTGGCCGCGTGCGAGGACATCGACCAAGCTGGCTACTGGTCCGTCGAGTGTTGGGGCGGCGCCACCTTCGACGCGTGCATCCGCTACCTCAACGAAGACCCGTGGGAACGGCTGCGCCGGTTCCGGGCCCTCCTGCCCAACTCCAAGCTGCAAATGCTGTTGCGAGGGCAGAACCTCTTGGGCTATCGCCATTACGAAGACCACGTTGTCGACAAGTTCGTGGAGAAGTCAGCCGATAACGGCATGGACATCTTCCGTGTCTTCGACGCCCTCAACGACCCGCGCAACATGGCCCGCGCCATGGCCGCGGTGAGGCGGACCGGCAAGCACGCCCAGGGCACCATTTGCTACACGATCTCTCCGCTCCACACGGTCGAGGGCTACGTCAAGCTGGCCGGGCAACTGCTCGACATGGGCGCCGAGTCGCTCTGCCTCAAGGACATGGCTGCGTTGTTGCAGCCGCAACCCGCCTACGACATCATCCGCGGCATCAAGGAGCGCTACGGCGACGTCCACATCGCCGTCCACTGCCACTCGACCTCCGGCGTCACCATGGTCGCCTTGATGAAGGCCATCGAGGCGGGCGCCGACAGCGTCGACACCTCGATCTCGTCTCTTAGCCTCGGCCCGGGCCACAACCCGACCGAGTCTTTGGTCGAAATGCTCGAAGGCACCGGTTATGACACCGGCTTGGACATGGACCGGCTCATCCAAATCCGCGACCATTTCGCCCGCATCCGTCCGAAGTACGAGGCTTTCGAGTCGTCCGTCATCGTCGACCCTGACATCTTGCGGACCCAGATCCCTGGCGGCATGTTGTCGAACCTGGAGTCTCAGCTCAAGGCCCAAGGGGCCGGCGACAAGGTCCGCGAGGTCATGGACGAGGTGCCGGAGGTGAAAGCCGCGGCCGGCCATCCGCCGCTCGTCACGCCGACCAGCCAGATCGTCGGCACGCAGGCTGTCTTCAACGTTTTGATGGGCCCGTACAAGCGTCTGACCGGCGAATTCGCCGACCTCATGCTCGGCTATTACGGCGAGACGATCGGCCCCCGCGACCCTGAGGTCCAAGAGATCGCCCGCGCGCAGGCTAAAAAGGACCCCATCACCGTCCGGCCGGCGGACCTGCTGGAGCCGGAGTGGGATCGGCTGGTCGGAGAAGCCGCTAAGCTCAGGGGCGTCAACGGCTCGGACGAGGACGTTCTGACATACGCCCTCTTCCCCACGGTGGCTCCGGGTTTCTTCGAGACGCGGGCGGCCGGCCCCAAGTCGGTGGCGAAAACGGAATCCCAGCTCGCTGCGGAGCGCGAGGCCAAGGCGCGAGGGGTGGCTTTGACAGGCCCAGTCAAGTACAAGGTCTCGCTCGGCCCCGGACGGACTCACACCGTCCAGGTCGAGCCAGCGTGAGGAAGGTGCGATGACAGAAGAGGTCATTTCGATGGAGGGGCGGGTCGAGAATCTTCTCGCCGCGCGTGAGAAAATCAAGCTCGGCGGCGGCCAAGCCCGTCTTGACAAGCAGCGCGCCCAAGGCAAGCTGACGGCCCGGGAGCGGGTCGCGGCCCTGCTCGACGAGGGCAGTTTCCAAGAGGTCGGCTTGTTCCGCCGCAACCGGACGACGACTTTCGGCATGGACAAGGCCGACATGCCGGCCGAGGGCGTCGTGACGGGCACCGGCACGGTTTTGGGCCGTCCGATCCACTTGGCCAGCCAAGACTTCACGGTCATGGGCGGCTCAGCCGGCGAGACGCATTCCAAGAAGGTCGTCGAGATGATGATGGGGGCGCTGGAAAATGGCACTCCTTTCGTTTTCGTCAACGACTCCGGCGGCGCCCGTATCCAAGAGGGCATTGACTCCTTGTCTGGTTACGGCCAGGTTTTCTACGCCAACGTTTTGCTGTCGGGCGTCGTGCCCCAGATTTCGATCATCTGCGGGCCTTGCGCCGGCGGCGCGGCTTATTCGCCGGCCTTGACCGATTTCGTCATCCAGACGCGCAAAGCCCATATGTTCATCACGGGTCCCAGCGTCATCAAGCAGGTCACCGGCGAGGATGTCACCCAAGACGCCCTCGGCGGCGCCGACACCCATCAGCAGATCTCCGGCGTCAACCACTTTGTGGCCAACGACGACGCCGAGGCCATACTGATCGCCCAGAAGCTTTTGAGCTTCCTGCCCCAAAACAACGACGAGGCTCCGCCGATCATGGAGACTGAGGCCCCTGTGGCCTACGATCCGGAGATCGGCGCCATCGTCCCGGTCGGAGGCAAGCAGGGTTACGACATGCGCGACGTCATCTACCGTTTGGTGGACGACGCCGACTTCCTTGAGGTCCAAGCTGATTACGCGAAGTCGATCATCGTCGGCTTCGGGCGCGTCAACGGCCGTAGCGTCGGCATCGTCGCGAACCAGCCGTCGGTCATGGCCGGCGTCCTCGACATCAACTCGTCGGACAAGGGTTCGCGTTTCGTCCGCACCTGCAACGCTTTCAACGTCCCCATCGTCACGCTTGTCGACGTGCCGGGTTATATGCCTGGCGTCGCCCAGGAGCACGGCGGCATCATCCGCCACGGCGCCAAGATGCTTTACGCCTACTCGTCTGCGACCGTCCCCCTCATCACGGTCGTCCTCCGGAAGGCATACGGCGGCGCTTACCTGGCTATGGCTTGCCGCGATCTTGGAGCCGACAAGGTGTTCGCCTGGCCGACGGCCGAGATCGCCGTCATGGGGGCCGAAGGGGCCGCTTCGATCGTCTTCAAGAGGGAGATCGACGGCGCTGACGACCCGGCCGCCAAGCGGGAAGAGAAGATCGCCGAATACCGCGACACTTTCTCGACGCCGTTCGTGGCCGCCTCGCGTGGCCTCGTCGACGACATCATCGATCCCGGCGAAACCCGCCTCAAGATCGCCAACGCTCTCGAGTTGCTGGCCGGCAAGCGCAAGCATCGGCCCGCCAAGAAGCATGGCTTGGGCCCGGTGTAGGCCGCTGATGTCGAAAGAGAAAGAGCTAGCCGCTCTCATCAAGTCGTTGTCGACTCAATTGGAAGAGCTCCGCCTCGAGGTCAAGCACCTCAGCGCGCGGACCGACGAGGTGCCAGAAGAGCATCTCACTGTCATCGCGGCCGCTGTCGCCGCCTATCTAGGCGAGCGTGGCAAGGCTAATCAGCCACGCTTCCCGACCAGCCGGGTCTGGGCGAGCAACACTCGGCGAGCCCAGCACGCGCATCATCCGTTGTACTCGCGCTGAAGGCGAAGGAACCCCAATGAAACTGAAAGTGACAGTGAACTCGATCCCCTACGAGGTCGAGGTCGAGGTGGCCGGCCAGGGCAGCCGCTTGCCTGCCATCGTCATCGGCGGCGGCACGCCTGTCGCCACTCCGGCGGCGGCTAAGAAGTCAGCCGGCGGCGGCAAATCGTCTCAGACCACCGGCGGTGGCACGCTCGTGGCGGCGCCTTTGGCGGGCACGGTCAACCGTTTCCTGGTCGAAGTCGGGGAGACGGTCGACGAAGGCGATGTCCTCGTCATTTTGGAAGCCATGAAGATGGAAACCGAGATCACCGCTCCCACGGCCGGCAAGGTGACGGCGGTTTATGTGGCGCAAGGCGATCCGGTGCAAGGCGGCCAGGCGTTGTTGGAAATCAGCTGACCTGAACTTGGCATCTCCGCAGCCCGGCTGGCGTTTCGGCGCCGCCGGGCTGTGGTGTTTTCAGGTTTGCGGTGTTTCGCTATTTGCGAACCAGATCAACCGCGCCTGTCAGGGAAGATCATTTCGCTGTCCGCCGGCCTCTGGCCGTAAAACGACTGCGAGATCGCCTAAGGGCGAGGAGTCAAAAGCTTATTCATAACTCCCGATCAGCGACCACGGAGCAGCCATTGGCTAGGGGTAATAGATGCCATTCACCCCGCGTGGGGCGAATTGTGAATAAGCCTCTCATGGCCACCCGAGCTGGTAGGTGGCCCCGCCAGGCCGGTTACACGGTCCCGGAGACAGCCGGGCGAGGAGTCCAAATGGTCACCCGAGCTGATAGGTGACCTTCTTATGGGCGAGGCCCATGTCCGGGGTCACGGTCATGACGATGTCGCCAGGGTCGGCCACCGCGTAGACCACCGGCCATTCAATCGATTGGCCGTCTGGGACGTCCACCGCTGACAGGCCGATGCCGCCGGCGATGTCGAACACGTCGGTAGCCGCTTTCCCGCCGGACAAGACATTCGACGTGAACATGACAGAGTTCCACGACTCACCAGTGTGATTTTCGAATTTGATCATGAACTCCAGCGGGACCATCCCCTCCGGCACTTCGATGTATTCGCTCGTGATCGTGTAGGGCTCCGGGGCGCTGATTGTCACGGCGCTGCCGTCTGACCAGGTGTAGGTCTGGCCGAACACCGGCGAATCGGAGGTCTTTGGCTCGGACCCTTCGGTCGTGGTCGTCCCGCCGGCCGGCGGGACGCTGACCGTGCCGTCATCCGAGCCGGACGAGAGGGCCGCGGCAGCGACCACCACGATGGCTACGACGATGATCAGCCAAAACCACCAGCGCGCGAAAATTGACTTCTTCGCAGCTGTCGGCGCCGTGGCCGTCGGGGTTTGGGTTAGGCCCGGCTGCGGCGGCTGAGGCGGCTGAGGTTGGGCTGCGGCGGGCTGTGTGTGCGCGGTCCATTGCTGGCCGTCGAACCACCGGAGGGTCTGCGGGGCGTTGGGATCGGAGTACCAACCCGGAGGAGCAGCTGTCATGGGGTCATAATCTAGAGCTTTCCAAGCCCTGTCAAGGTGGGTCCATGATTTCAAGGCCCTCTTAAGCGGCGCCGGCTGCAATGCCGATCCAGCCATTGTTTAGCGGTTCACGCCGGCGGCTGACGGCCTGCCTTTAATTGGGTCAGCCGAAGTTTTTGCGGCGGATCGAAGGCCGGCGAAGGGCCTTACAGCGCAGACGAAGCATCATCCGGCGAAGGGCAAGGCCCTGCCTTTCCACGGAACCGGTGTGACGACAGCACGGCGGTTGAGGTTTCGGAATCGCTCAATACGACTCTGGCCAAGCAACGAATCTGGCGGAGGATACGAGATTCGAACTCGTGAGGGCGTTAACCCAACCCGCTTTCCAAGCGAGCGCCATAGGCCTCTAGGCGAATCCTCCGCCGATGAGGATAGCGGACCTGGGCCAGGGGGTGAGAACTCGCCGCTTCGCGGCGGCGCGGTGACGGCAAAGCGGTCCCCCGCGCACCTGGCAGAGCTCCCTTACCCTTGCTGCCTTCCGACCCTGGGGGAGTTGGGGGAGATGCCACCGCGCGGGGGACCACGACCTACTCTACCTGCCGCCGGCGGCAGGACTCGAATCTCAGGCGCGCTCGAAAGCGTGCGCCGTCCCAGCGGAGCCCCGTCGTGGCGGCCAGCGTCTCGGCGCCGCCCCAGCGGAGACTTGTCGTAGGCCTGGCTCGGCTCAGGACCGCGCCGCCGGCGACGGGCGCTTGAGAACTCGGACTCTGGTGGCATTGCCCAGGCTCGCGCTGGGACCGTGTCAGAGGCAGCGCCTATCGTTAGCGCTGTGAGTGACGAAGTCGTGCCAGAAAAAGGTGGGCCGGATCTGTTCGAGTCGGCCGCGCCGGCGGCCTCCGGGCCGGCGGCGGCTGGGCTGTTCGACCCGCCGGTGGATGAATCCGCTCCGGTCGCTCCAGATCGGCGTCCGGCCGGGAAGGCGTCCCGGCGCAAGCCGGCGGCCGCGAAGAAAATCCCTGCGGCGGCGGTGAGCCTGATCGCCGACTCGGTCTCTGAAGGCGATGAGAGCCTCGACACGGCTGTTTCGGTTCTCGCGGAACAGCCGGCGGCGCCGGCTCTGGCGGAGGCGGCCGCTGGCGCCGAGCCGGCAGACGCGACTGGCCTGGTTCTCGTGGAACAACCTGCGCTTTCTGCGGTTGCCGCTGACCCCAAGCCGGCAGATGTGTCCGTCCAGACTCCCGCAGAGCCGCCGGCGGCGTCTGTTCCGGCCGCCGCCGCGCCCTTGAAGTCTGGCCTGCTGGCGGGCGAACCTCCCTTGGCCCTCTACCGCCGCTACCGCCCCGACGTCTTCGCCGATGTCATCGGGCAAAGCCATGTCACCGAACCGCTGCGGCGGGCGTTGCTCAACAACCGCGTCAACCACGCGTATCTCTTCTCCGGACCGCGCGGCTGCGGCAAGACGTCGAGCGCCCGCATCTTGGCCCGCGCCCTCAACTGCGAGCAGGGGCCGACGCCTGACCCCTGTGGAGTTTGCGATTCTTGCCGCGACTTGGCTCGCGGCGGCCCCGGCTCGATTGACGTCATCGAGATCGACGCCGCTTCCCACGGCGGGGTCGATGACGCCCGCGATCTGCGGGAACGGGCCTTCTTCGCGCCGGTCCGCTCGCGCTACAAGGTCTACATAGTGGACGAGGCTCACATGGTGACGTCGGCGGGTTTCAACGCCCTCCTCAAGCTCGTGGAGGAACCGCCGCCGCACGTCAAATTCATCTTCGCGACGACGGAACCGGACAAGGTCATCGGGACGATCCGCAGCCGCACACATCATTATCCTTTCCGACTCGTGCCGCCGCGCCTCCTCGGCGACTATCTGGCCCGGATCTGCGCCGAGGAGGGGGTCGCGGTCGAGCCGGGAGTCATACAGCTGGTCGTCCGCGCGGGAGCCGGTTCAGTCCGTGACGCGCTTTCCGTCCTCGACCAATTGCTCGGCGGGGCGGAGCCTGGGGGAGTGGCCTACGCTCAAGCGTCGGCTTTGCTGGGCTATACGCCAGATTCCCTGCTCGACGACTTTGTCGACGCACTGGCCGCCGGAGACGCCCATGGCGTCTTCGCGACGGTTGACAAGGTTGTCGAGGCGGGCCAGGACCCGCGCCATTTCGCTCAAGATCTCTTACGCCGCCTGCGCGATCTCATTCTCGTCGGCGCGGTGGGCGACGCCTTGACGGACGGGCTGCTGGAGGTGCCGGAGGATCAGGGCGAAAGGTATGTGACGCAAGCCAAGGGCCTGGGCCTGGGGGAGCTGACTCGGGCGGCCGAAGTTCTGGCCGCCGGTCTGACGGGCATGAGGGGGACGACAGCGCCCCGGCTCCAGCTGGAGTTGATGTGCGCTCGGATGTTGCTGCCCGGCGCCGATGTCACGGGCCGCGGCATCCACGCTCGCCTCGACCGTTTGGAGCGGCGTATCGGCGCCGACGGCAGCGCCTATGCGTCCGACACGGCGGCCGCCGGCTCTGGCGCGGCGAGAGCTTCCGCTGATCCGATGTTCGCCGCTGGCGGCGCGAGGACGGCTTCTGGTGTTTCAGGGTTCGCCGCCGGCGCCGCGGGAACTGGCTTTGGCGGTTCGGCTGGTTTCGGCGGCGCGGACTCTTCCGCCACTGCCACGTCTCTCAGCGGTCCTGCCGGCGGGGGGGCGGAAAGGCCTCCGGCGGCTTCACCGGCCGAGTCCGGCTGGAGGTCGAAGGCCGCGGCTTCTCAGCGCGACACGGCCGGCCGGCCAGTCCGGGAAAGCGGCGCCCGCGGCGGCGGCCCCGGCTCCGCTGAACCGGCCGGCGGGCGTTGGGGTGAAA
>JAIRXC010000199.1 GCA_031268515.1 Propionibacteriaceae bacterium
CTCAAGGGTTTGGCGGCCCTGGCCGGCCTGGCCGGAGCCCTCGCCGTCGTCTGGTTCTTCCTCATACCCGCCCTCCTGGCCGGGCGCGACCCTTTGGCCGTCGCGCTCGTCACCTCGTCGGCTGTCATGGTCCTCGTCCTCTACCTCGCCCACGGGGTCTCGGCCAAGACCACGACGGCCCTTCTCGGCACCCTAGGCGGCGTCGCCGCCGTCGCCGCTTTGGCCGCCTGGGCCATCCCGGCGACCTTCCTGACTCCCTCCGCCCACGAGGGCGCCTACCTGTTGACCCAGTCCGCCCCCGGCCTCGACCTGCGCGGCCTCCTGCTTTGCGGCATGGTCCTCGCCGGCGTCGGCGTACTCAACGACGTCACGATCACCCAAGCCTCGGCCGTCTGGGAGCTGCGGGCCGCCGGCCAAACCAACCGCCGGGCCCTCTTCGGCCAGGCCATGCGGATCGGCCGCGACCACATCGCCTCGACCGTCTACACGATCGCTTTCGCCTACGTCGGCGGCGCCTTGAGCGTCCTCATGCTGGCCAGCCTCTATGACCACAGCCTCACCGAGTTGTTCACCTTCGAGGACATCGCCAGCGAGATCGTCCCCATCCTCGTCGCCTCGATCGGCCTCGTCCTCGCCATCCCTTTAACGACCGCCATCGCCGCCATCCTGGGAGCCCCACGCGACGTCCTCACCGCCCCACCTTCGACTACGGCGGCTTCCAAAGAACTCCCTTAGAAAACAGAACTCCTTCACCGCGATTCCACTGACAGCCGAGATGACTCGAGGACCTCGCCATACGCCTTGGCGAAGTCCACTCAGCGGATTCGAAGTTCTCAGCGTTAGACGGCGGCAAAGACGCGTCAGGTCTTTTCGGACGGGTCAGGGATTTTCCAGGCGTAAAGGGGGACAACCACCATCACAAAGAGGCTTCGGCTTCCGTCCGACCACTGGCGCGTTCACCCCGCCAGGCGCCTCCAGCCGCGAAGAACCACGCCTTCGACCGGCCATCAGCCTCTCCTGCGACGGCAGCCTCTGACCGCCGCAACAGCAGTCTTATCCACAGAAACACCCTAGTGGTGGCTTTTGTCGGTGTTGCTATGGCAGGATGCTTCCTGTCCGGCCGTCCAAGCCGGCGGGAACAGGTTTTCAAGCGACTCCCCCCGCCGTGCCTTGGATGGCGAACCCAACCGGCGCACCCCCGGAGGCCGCAATGACACACCAGCTAGACCCAACAACACAACCGAAAACAGCTACCCGGCTGCCCGCTTTCCAACCCTTGCGATTTCGCCGGCTTTCAGCGGCGAAACACCAACGACGGCGAAACCCAGCCGACGCACGCAGGCGGGCAGCCTCACTAGCTGCCCTCCCAGTCCTATTGGCCGGCCTGGCAGGCCTGACCGGCTGCGACGACAAACCAGAACCAGCCTGGACACCGCCACCGCGGCCGACCGTCAGCCGGAGCTCAACCCCAACGCCAAGCCCAACACCGACCGAACTGGTCCCCGCCCCCGACGACCCGTCCTGGAACACCGACCAGCTCGCCGCCGCCCACATCGTGGACGCCTACATCGAAGTCTTAGGCGAATTTACCGCGGACCCAGCCAACGCCGACACCAGCCGGCTCCTCGATGTCGCGACAGACCCCCAATACAGCGAGATCGTCGGCTCAGTCGCCGCGCTCATCCAAATCGGCCGCCACTTCGAGTTCAGCGGCGGAACCTATGTCATCCCGGTGGCCCGGGCCATCAGCGAAGAAAAGACCGTCAACGGCATCCGGCAAATCACCGTCTCCCAATGCGACGCCGACAATCCCACGACAATCATCGTGGACCCAGACGGCCCGCAGCCGCCGGGTGGGCTGCCACGGGTCCAATACCACTACACGGTCCAGTGGGTCGAGGAAGCCGCCGGTTGGCGGGTAGCAGAAGTCGGCCGCGCCGGCGGCGGGGAGGCATGGCCATGCTAAGGAAGATTCTTGCCGCGGCTTTCGCCTTGAGTCTGCTGTCAACCGGCGTCATGGCTCCGACCGCTAACGCTGAGACAACTCCGAGGCTGCCACCTGCGACAACGCGGGTCACGGTTTCCTACGGTGTGCCAGCATCGGAACCCTGGGACCCCGCCGACGGCGACACGAGAGCGTCAGCCGCCGAACAAGTAGCCTGTGTTTACAGCGGCCACATCATGCCCTGCCAAATGCACGACGGCTACTTCGACCAGACCCGCCAGTGTTACGCCAAAATAGCTTCCTCTAACCCCTGGGAAACCCGCGACCCCCTAGCCACCTGGTGGGCCCAAACCGGCAGCCACACTAACGGGGTCATCATGGAATGCTACATGCCCTACGAAGGCTATATTAAAGAAGTGTTTTGGGCGCCTACCGCGCCGCCCGCCGAACCAACCGCCGAAGAATACGGGGCCGCAGCCTGGGCCGCCCTCCAAGACACAATCCAAGCCCCCGAAATCGGAGTCTGGCCCTGGAGCACCGACCCGCCAATGGGGATCGTCGCCTATTGGACCGGCTTCTGGGCTGTCGACCCGGGCCCGGAATTCACAGATGAAGGACTCAACCTGTCTGCGCCAGTGGCCGGGACGACTTTGGAGATGAC
>JAIRXC010000205.1 GCA_031268515.1 Propionibacteriaceae bacterium
GCGAGTGAGTCCAAGGCGATGAACAAGCTCATGACGGCGGTGGCCGCCAGATAGACGCCCGTGACGGGCCGATGTAGGACGGTGATGTCCGAGGCGATTCCCGACGGGGTTTCGGCGCCTTCCGGGAGAATTAAGAAACGGCTTCCGTCGTAAATCGAAACGAGGGTCAAACCGCCTTCGTAATAGTCGATGTGGAAATTTTGGGCATACGTCAGCGCCAAGGCGCCCGTCGGCTGCCAGCCGTTGCCGAGAGCGCCTGCGGCCGTGTCCGAAACGGCGCCCGACGGCGCCGCGTCGCCCTCGCAGCCGCCTAGCCCGGCGACAGCCAAACCGAACGCGAGAATGAGCAGCCAGACGCGTTTCATCCGGCTTTCTCCAAGGTCTTAGAGTCGAAGCGCAGTGTGTAGTCGATGACGTGAGGCTCGCTCATGGCCGTGGTTTCGGCGGAAATCAGCATGTCAGAGTCGAGGATGGCCGGGATGGCGAAAACCGAATTCTCACCGGCTTTGTTGACCGGGTTGTAGCGGACGCCGTCTATCTCCATGAAGGTGTAATAGGGGCTGGTCCAGACGATCTCGGCGGTCATCGCGCCGTCGGCCACGACAAGTTTCGCCGGCGACTGGACGCCGGCGCGGCCCGAGCCGCCCGTCAAGGCCACGGCGACCGTGTAGTCTCCGTCGGCGAGCCGGCTTTCGGCGGCGGCGCAACCGGCTGCCGCCGCCACGGCCAGCAAAGCCAGCGCGAACGCGACGAACCGGCGTTGGGCTCGGCGGTTTCCGAACCCAACGCCGACGCCGTCAAAGCAAATCGGCATCGAAAGCCAGCGGCTTGTCAGGCGCTGACCGCGGCAGCCGGCAGGCGGGCGGACGAGAACGTGACGATTTGGTCATAGAACTTGCCCGGCGTCTTGCCGCTTTCCGCCGCGATGCTAACGGGTTTGTCCAGCGCGTCGACGGGCACTGTGTAGATGTGGCGCCCTTCGCTGTCGGACGTGAACTCGATGAAACCGTCGGCCGCCTGAGCGGCCTCGTCGGCTGTGCCAAGGAAGAGGCGGCCGTAGCCGTCGCCGCTCAAGGTGACCACAACAGACAAGACGCCATTTTCCGCCGTCAATTGGGCGTCCACGATCTTGAACATGGAGCTTTCAGCCACAGCGTCGATGGAATACGTGCCCGGTTGGATCTTCGAGGCGGGGATCGCCACCGCGGCCGTCGGGCCGTCCGAGGCCGCTTGGGCGCCGGAAGAGCCGGCGGCCTGGTCGATGGCGGCCTTGGCGTGCTCAACGTAGAGCTTCTGAATGTCGGGGTTTTGGCCCAGGCCTTCGAGGACGCATTCGACCTCGAAACCAGCCGCCTCGAACTGGCTCTTCCAAGAGTCAGGCTCGTCGCCGGCCATGTCGTTGTTGGCGTGGTCGCCCGCCACGACCATCAGCGGAAGCAGCACCGCCTTCGTCGCGCCGGACTGCTTGGCCGCTGCGATGACGTCTTCGACGGTCGGCACAGCCTCGACCGTACCGATGAAGTAGTTGTCAAAACCCAGCTCTGTCAGGGTCGTCTGCAGTTTGGCGTAGTCGGCGTTTGACGGCGCGTCGGTGCCGTGGCCCATGAAAACGACAGCGGCGCCGTCGGCGGCATAACTGGCGGTGTGCGACACGATGGACTGGGCGACGGTTTGGAAGTCTGCCTCGGAGGTCAGCAGCGGGGCTCCGATGGCGAAAGAGTCAAACTTGTCTTTATAGGGTTCGGCTTCGCTGGCCAAGTCGTTGTATTCAAAACCAGACATGACCATTGTCGGCTGGATGACAACGTCTTTAACTCCGTCGGCCACCAGCTTGTCCATCGCCTGGGTGACGTTGTCGATCTTCATACCACGCTCGTCCAAGATGTCGATGATGGTCTGGGCGGTGAAGGCGCGGCGGATCTCATAGTCGGGGTAGGCGGTCTTGAGGGCTCCCTCGATCCCGCCGATGCTGAGTTCGCGGTTGTTGTCATAGCTGGTGCCGAAGCTGACGGCGAGGATCACCTTGGAACTGGTGACGGCCGCAGGTGATTCGGAGGGCGGTTCGGCCGGTTGAGGGGCGCTGGAACACCCGGCCATGAGGCCCAAACACAAAAGAGCTGCGCCGACGGCCGAGGCGGCCAGGGCGCCGGGGCGGCCAGATGTCTGCCGGCGGAGCCGGGTTTTCTTCGCGGGGTTCCCGCGGGCCGCGGCGAAGCGAGACTGCTTCGCGGGGCTTTCTAGGCCTGTGGCACTCGATTTCATGACTTAGCTGATCCTCTCGTTGCGTTGCCTACGGGGATCAACTCTTAAGAGGTAGAGGAAAATGAACTTCGCGCACGGCGGGGGCTCATGCTCTCGTCCATACCCTGGGGTCCGCAGAGTTGAACAACACTTCACATCTTTGGTGTGGAGAGGGAACCCAAGTATTCTGACTTATCGCGGGCTCCTGACGGGAGCCGCCTCCGCCGCCTTCCCAGAATCGCTTCCAGTGGCGCACAGGCGAAGGTGCCGCGAATTACAGCAACGGCCTTGTGCGGGATTCGCACCCGCTTCCATGGCCCTACTCCGATGTGAACTTTTGCGGTTCGCATCTTACGTCTGACGGCAGCGGCGCTGTCAAGCCGGGCGGCGGCCGGGCCGCCGCCCAGTGGCGGGTGAAGAAGGCTCAGGCAGAGCAGCGCCGGCAAGACGACGTTGACGGCCGCCCAGGCGCCGGCGAAGAGGGCTCTTGACCTGCTGCTGAGAGGACCTGGAAAACCCGACCCCCGAAAACAGTTACGGGAATTCCCCCGTCCTCGGAACCATCTCTGGCGCCGTCGAACCCAGCCAGCCAGCCCGGGTCGGGGAATTCCCCCGTCCGCGGAACCCTCTGCCGCCGCCTCGGCGCGCGCCGCGACGGGAAATTTCCGCCTGCCCGCGGAACCCTCCCGAAGGGCTACACTGGCCCGCGAACCGGTCATGGAAGCGGGCGCGAATCCCGCACAAGGCCGTTGCCGTGATTCGTTGTCTACGACAAGCACGAGCCATTGGGAGAAATCCTGAGAAGGCGCTTGCTCGGTGGGGCTGTCAGTTCCCGGACGATCAGTCGGAATACTTGCCGGTTCCGCTCCGCAGGGCGCCTGCGGCGTGATTCCGCGAGCCCTCGGAGGTGTCAGTGCATCCCATGCGGCGGCTCGTCGGCGGCAAACTTTTGCGCTGCGGCTACACGACTGGCGTCTGCGCCGCCGCGGCCGCCAAAGCGGCGGCGGCGATGCTGGCGGACGGCCGGCTGCTTGACACGGTCGCCATCGAAACCCCGGCTGGCTTGCCTTTGGACCTCGACGTCGTCGACGCCAAGCTGGGCGACGGCCACGCCTCTTGCGCGGTCCGCAAGGACGGCGGCGACGACCCTGACGCCACCGACGGAGCCCTCATCTATGCAGACGTCAGCCGCGCCGGCCCGGGAGTCGTGATCGACGGCGGCGAAGGCGTCGGCCGGGTCACGAAACCCGGTTTGGACCAGCCGGTCGGAGCCGCCGCGATCAACTCCGTGCCCCGCCGGCTGATCGAACAGGCCGTGCGCTCCGCCGGCCCGGACGACGGCCACGGCTGGCGTGTCGTCATCTCCTGTCCTGAGGGCGGACAGATCGCGGCCAAGACCTTCAATCCGCGGCTCGGAATCACAGACGGCATCTCCATCCTCGGCACGACCGGCATCGTCGAGCCGATGAGCAATTCGGCCATCATCGAGACGACGGCCCGAGAAATTTCCGTCCTCGCCGCCGCCGGGGCCAAAGACCTGCTCGTCGTGATCGGCAACTACGGCGAAGCCTTTGCCCGCGATCAGCTCGGCTTGGACTTTGGCGGCGCTTCCGGCCTGGCCGGGCCGGGCCGGCCCGGAGCCGTGATGTCGAGCAATTTCATCGGCGACGCCATCGCCCAGGCGGCCGCCAACGGTTTCGAGCGAGTCCTCGTCGTGGGGCATCTCGGCAAGTTGGCCAAGGCTGGCATCGGCATGTTGAACACGCATTCCAGCGTCGGCGACGGGCGCCTGGAAACCCTGATCGCCTGCGCTTTGCAAGCCGGAGCCGATCTGGCGACGCTGCGCCGGCTGCAAGAGTCGGTCTCGACCGACGCGGCCGTCTTCGTCCTCTCACAAGCCGGCTGGTTGACGGATTCGATGCGCGTCTTGAGCTGCCGTATCCAAGCGGCCTTCGACCGCCACAGCCCCGCCTCGCTTGAACTTGAGTGGATTTGTTTCGCAAAGCTCAACGGGGCTTTCTCTGTCGTCGCCCGCAGTCCTCGTTCCCAAGATCTCGTCAGGAGGTGGCTCCACGCATGACCGTCCACTTTGTCGGGGCAGGGCCGGGAGCCTCTGACCTCATCACGCTGCGCGGATCACGGCTTCTCGCCGCCGCTGACGTCATCGTCTTCGCCGGTTCTCTCATCAATCCCGATTTGTTAACCCTGGCCCGGCCGGACGCGGCTCTGCACGATTCGTCCGCCTTGGCTTTGGACGACATCATCGCGATTTTGGCCGCCGCCGAACGGCGCGGCGCCAGAACAGTGCGCCTGCACAGCGGCGACCCGAGCCTTTACGGGGCGATCCATGAGCAGATGCGCGCTCTCGACCGGCTGGGGATCGCCTACGACGTCTGCCCCGGCGTATCCAGCTTTTCCGGCGCGGCGGCGGCTTTGCGGATCGAATACACCGTTCCGGAGCGCACGCAGTCCGTCGTCATAACGCGTCTGCCGGGACGCACGCCGACGCCCGCCGGCGAAGAGGCCGCCGGGTTCGCCCGCCACGGTTCGACCATGGTTTTTTTCCTCAGCACCGGCCTGCTCGACGAACTGGCCAGCCAGCTTGTCGCGGGCGGGCGCGCCCCAGATGATCCGGCGGCCATTGTCTACAAGGCGACTTGGCCAGATGAATTAACCGTGCGCTGCACCATCGCCACGCTGGCCGACAGCGCCCGCGCCAACGGCGTCAAGGCGACCGCCCTCGTCGTGGTCGGGCCTTGCCTGGACGAGTCTTCAACCGTCTCGCGGTTGTACGCCGACAGTTTTTCCACCGGGCTGCGCAAGGGGCGTCAATGAGGATCGCCGCCATCGCCTTCACCGACGCCGGCTGCGCGCTCGGCCGGCGCCTCCAAAGCGGCGAACCCGATCTGGACGTGACCCGTTGCCCAGCCGGCGGCTTGGCGGACTGGACCCGCGAGCGTTTCGCGAGCTGTGACGCGCTCTTGTTCATCGGCAGCGTCGGCATCGCCGTGCGGGCCGTCGCCAGCCTCGCCCGCTCCAAGGCCTCCGACCCCGCCGTGGTCGTCATCGACGAACAAGGCCAATTCGCCATCCCCGTGCTTTCCGGCCACATCGGCCAGGCCAACGCCTTGGCCCGCCGATTGGCGCGGGCCATCGGCGCAAAGGCCGTCGTCACGACCGCCACCGACCTGCGCGGACTGTTCGCCGTCGACGACTGGGCTGTCCGCCAGGGCCTGCGGATCGCCAATCCGGAGCGCGTCAAAACCGTCTCCGCCGCCTTGCTGGCGGGCCGTGACATTCGCCTGGCTGCCGAATTCCCAATCGCTGGAACACCCCCCAGGCAGGTCGTCTTGGGCGGCAACCAATGGGATGTCTTCGTGACCTGCCGCACTCTGCCGCCTACAGACACGGCGCTCCACCTCGTGCCGCCTGTCATCACAGCAGGCGTCGGTTGCCGCAAGGGAACGAGCGTAGAGGCGGTGGAGGCGGCTTTTTCGGCGGCCTTGGCGGCGGCCGGACGGCACCGTTTGAGCGTCGCCGAGGTGTGCAGCGTTGATTTGAAAGCGGATGAGCCGGGCTTGGCCGAGTTTTGCGCCCGGCACGGTTTGCCTTTTCGGACTTTTGCCGCCGCCTCGTTGGCCGCGCTAGAAGGTGATTTCGCCGCCTCCGAGTTCGTCGCCACGATTGCCGGGGTGGACAACGTCTGCGAAAGAGCGGCGGTTTTAGGCGGCGGCGGCTACCTGGTCGCCCGCAAAGCCGCCTGGGACGGCGTGACGGTGGCCCTGGCCCTTAGGGAACCGTCCTTGTGTTTTGACGATTTTGGCGCCGAGGAGGGGCAATGGGCTTGCTGACATTGGTCGGAATGGGGCCGGGCGGCCGGGCCGGCATGACACAGGCCGCCGACGAGGCTCTCTCCGGCGCCGACGTCATCGTTGGCTACACCCGCTACATCCGCTTGTTGCGGCCTCTCTACCCGGACAAACAGTTCGTCTCGACGGGCATGACCCGCGAAACCGAGCGCTGCCGTGAGGCGCTAGAACTCGCCGCCGCCGGCAAGCAGGTCGCGTTGGCGTCGAGCGGCGACGCCGGCGTCTACGCCATGGCTGGCCTCGTCTTCGAGTTGTCTGTCGGTTTCCCCGGCGTGAAGATCGCCATCACACCCGGCGTCACCGCCGCTGTCAGCGGGGCCGCCTTGCTCGGCGCGCCCATCGGCCACGACTTCGCGGTCGTCTCCTTGTCCGACCGGCTGACCGACTGGCCTGTCATCGAACAGCGCCTCGACGCCGCCGCCCGCGCCGACTTCTGCCTCGTCCTCTACAACCCGTCCAGCCACGCCCGCGCCGGCCACCTCGCCCGGGCTTGCGACATCTTGTTGCGGTCCAAGAGCCCCGACACGGTTTGCGGCCTCGCCCGCCGCATCGGCCGGGAGGGGGAAAGCGCTGAAATCACGACGCTGGGCGAATTGCACAACAGCGCCGCCGACATGTCCACGACCGTCTTCATCGGCAATCGTTCGACCCGGCTGATCGGCGGGCGGATGGTCACCCCGCGGGGATATCCAAATGTATGACCTCGTGCTTTTCGGCGGCACGACGGAAGGCCGCCGCCTGACGGAGTTCTGCGCCAAAGCCCGCCTTTCGACTTTGCTGTGCACGGCGACGGAGCTCGGCCAGCAGACCGTCGCCAGTTCGCCGCACATCGCCGGCCGGGTCGGCCGGCTCGACCGCCATGGCATGGCCGCCGTGTTGAGGGAGGCGGCGCCGAAGCTTGTCGTGGACGCCACCCATCCGTACGCCGCAGCCGTCACCTGCAATCTGGCCGCCGTCTGCGCCAGCCTCGGCTTGCCCTACCTGCGGGTGAACCGGCCGCCCGATCCGACGGCGGCCGGCGTGCGCCGCTTCGACGGCTTGGCCGCGCTGGCCGACTGGCTCAATCAGACCGACGGCGTCGTTTTCGCAGCCATGGGGGCGAAGGCGGCCGCAGCCTTGACAAGGGTCGCCGGTTTCAAAGACCGCGTCGTGTTGCGCCTCTTGCCCTTGCCTGAAAATCTCCAGGCCTGCCTGGCTTTGGGCTACCCGAGCGCTCATCTTGTCGCGTTGCACGGCCCCTTCGACCGTTCCTTGAATGTGGCTTTGTTCCGCCATTTCGACGCGAAGATCCTCGTCAGCAAGGAGTCCGGCGCCGCCGGCGGCTTCTCCGACAAGCTCGCGGCGGCTCAGGATTGCAATATGTCCTGTGCATTGTTGTCTCGTCCCGCGGACGAAGCCGGCGTCAGCCTGGAGGCGGCCGAACGCCTCATCGCCGAGGCGGTGCGCGGCCGATGACCAGCGGCCGGCGCGTCGACATCGTGGGCGCTGGGCTCGGCCCAAAGACTTTGACCCGCGAAGCCGCAGACAGCATCGCCCAAGCCGATCTCCTCGTCGGCTCGCCTAGGTTGTTGGCCGAGCACGCCTGTGGCCGCGCCGCCGTCGCCGCCAGCCTTCCGGCTGAAGCCGTCGCCGCTGTCCGCCGCGGCGGCGCCGCCCACACCGCTGTCCTGATGTCCGGCGATGTCGGTTTCCACAGCGGGGCGGCGAAGGTTTGGGCCGCGCTGCGAGATGACGGCGGCTACGACGTCCGCCTGCTGCCCGGCGTCGCCGCCCCCGTCTTGTTCGCCGCCCGCCTTGGCGTGCCCTGGGAAAACTCCAGCCTGGTCAGCTGCCACGGCCTCGACGGCGGCCTCGTTTCGCGGGTGCGCCGCTGCCGCCGCGTCTTCGCCTTGACCGGCCGCAATGTGCCTGCCTTGGCCGCCCAGCTCATCGACGCCGGCTACGGCGGCCTGGCCGTCCACTTCGGCCAAAACCTCGGATTGCCAAGCGAATCTATCGGCGAAACAACCGTGGAGCGGTTGCCAGAGCGCGCCTGGCCGTCTTTGACCGTCCTCTTGATCGAAAACCCCAAGGCGGACGCCCGGGTCCGCTCCGGCCTCCCAGATGACCGTTTCCTCAGGGGCCAAAAGCCCATGACAAAGGCGGCGGTGCGGGCGCTCGTCCTCAGCCGCTTGGCGCCGCGGCCGACGGATGTTTGTTACGACATCGGCTGCGGCACCGGCTCGGTGACGGTCGAATTGGCCCTGGCCGCCTACGACGGGCAGGTCTGGGCCGTCGACAAGGACCCTGAGGCCATTGCTTTGACGAAAGCCAATTGCCGTAACTTCCACATCGGCAATGCCACTGTCGTCCAAGGGCTGGCTCCGGCGGCCCTCGCCGCCTGGCCTCCTCCGGACACGGTTTTCATCGGCGGCACGGCCGGCGGCTTGGAGGCGGTCGTCGCCGCCGTCTTGGGCCGGAACCCGGCGGCGCAGATCGCAATCACCGCCATCGCCGTGGAATCCGCCGCCCGCGCGCTCGCGGCGTTGGCGGACCGAGGCCTAGAACCGCAGATCACCCAGTTGACGGCCGCCGACGGGCGGTCCGTCGGCGGCCTCCACCTCCTCTTTGGCCACAATCCCGTCGCCGTCGTCAGCGGGGGCGGCCGTGGCTGAGGGACGGCTGCTGGTCACGGGCCCGCGCTCGGGCGGCGGCAAGACTGCTGTCACGGTCGCCGTCCTCGCGGCCCTGAAGGCCCGTGGCCTGTCCGTCGTGTCTTTTAAATGCGGCCCCGACTACATCGACCCGATGTTCCACCGGGCCGCCCTCGGCGTGCCTTCCCACAACCTCGACCTTTATTTCTGCCCGCCGGCGGCGTTGGCGGCCCAGTTGGCCGAACGCGGCGGCGGCGCGGTCAGCGTCATCGAGGGGGCCATGGGCTATTACGACGGCATCGGCGGCAGCAGCCGCGCCAGCGCCTTCGAGGTCGCCCAGGCCACCGGCACGCCCGCGGTTTTGGTCCTCGACGCGCGGGGCATGGCGGCCTCGGCCGGGGCGTTGGTCCAAGGCTTCGTCCGTTTCCGGACGCCGTCCGGCCTTTGCGGGGTCATCGTCAACCAGGCGGCGCCGACGTCCTACCCCTTGGTGGCCGAAGCCATCCGCCAAGCCGGTTCCGTTCCCCTGGGTTTTCTGCCGCGCTGCCCCCAGGCCGCCTGGCCAAGTCGCCACCTCGGCCTCGTCGCCGCCGCGGAGATCGGCGGTCTGGACGCGGCTGTCGCGGAGTTGGCCCGGCTGGCCGAGGAACACATCGACTTGGACGGACTCCTCCGCCTCGCCCGGACCGCCCCGCCTTTGACCGCGCCAGCGCCGCCTCTTACGCCGCTGCCAGCCCCAGCATCAGCGCCGCCGCCTGGCCAGAGCGTCAAGCTGGCCGTCGCCCGCGACGAGGCCTTTTGCTTCGCCTACGCCGAAACCCTTGAGTTGTTCGAGCGACTTGGTTGCCGGATCGTCTTCTTCTCCCCCCTCCGGGACGCCGCCGTGCCCGACTGCGACGCCCTCTACCTGCCAGGCGGCTACCCGGAAAACCACACGGCGGCGCTGTCCGGCAACATCGCCTTGGCCAGCGACATCCGCGAGCGGATCGGGCGAGGGTTGCCGACGCTGGCCGAATGCGGCGGTTTCATGTATCTGCACCACGACATCGACGGCGCCGCGATGGCCGGCGTCATCGCGGGGAGCATTTCTTCCACGGACCGGCTGCAGCGTTTCGGTTACGCTGCTCTGACCGCCCGCCGTGACAATTTGCTCTGTCGAGCGGGTGAAACCTTGCCGGCGCACGAGTTCCACTATTGCGCTTCCAGCGCCCCCGGTGACGACTTCGACGCCGTCAAGGCCTCGACTCAGGCCGCCTACCGTGTCGGCCACGCCAGCGCGACGCTGTACGCCGGCTTCCCCCACCTCTATCTGCCCGCCGTCCCCCGCGCCGCCGAACGTTTCACCGACTCGGCCCGCCGCTTCTCCAAGGCCCGCCTGGACGGCGCTACGGCGGCTCAGTCCTCCGAACCCGCGGCCTGGCCTAAGACCCGGCTGGGCGGCGCCGCGGCTGACCCGCTTTCGAGCCGTTGGGCCGTAACGGCTTCCCCCGCTTCTCCTCCCAAGGCGATCCCATGATGACCGTGGTGACCGGCCCCAACGGTTCTGGCAAGAGCGCCGCCGCCGAGCGTTTGGCCCGCAGTCTGCAAAGCGGCAGCCCAGGCGGCGCCCTCTTCTACATCGCCACCTTGGTCCCCGCCGACGAGGCGGGCCGGCGCCGCGTCGCGGCCCACCGGCGGTCCCGCTCCGGCGCGGGCTTTCTCACCGTCGAGGCCCCGTTAGGCGATGTCGAAGCCCTCTGCCCCGGCCTCGTCGGCAAAGAGGACATCGTGCTTATCGAAGACGTCTCCAATCTCGTGGCCAACCTCGCCTTCGCCGCCCGCGACAACCAACCCGCCCAGACGGCCGTCGCCCGTCTCCGGCGGTTACGGGGCGCCTGCCGCCATCTCGTGGCCGTCACCATCGGCGGCCTGGCTTTCAGCTCCGCCTACGACGACGAGTCCAACGCCTACATCGCAGCCTTGTCCGAAGCCAACTCCGTTCTCACCGCCGAAGCCGACCGCGTCATAACCTTGGGCCTCGCCCGCCCGGCCGGCGGCCCGGCCAAGGCCGCGCCGTGACCGCCTTGCCGTCGGCGGCCGCCGTGATCGCCGCCACAACCTGCGCCATCGTCGCCGGCGCCCTCGCCGACCGCGTCTTCGGCGACCCCCGACGGCTGCCCCACCTCGTCCGGGGCCTTGGCCGGCTCATCAGCGCCGTCGAGAGGCGCCTGCGCGCCCGCCCGGGCCTCACGCCGAAGCGCGAACGGCGGCGCGGGACCATCCTCGTCGCCGTCGTGCTGGCCGTCAGCGGCCTCGGGGCTTTGGTTCTCGTCACAGCCGCCTACGCGGCATCGCTGTGGCTCGGCCTCGCCGTCGAAGCCTTCCTTTGCTTCCAATGTTTAGCCGTCAAGAGCCTCCGGGATGAGTCTTCAAAGGTGCAAGCTGACCTGCTGGCCGGCGACCTGACGGCGGCGCGGGCGGACGTGTCGATGATCGTAGGCCGCGATGTCGCCCGCCTCGACGAGTCCGAGATCGCGCGGGCGGCCGTCGAGACTGTCGCGGAGAACACGTCGGACGGAGTGGTCGCCCCGCTGCTGGCGATGCTGGCCGCAGGCGGCGCCGGCGCCGTCTTCTACAAAGCCGTCAACACAATGGATTCCATGCTCGGCTACCGCGACTCCCGCCACCTTCATTTCGGCCGGACCGCGGCCCGGTTGGACGACGCCGCCAACTGGCTGCCGGCTCGGCTGTCAGCCCTTCTCTTGACCGTTGCCGCGGCGCTGTCCGGAGAGGATTGGCGGCAAGCTTGGCGCGTCTGGCGGCGTGACCGGGCTTGCCACGCCAGTCCCAACGCCGCCCAGGCCGAAGCCGCCTGCGCGGGCGCCCTCCGCCTCCGCCTCGGCGGGGCCGCCGCCTACGGAGGCACGCCCTGCGACAAACCTATCTTGGGGTCGGCCGGGCGGTCGCCGGAAGCCGGCGACATCGCCCGCGCCAACCGCCTCATGAGCATGGCCGCCTGGCTCGCCCTCCTCGGCGTCGTCGCCGTCCGGGCCGCCATCTGGCAGGCGGTCGTCCATGCCTGACAAAAACCGGCCCGGCTCGGCGAGTGGCGTCCCCCCAGAAGCGCAGTTGCCTCGGCTTGGCGAAAACCAGGCCGAAGGCGTAGGCGCCGCAAGCCTTGACGTCCAGCCGCCTTCGTCTGACGGAAACCAGTTCCAGCCCAATGGCCTGACCGGCCGCCAAGCTCAACGGCCCCGTCCCGGCGATGGCCGGCCGCAGCGGCCGCCCGACACCGAAAGGCGCAGTCCGCCGTCCGACGAGCACGGCGGCGAGACGGCCGCCCATCGCGGCATCCGGCTCGACTTCTCGATCAGCCTCAACCCTCTCGGGCTGCCCGCAGCCGTCAAGGAGGCAGTCGCCGGCTGCGCCGACGCCTTGGCCGCCTACCCCGACCCCGCCTGCCGGGAACTCCGCCGGGTTTTGGCCCGCCGCTGCCGCGTCTCTCCCGAACAAATATTGTGCGGAAACGGCGCCACGGACCTCCTCTACCGCCTCTGCGCGGCCGTCAAACCCGGCCGTGTCCTGACCGTCGCGCCGGCCTTCAGCGAATACGAACGCTCGGCTCGCCTCGGCGGCGCCGAAGTCAGCCGCCACCGGCTCAACCCGGCTGCCGGCTTTGCGGTCGGCGACGACTTCGCGGCGGCGATCACACCCGACGTGGACATGGTGTTCTGCTGCCAACCGAACAACCCCACCGGCCGCCTCGTCGCCCCGGCGACACTCGCCCGCATCGTCGAACGGGCCCGTCTGGCGAAAGCGACGCTCGTCCTCGACGAATGTTTTCTGCCTTTCGCCGAAGCCCCTTCGCTGATCCCCACAGCGGCCGCCGAGCCTCACGTCATCGTCCTCAGGGCGTTCACGAAAAGCCACTCCCTGGCCGGCCTCCGTCTCGGCTACGCCGTCGGCGACCCGGCGCTGCTCGCCGCCATGGCGGCCTGCGGCCCCCGCTGGAACGTGTCTGTCATCGCCCAACTGGCCGGGCTGGCCGCGCTTGCGGACAGCGCCTGGGAGGAGCGCAGCCGCCGCTTCGTCGCCCGAGAACGGGCCTGGTTGTCCGCCGAACTGGCCTGCCTCGGCTTGTCCGTCATCCCCAGCGACGCCAACTTCATCTTGTTCCAGTCCGCCGCCAGCTTGTTCCAACCGCTGCTCAGCTACGGCATCCTCATCCGCTCTTGCGCCAATTTCCCCGGCCTCGACGCCACCTGGCAGCGCGTCGGAGTGAAAACGCGAGCCGACAACCAAACCCTCATCGACGCGTTGGCGGAGGTCCTCCATGGCTAAAAACATCATGATCCAAGGCACGATGTCGAACGTGGGCAAGTCCGTCATCAGCGCCGGGCTGTGCCGGATTTTCGCCCAAGACGGTTACCGCGTCGCCCCTTTCAAAAGCCAAAACATGGCCCTCAACTCGTTTGTCACCGCCGACGGCGGGGAGATGGGCCGCGCCCAAGCCGTCCAGGCCGAAGCTTGCGGCCTGGAGCCGTCGGTCGAGATGAACCCGATCCTTTTGAAACCCGTCACCGACGTCGGCAGCCAGGTCATCGTGAAAGGCCAAGCCCGCGCCGTCATGAGCGCCCGCGGTTACTTCGCCTGCCGCCGCACGTTCCTCCCCGACATCATGGCCGCCTACGCCGCCCTCGCCCAGGATGCGGACATCATCGTCATCGAAGGCGCGGGCAGCCCCGCCGAGATCAACCTCCGGGCCGGCGACATCGTCAACATGGGCTTGGCGGAACTCGTGGACGCGCCGGTCCTGCTCGTCGGCGACATCGACCGGGGCGGGGTTTTCGCCCAGCTCGCCGGCACCTGCATGTTGTTGTCAGAGGCCGAACTGGCCCGTGTCCGCGGCTTTGTCATCAACAAGTTCCGCGGCGATGTGACATTGCTAGCCGACGGGCTGGGGGAACTCCAACGGATCACCGGCAAACCCACCCTTGGCGTGGCGCCGTATCTCGACCTCGACCTCGACGATGAGGATTCCTTGTCCGAACGCCTCCGCCGCCGGACCGCGGCAGGGCCGGAAATCGGCGACATCGCTGTCGTCCGACTGCCCCGGCTGTCGAATTTCACCGATTTCACAGCCCTCGACGCGACCGGCGGCCTCGCTGTCCGCTACGTCGTCAGCCCCCGCCAGCTCGCCGACCCGGACCTGCTGATCTTGCCCGGCACCCGCAACACCATCGCCGACCTGGCTTGGTTGCGCGAAACCGGGCTGGCCGAACTCATCTGCCAGCGGGCCGCCGCCGGCCGGCCCGTGCTCGGCCTCTGCGGCGGCTATCAGATGCTCGGAGAAGTTGTTTCCGATCCCGACGGCGTCGAAGGCGGCGGCGCCGCAGCCGGCCTGGGTTTGCTGCCGGCTGTCACCTGCTTCCGGTCTCGCAAACGCCAAACCCGCGTAGCCGGAACCGTGCTCGCCCTCGACGGGCCGTTGCGGCCGCTCAGCGGGGCCCGCCTTGAAGGCTACGAACTCCACATGGGCGAAACCGTCCTAGCCGACGGGGCCAAGCCGTTTGTGGGCTTGGACGACGGCGCCGCAGACGGCTGTCAGCAAGGGTCGGTGGCGGGCTCCTATCTGCACGGCTTCTTCGACACCGCTTCCGCCCGCCAGTCCCTCCTCGCCTTGCTTGGCCGGCCTGGCGACGCCGGCCCCGACTTCGCCCAACACCGACAGGGGCAATACGACAAGCTGGCCGACGCGCTGCGGGCCAGCTTGGACCTCGGCCGCGTCTACGAGATCTTGGGAAGCGAGCCGGCGCGGTGAACGGCCTCGTCCACCTCTACACCGGCGACGGCAAAGGCAAGACGACCGCCGCCATCGGCTTGGCCGTCCGCGCCAACGGCCAAGGCCGCCGCGTCGTCATCGCCCAGTTCCTGAAGGGCCGCGACAGCGGCGAACTGCGCGGGTTGGCCGCGCTGGCCGGCGTCGCCGTCTTCCGCCTCAGCCGGGACTACGGCTTCGTCCGGGCTATGGACGCGAGCGCCCTTGAACAGGTCCGCCGCGAACACGACGCGATCCTCAGCCGGGTCGAAAACCTCGTCGCCGCCGGCGATTGCGACTTGCTCGTGCTGGACGAGGCCACCGCCGCCTGCCGGCACGGCCTCCTCGACAGCGGCCGCCTCCTGCGGCTCCTCGACGCCCGGCCACGCCACGCCGAGGTCGTGTTGACCGGCCGCGACGCCCCCGCCGCCTTGGCCGAACGGGCGGACTACATCACAGAAATGCGCAAGGTCAAGCATCCCTTCGACCGCGGCGTGCCAGCTCGGGAAGGAATCGAATGGTGACTGACTTCGACAACGGCGATAGTTTCATCCACGTCCTGCCCGTGGACATCGAGTCTGCGAGCCTGTCCATAATCGAAGCGGAGTTGCCACACCCGCTCGACCCGGTCCTCGCGCCGATTGTCAAGCGGGTCGTCCACGCCACCGCCGACTTCGACTACGTCGACAATCTGGTCTTCTCAGAAGGAGCTGTCGGCCAAGCCCTCGACGCGCTGCGGCGGCGGGCTGTCATCGTGACCGACACGATGATGGCCCAAGCGGGCGTCAACAAGCCCGCATTGGCCGCCTTGGGCGTCCAAACCCGCTGTTTCATGGCCGACCCTGCAACCGCCCGAGCTGCTTTGGCCAACGGCACGACCCGCGCCGCCGCCGCCATGGAACGCGCCTGCGGCCTGCCCGATCCTGTCGTCTTCGCCATCGGCAACGCCCCCACGGCCTTGGTCAGCCTCTGCCGTCTGATCGGCGAGGGGCGCCTGAGCCCGGCCCTCGTCATCGGGGCGCCCGTCGGCTTCGTCAACGTCGTCCCCGCCAAGGAACTCATCATGGCCGCCGGCGTGCCCTACATCGTCTGCCGCGGCAGGAAGGGCGGCAGTGCTGTCGCCGCCGCCGTCGTCAACGCCTTGCTGTATCTGTTGACAAGGCCAACAGACGATCCTCCCCCCGGCCTCGGCCCAGTTCAACCGTGACGACGCAGCCGTAGGGGAGGCCGATCCGCCAGGTCGGCGGCAGCGGGATGCCCATGACCAAGGACAGGCAGGCACGTATGACGCCGGCGTGCGCCACCACCGCGGCCCGCTCCGGCGGCCGCTCTCGCAAGTCGGCCAGGAAGGCTTCCGCCCGTTCCCTAAGGGCCGTCCAGGATTCGCCGCCGGGCGGGGCGCGGTGGACGCAGTCGGCGGCCCAAACATCGAATTCGGCCCGGTCGATGTCGTCCCAGCGCCGGCCTTCCCAATCTCCGAAATCCAATTCGGCCAAGCGGGCGTCCAGCTCGCAGTCCCCGAAGGCCACGGCCGCCAGGTCGGCGCAGCGGCGCAATGGGCTCGACAGGCAAAGGCCCACTTCCCCGACCCGCGCCTTGACCGCCGCGGCTCCCCGTTGGAGGACCGCTGGCGTTGTCGGAAGGTCCAGCCGTCCGTAACACAGGCCTGCCGCCCCCGCCGGTTCCAGGTGGCGGACCAAGAAAACTTTCATACGGCGCCTCGGCCCGGTTTCGACGCGCCCGCGCGGCGGCGGGAAAGACGCTTCGGCGGACGCCGTCCAGCGGACGGTTTCAACACGCCCGCGCGGCGGCAAGCCAGCTCGTCTGTCACAAGGCGGCCTCGGCGCAGGCGAGGACGACGAGCAAGACGGCCGTCTCGGCGGTCTGTTGGGCGGCGCCGAGGCAATCGCCGGTGTAGCCGCCGAGGCGACGGCGGAACCAACGGCCGAGCAGCAAGCGGACCAAGAAGGCGGCCGGCAAACCCAGCAGCCACCACGGCTGCCACCAGGCCAAGCCGGCGAATGGCAGGAGCCAGACGGTCGCCGCTGCCAGGCCGCCAGCTGAGATTTTTTTGCCGATCGGCTTGACCTTGCTGGACGCGTCCGCGCGGGCGTAGACGTCGGAGAAAATGACCGTCACGACGGACCAGCGGCTGGCAACGTGCGCGAACAGGATCGCCGCCGCGGCGCGCCAACCCAGATTTTGCAGCAACGCGGCCAAGGCGGCGGCTTTGACGCCGAGCAGCAAGACGAGGCCGATGGCGGCGAAGGCCCCCACGCGGGAATCCTTCATGATCTCCAAGGTCCGGGCCTTCGACGTGCCGCCGCCGAAACCGTCGCAAACGTCGGCGAAGCCGTCTTCGTGGAAAGCCCCGGTCAACAAAACTCCGGCCGCCAAAGCCAGCAGCGCCGCCACTGAGGCGGGCCAGACGAGGTCCGCCGCGAGGGCGGTCGCCGCGACTGCCGCGCCTACGATCCAGCCGATGGCGGGGAAGTAGCGGGTGGACTGGTTCAACTGGTCTTCGGAATAGCCGACCCAGTTCGGGCAGGGCAGCCGGGTGTAGAACATGACCGCCGTGAGGAACAAGCGGACCTCCCAAGCCAAGCGGCCCGGCGGCCCGGGCCTGTCCGGCGCGGCGGCGGGCTCTAGGGCGCCGTCGACGGCTCCGCCCGCCCCAGCGCTCACGCGTCGGCCTCCGGGGCTCCCGTGGCCACGCCCGCCTTGTCGAAGCTCGCCATCTCGTTGACGAAGGCGACGGCGCTCGCGATCACCGGATAGGCCACCGCGCAGCCCGTGCCCTCGCCTAGGCGCAAGCCGAGGCCTAACAACGGTTCGGCTTTGAGCCAGGCCAGGACACGGGCGTGCCCCGGCTCTCCCGACTCGTGGCAGAAGATGGCGTTTTCCTCGATGGCAGCGTCCAAAGACCAGGCGGCCAGGAACGCCGCCGTGGCGACGAAACCATCTATCATGAGCAGCCGGCCAGTGGCAAAAGCTCTTGTCATCGCCCCGCACATCTGGGCGATCTCGAAGCCGCCGAACATCGCCAAGGCTTCCCTGGGGCCGCGGGGGCGACCATGGGCCGCCTGAACCTGGCGCAGCAGGTCGAGTTTGCGGCTCAGCCCGGGGCCGGCCAGGCCGCTGCCTGGCCCCACGCAGTCTTCCAACGGCAACCCTGTCAGCGCGCTCGACAGCAAGCTAGCGGCGCTCGTGTTGCCTATGCCCAGTTCGCCGAAGCCCAAGATCGCGCAGTCGGGGGAGACCTGTTGGTCGACTACAGCGGCTCCGGCGGCCAGACACCTGTCAACGTCCGCGAGGTCCATGGCGTCGCCCGTCAAGGAGTTCCGCGTGCCCGGGCCCATCGAGCAGTCGACCAGCCCCGGGGGGCGTTGGCCTGGCCAATCGACGCCGGCGTCGATGAGCAAGACCTCGATGCCGTGCTGTCGGGCGAAAACGTTGATGCCTGCGCCGCCGGCCAAGATATTGGCCGCCATCTGCCAGGTCACCTCGCGCGGATAGGCGCTGACCGGCTCGCGGGCCAGCCCGTGGTCCGCCGCGAAAACGAGGATCGTAGGTTTCGCCGCCGACGGCGTGGTCGTGCGCTGGACGCGGCAGATCTGGGCCGCCAACGGCTCTAGGCGGCCGAGGGAACCCCGCGGCTTCGTCTTGCCGTCGATCGCCGCCTGGATCCTGGTTTCTAAGTCTTCGCTCACCCGGCGGATTTTATCCCGTCAAACCCCAGTGGCAGGGCTGCCCCGTCTTCTAAATCGAAGCGCAGCGTTTTTCCTAAGATTGTCAAATGTCCAAATGTTTTCTGTCAGAAGGGTGCTGCCGCAAGTCACACGATGCCAGCATTCGCCTGCCGGTGAGCGGACCCACGTCTTCTAATCCGGAGCGCAACGTTCTGCAATGCCTACGAAACCCGGATGTCTAAAGGAAATCGGTCCTAAGAGTTTGGAGAAAGGATGTCTGCCCTGAGGGCCGCCGGCAAAAGGAGAAGCGGACGCCTCCGTCGCTTCGAAGAGCGGCCCGAGGATGCGCGCTGATTCAGCGGGCGCTGCTTGCCCTGTCCCTAAGGCTAAGCGAAGGAATCACGCCGGTGCTTCCAGACCCCTTACGCCCGCGTGGGCGCCTCCTCGAACCCGATGGCGTGGAGCGGCTGGGCGGCACAGACTCCTCGCGCTCGTGTGGGTGTCTCGCGGCGTGTCTGACGATGGCGGACATGCCATGTCCGTTGGCTGCTGTTTTGCAGGTGTTTCGTTTTGGATTTCACCGGGGTTTGTGAACTCTTACGGTCCGGTGCTAGTGTGCCGCGTCAACGGCGGTAGTTGTTGTTGTAATCTTTCCCCTTGGAGGTCACCCATGTCATCTCCCGCATTGTCACCCGGACCAACCGGACTGGCTGTCTGTCAGCCGCAGCCTCTCGCCAACAGCGGCTCCGCCGGTCAGACCGGCCAACCGGACGGTCAGGACCGGGTCTTGTCTGGCCGGAATGTTTGGGACGGCCTCTTAGCCGAGCGGTTGCGTGGTCCGGGCTGGCCGGAGGCGAAAACAGTTTCAGACGAAACGGCTGGACAGTTGGAGAAATCACAGGACCAGGCGGACCGGGCCACGCAGAACATTTCCACCGCCGGCGGGCGCGTTATTGGACGCGAGGTGACAGTGGAAGCAGCCGGCGTGAGGACTAAACCGGACCTGTATGTGGAGTTTTCAGATGGCGCCACGGGGTTCATCGAAGTCAAGACCGGACCGACTGCGTCGCTGACTCCGAATCAAAGCGTCGGATACCCTGCGATCCGGTCAACCGGAGGGGTCCCTGTCGGCGATAATGCGGCAATGGCAGGTCTCACTCCAGGGGTTCCCATAGGACCGACCCCTGTCACAGTGGTTCATCAACCTTGGCCGCTTCCATGACGAGCGCCGCAAGAAGTTCGGCGTTCGCCGACGTGTCACAACGATTGCAAACGGTTGGCTTCAAGAAGCGCGCGGGACTTCTCTTCACACGGGACATCGCCGATGACGTGCTTGGCTGGTTGGGACTCAACCGCGCGAGCCGCCACACGCCCGCCGGCTGTTACGAGATCAATCCTGTCGTTGGGATACGCCATCAAGGCGTCGAACGAATCATCGCCGAACTTCGCAAAGAGAAATTCCACCCGTATATGCCACCGACTGTGAGCCGACCGTTGGGTTACCTCATGCCCGACCCGCGTTATCGCAGCTGGACAGTCTCGGAAACAAACTCCGGACAATCCATCAACAGCCTCATCGAAGCTATCGAAGATCACGCGGCGCCGTTCATCGAATCGCATGCGACATTGGCGGGCGTCTGCGAACTCCTTGATGACAAGATGGGTTTTGACCATCAGTTGGTTTACCGCCGGCCTGTCGCCTGGCTCCTAGCCGGCGACATCCCCCGCGCGCTGCGTCTCGTCGCGACAGCGGAAGAAGCGTTAGGAGGAAGAAGCGACGCTGCCGCGCTCGAATTTCGTTCCTTCGCCGCCGAGTTTCAACGCTACGCGGGCGTCAGCCACACGGGTTGACGCGAAACTCGACGTCATACGCGGCTAGCCGCCATGCCGCCCCTACCGCTTCTCCGCGGCCCGTGGAACCGAGAACAAACACGGCAGCACCTGCGTGCTTGGACGTCTGCTGTCGCCAGCGGGTCGGACGCGCTAGGCGCCTTTGAGATTTATTGACCTGCTGTTGTTCCATCTGAGCCCTCCGTATGGATAGTTCCCAGTTTGACAGACAGCAAGTACTGTTCATCTACTGGAGGGAAAATCAAGAATCACGGGATCGGTTCGCTTAGGTTTCACCGAAGAATACTGGGAGAACGCTGTGTCATCAGCCGTTGAAGACAGCCGGCCGATCGCCGATATCCAGTCGGTTCGGCCGGCTGACGCGCCTTATCTGGTCGGCCGCCGGTTCACCGCCGGGAAACCAGACTAGAAATGACATGGTGATATCACGTATGTGAAAATCTGGCGGGGCTGAGTGTGTTTGGCGACGGTCATCGGCTTGTATTCCCAGGAAACTGGTCGGCTGGGCTGTCGCCGACCGTCTGGGAACATCTTTAGTTATCGATGCTTTGGCGGTGGCTGTGGCGTCCCGTCGGCCGGATTCGGTTATTTTTCATGTCTGGCCGGGGTTGTCAACACACGTCGGGCGGGTTCGCCCGGTTTTGCGCGGCTCATAATGTCACCAGGCCGCTGGGGCGGACCGGAGATTGTTTCGACAACGCGGCCGCGGAGTCGTTTGACGAGACGTATAAAAAAGAGCTAGTCCGCACTCGCACACAGCCGGATATGGCTCGTCTGCGTAAGGCTGTTTTCGAATGGGTCGAGCGGCATTACAACCGGACTAGGAGGCATTCGCACCTAAGGTATTTGACGATCGAGGAGTTTGAGTTAGGACACACGCATATAGACCAACTCACAGCACAGCGAGTGTCCACTTTTGCGGGAACACTCCAAGACGCTGTGACACCTGAGTTGCCGACGCGCCAAGCATCTCAGCAACCTAGGAAGTGGTCATTGACGCGATCCCCCGCGACAGCGCCCAGTCAGCCGCCGGCGCGATACGCTCCGCGGACTCGTGCGAAAACTAGACTTGGGAAACTCTCTTCGCTGCTTTTCCAGCAATCACCGCTGCGGCCAGGACCCACGCCACCGCAATCACGGCTAAACTGCCTTCGATGGCTGCGGCGACGCCAGGCGCAGGGCGGATAAAAAATAGGGCGATGACACCTACCGGCAATAAAGCTATCGAGCCAAGTTTCACATGAGGCAAGGCCGCCGCGTGACCAGCGGTCCAAGCTTCGTCACTTTGCATTAGAGAAGGAATTCTAATACCCGCCCAATCATTGCGCCGCGCCTTCGGCTTAGCCCCTAAGACGCACATGATGGAGAAACCCAACCAGTCCAGAAGCAACGCTCCGAAGCAGACCCAAGCCACTGCCGTATAGTCCGAAACCGACCATCCCATCGCAAACCCCCTATCCAGGCAGACCGCCTCGACCCGCCAGAAGCGGGAAGAGCTGGTTTTCCTCGACCCTGCCTGCCATCAGACCGTGTTTCACACCAGCTACAGCCAGCGTAGCGACGCCGCCAGGCCCGGAGCGCCGCGGGAGCTGCTGACACGGCGCCGGCCGCGGCCAAAGCCGCCCGCGGCCGGCTTTTCTCAGGCCAGGGAGCCGGGGATGAGGCGGTCAAGACAGTCAAACCAGCTCCATTGCAGGCCTCAAGGTGACACCGGCGCCCTCACCCGTGCCAAACACATCCTCGGCGGGGAGATTCACCCCACTGGGAACCTCGAGGGCGGACGCCGCGCAGGGACAGGACTACCAGGCAAGTCAGAGTTCCCTGCGTCGTGGTCCGATGCCGTGGCCCTGCATAACATGTTCAAGGGGCCTCTCTGAAAACACCCAGAGATCCTACGGACAGCAACCTCTCTAGAAAACTACCGAACCTCATCATGAATGACTTTCCACGCTTACAAACCTCAAACTGGCCGGACCTCCCCATATCCGTCTGGCCAGTGAACCACGCGCCCACGCCGCACGACGGGAGGAATTTCAGGCCGCATTTCACATGTTGGAAGAAGGCGTGATTTCGCGCGCAGCCGAAAGAGCGATGAAAGCCGCTTCTCATCCCTGCAGCCCGACGTATAATTTAGTTTCCCGACGCCAGGCCAGGCGCAAGGCCGCGGTCAGCGCCACGGTTGCCCCTATCGCAGTCAGCGGGACCTGCCAGCCGCTCCAACCAAAGAAAACCGTGGATGGGACGGTTGTGATCAAAATGACGGGCAGAACGGACGACAGCACAATCCGCAGCACTGTCCCGTACATGCTGACCGGCACGCGGGCCAGATTATGGGCCGAGCTCAACAGGAAGTCGCCCTCGAACTCGAACTTGGTGATGACCTTGTAGCTGGAGAACACGCCGACGGCCCACAAGAGGACCGACGCAGCCAGGAGGCAGACCACGAACATCAGGACTGACCAGGGCGAACCTGGCAAAGCCCCGAGGCCGACGGCGATGGCGAACTTGGGGAGGTCTGGCACGTTGACTTTGCCCAGTGTGACCAGGGTCAGCGAGTCGGTCGGCAAGAGCAACTTCCAATCAAGTTCCCCCCGGCGCACGTCGGACTGGAGCTGGCGGATGTTGCCGTGGAGGAAGACCCACATGACGGCGTCCATCCAATACCAAACAGCTTGGAGAAACAATAATCTCGCCTGAGTCCAGCCGTCGCCCTGGCCGAGGTAGCGGCCGGCCGCCAAGACTGGGGCGATGGCGAAGAAGAGCCAGACAAACGTCACCCCTGTCCCGATGGCCATGTCGCCTCGGAAAGCCGTCGCCGCCTTGAGGGAAAGACGCCACGACCGGCGTAACACGGCCCACGAGTGCCTCATTGGCCCACCGCCTCAAACCTGGTCAAGGCTCGCGGCCACAGCCAGCGCAACAATACCGACAGAACAACTATCCATGCCAGGTTGACGGCGAACATCCACCAGGCCGGCGCGACCGCGCCGGACAACAACTCCCCGAAGCCGCCCTGGGCTGCCCACAGCGGCGACAAACGCATCGTCCAGGCCAGCCAGTCCGGGAGGAACTGGCTGGGGGCGATGAAACCTGCCAAAACCCAGTTGACGCCGACAAACAAGCTGAGCACACCGTCGCTCTTCGTGAACCACAAGACGGCCAAGGCCCACAAGACAGCAGCCAGCGTGGCCGCGGCCAGGCCAACAGCGAACAGGGCGACGGCGGCGACGACCGCCACCGGGTCGGTCGTGAACTCGGCTTTCATCGCCCACCCCAACAGCGGCACGATCACGACCAAAGGCAACGACCGGATGAGGCTGTGGGCGGCCGGTTGAGCCGCCGCAGCCAGCACGGAGGGATACGGCATGACGAGATGGCGGGCGAATTCGCCGGTGTAGACGAGGTAGCCCAGACCGTAGATGAGCGACGTGCCGATCGCGAGGTTAGTTGCCACAAGTTGAGCCAAGTAATAGGAAGTCGTCTGGCCCGGCGTCATCACGCCCGAACCCTCAGCGGCGGTGTTCCACAAGGCCATGAAGGCCAGCGGCACGACCCAACCCAACAGCGAAACCAACAGTTGCGCGCGAAAAGCGGCTGTGGCCTTGGCCTCAAGCCGTAGCCAGGCTCGGGCGCCCCGCAGAGTGTGGCCAAAAGCCATGTCACTCATGGCCAGAGCCGCCGCCGCGGGAATAGAACTGGGCCAAGGCGGCCTCAAGCGGCGGATCAGACAAAGACAATCCCGTCACGCCCGGAAGTGTGCCCAGCACGGTCAGCGTGGCCAGAGCCGCGGACCGAGGCGCGCTGACCGTGACCTCGCCCGGCTTCGGTTCGGCGACCACTATCTCCTGATCGGGGACGGCGCCGTGGACGCGGGCCGCGTCGAGCGTGCCGTCATGGGCCAGGGCAATGACCTGGCGGTCGGACTGGAGGCCGCGCAACTCAGCCAAAGAACCTTCGAACGCCAAGCGGCCTTGAGCCATGACGACGACGCGCCCAGCCAGAGCCTCGATGTCGGTCAGATAATGCGACGTGAGCAGGACACAAGCATTGTGGTCGGCCACGTAGCGCTGGATGAAGCCGCGGATGGCGGCCTGGGCGTCGAAATCAAGGCCGATGGTCGGCTCGTCGAGAAGCACCAGCGAAGGTTGGTGAAGGAGCGCGGCCGCGAACTCGCAGCGCATCCGCTGGCCCAGCGAAAGTTGGCGCACGGGCGCGTCGCCGAACTCAGCTAAACCCAGCAAATCCGTCAATTCCTCTA
>JAIRXC010000213.1 GCA_031268515.1 Propionibacteriaceae bacterium
TTGGAAGCCGCGCCGGCGGAAATCGTCGATTGGCCAGAGGATTGGCTTGGCGGCCGCCGGCCAGCCGACCCGGCCGCCGACCCCGACGGCCTCACGCCAACGTCACCCTCGATCGGCCCGTCCGCAGGCGCCCCAGCCGAATCGCCCCCCGCCCCCTCGGCCGCCACCCCGCCGGCCGCCGAAACCGCACCCTCAGAGCCGGCGGCTCCCACCAACGCCTCTGAAGCCGCTCCAACCCGCTCAAGCGATTCGCCAAACTCCCTTGCGGTTTCCCCAGATTCGCCTGCGATTTTCCCAGACTCCCCGTCCTCTCCAGCGTCGCCGGCTTCCCTGGGCTCCCCCGTATCCCCAGATTCCCCGCCTTCCTCCGTATCCCCGGACTCCCCGCCTTCTCCCGTATCCCCGCCCTCTCCCATAGCCCCAGATTAACCGCTCCCACCTGCGTCCCCGGACTCTCCGGCGCCCCTGCAAACCATCTCCCCGGCGCCTACAGACTCTCCGGCGGCCCCCCAGATGATTGGCCTAGACTCCCCTACGGCTTTTCCGACTAGCCTTCCCGCGCCTTTTAGCCCGGCCTTGCTTCCGCCTGCGGAAACCGGCCCCGACCCGGAGTTTGCGATGCCCTCAACCCAGCTCAGCGAGCCTTCGCCGGCCGAGCTTGCGGCGGCCGACACGGAAGCTGCGGCAGCCGTGTCAAAACAAGCTGGCCCAACCGCCGAGCCAGAACGGGCTGACTCAGCCGCCGAGCCAGAATCAACAGGCCTGGCCGACGACGTGGCGACACCCCCTACAGCCAGCCTCGCCTTGGGGCCGGTCCAACGGATCGTCCGGGGCATCGGCCGTATCCCCGTCGTCAAGGTCGAGCCGGTCATCGAAGGCGGCGCTTACGCCGCCAAAGCCGTGGCCGGCGAGTCTTTCCCGGTCCGGGCCCGCGTCTTTCGGGAAGGCCACGACAAGGCCAACGCCACGGTCGTCTTGACTGACCCGGCCGGACGCCAAAGCGAGTTCCCGATGGCCCAAATCTGGCCCGAAGGCCTCGACATCTGGGAAGCCTGGGTGACCGCTGACACGGCCGGCGACTGGACGTTCCGGGTCGAGGCCTGGTCTGACCCTTGGGCCACCTGGCGGCAAACAGCTGAAGTTAAATTGCCGGCTGGCATCGACGCCGACCTCGTCTACCGCGAGGGCCACGCCATCCTCAGCCGCTCGCGTGAACTGGCCGCCCAGGCTGGCAACCGCCAGGCGGCCGACCGGCTCGATGGCTGGAGCCAGCTTTTCACGATCGGCCCGCCCGTCGAAGCCGTCCTCGCCCTGCTGGCCGACCCTGGCCTGGAGGCGGCCATGGCCCAGTGGCGGCCACGCGAACTTGTCAGCCCGACCGCCGAGTTCCCGCTCCAGGTCGACCGCCGCCTGGCTCTCTGCTCGGCCTGGTACGAATTCTTCCCCCGTTCCCAGGGGGCGTGTCGCGATGACCGCGGCGCCTGGGTCTCTGGCTCTTTCGACAGTTGCCACGAACGGCTCCAGGCCGCCGCCGCCATGGGTTTCGACATCGTCTATCTGCCGCCCATCCACCCGATCGGCCTCAGCTGCCGCAAGGGCCGCAACAACACTTTGACGGCCGGCCCGGACGACCCCGGCTCGCCTTGGGCGATCGGTTCGGCCGCCGGCGGCCACGACGCCATCCACCCCGACTTGGGCGATTTCGAAGCCTTCGGCCGGTTTGTCGCCCAGGCCCGCTCGCTCGGCCTCGAGGTGGCTCTCGACTTCGCCCTCCAAACCTCCCCTGACCACCCGTGGACGACTTCACATCCGGAATGGTTCTCGCACCGCGCCGATGGTTCGATCGCCTACGCCGAGAACCCTCCGAAAAAATACCAAGACATCTACCCGTTGAACTTTGACAACGACCCCGACGGCCTCTATCTGGAGTGCCGCCGCCTCCTGGAATTTTGGATAGCCCGCGGTGTCACAGTTTTTCGGGTTGACAACCCCCACACGAAGCCCGTCCAATTTTGGTCCTGGCTGCTCAAAGAGATACGCCGCAGCCACCCCGAAGTGATTTTCTTAGCCGAAGCCTTCACCCGCCCCGAGGCAATGCAAGCGCTCGGCAAAGTCGGTTTCCACCAGTCCTACACTTATTTCACGTGGCGCAACGCCAAATGGGAAATCGAGGAATATTTGACGGAGCTCAGCGGCCAGACCGCTGCGTTCTTCCGGCCGAATTTCTTCGTCAACACCCCCGACATCAACCCGGTCAGCCTCCGATCGGGACTCCCGGCGGCTTTCGCCATCCGGGCCATCCTGGCGGCCACGGCGTCCCCCAGCTGGGGCGTCTATTCCGGTTTCGAGCTGTGCGAACACGCCCCTCTCAAGCCGGACGGGGAAGAATATCTGGACTCCGAGAAATACGAATACCGGCCGCGTGATTTTGAGGCCCCCGGCAACCTCAATCTCCTCATCACCACCTTAAACCTCATCCGACGCGCCCACCCGGCCCTCCAGCAATTACGCCAGTTCCAGCTCCACCGCTCGGGCAACGACAATATCCTCGTTTTCAGCAAACGCTCTGGCGACGACCGTGTCATCGTCGTCCTCAGCCTCAACCCAGCCGCCGGCGAGCAAGCCGAACTCGACCTTGATTTCGAGGCCCTCGGTTTGGCAGACCACTCAGAAATCACCGTCCGCGACGCCTTGACCGGCTCGGTCTGGCGCTGGGGGCGGCGGCCCTACGTTAGTTTGACCCCCGACCAGCCCGCCCACATCTTGTCCATCGAATCCGACTGAGCCGTCGGTTTTCACCCCTCAAGGAGAAACAGCACCATGGCTAATTACGACCTCGCCGGCGAACTCAGCGGCTTCGACCTGGAGGGTTTCCAATCCGGTGGCGACACCGAATGTTGGAAACGCCTCGGCGCCCATGTCACCTCGGTTTACGACCACGACAGCGGGCAGCGCATCCCCGGCGTCCGTTTTTCGGTTTGGGCCCCCAACGCCCAGCGCGTTTTGGTGGCCGGCGACTTCAACTTCTGGGGCGGCGACGAGATGGTCAAGCTGCCCGGCACCGGCGTCTGGTCGCGTTTCATCGAGCAGCGTGGCTCGGGCACGATGTACAAATTCAAGATCTTGGGCGCGGACGGCGTTTGGCGCGAAAAGGCCGACCCGATGGCCCGCTTTGCCGAAACGGATGGCAAGTCTGGCTCCATCGTCTACGAATCTGACTACACCTGGGGTGACCAGAGCTGGATGGGGCAGCGGGCTTCTTGGCAGGCCCACGAGTCGCCCCTCAGCATCTACGAGGTCCACTTGGGCGGCTGGCGGCACGGCCTCAGCTACCGTCAAGCGGCCGACGAGCTGGCCGATTACGTGACTTGGCAGGGCTACACCCACGTCGAGTTCATGCCCTTGGCCGAACACCCCTTCGCCCCCAGTTGGGGCTACCAGGTGACCGGGTTTTTCGCCCCGACTTCTCGTTATGGGACCCCGGACGACCTGCGCTACCTGATCGACCGCCTCCACCAGGCCGGCATCGGCGTCATCATGGACTGGGTGCCCGGGCATTTCGCGACCGACGAGTGGTCGCTGGTGAAGTTCGACGGCACCAGTTTGTACGAACACGCCGACCCCCGTCAGGGCTTCCACCAGGACTGGGGCACCTACATTTTCAACTACGGCCGCGACGAGGTGAAGAGCTTCCTGGTCTCCAACGCCCTCTATTGGTGCCAGGAGTTCCACATCGACGGCCTGCGGGTCGACGCGGTCGCCTCCATGTTGTACAGGGATTATTCGCGCCAGCCGGGCGAATGGATTCCGAACATCTACGGCGGCAACGAGAATCTAGAGGCCATCGACTTCCTCAAGTACGTCACCAGCCACCTTTATCAGCGTTGCCCCGGCGTCATCATGGTGGCCGAAGAGTCGACCTCGTTCGCGGGCGTCACCAAACGGGTCGACCAAGGCGGCCTCGGCTTCGGTTTGAAGTGGAACATGGGTTGGATGAACGACACCTTGCGTTACGTCGAACTCGACCCGATCTACCGCCAGTGGCATCACAACCTCATCACCTTCGCCACCGTCTACCAATACTCGGAGAACTTCATCTTGCCGATCAGCCACGATGAGGTCGTCCACGGCAAGGGCTCGATGATCAACAAGATTCCTCAGGACGACTGGCGTAAATTCGCCACCTTGCGGGCCTATTACGCCTTCCAGTGGTCCTTCCCCGGCAAACAACTCATTTTCATGGGCTGCGAATTCGGCCAGCGGCGGGAATTCACAGAGTCGGAGTCGCTGGAGTGGTGGGTGACCGGGTTGTGGGGCCACCGGGGCCTCCAACTCCTATTCCGCGACCTCAACGCCCTCTACCGCCAACGTCCGGCTCTCTGGAAGCTCGACCAGGATCCCGCCGGTTTCCGGTGGATCAACGGCGACGACTACAGCGCCAACGTCTTCTCGTGGCTGCGTTCCGACGGCCAGGGCCGTCATGTCGCCTGTGTCACGAACTTCTCGGCTTCACCTTGCTCGGCTTACCGCATCGGCTTGCCCGAGACCGGCCGCTGGCGGGAGATCCTCAACACGAACGCCAGTCAATACGACGGCAACGGCGATTACGGCAACGGCGATCTGGAAGCCGTCTCCCTGCCCTACGACAACCTGCCCGCCTCAACTGAGATCAAGTTGCCGGCCCTGGCCAGCGTCTGGCTGGAGTTCACGCCAGAGGACGGCGCCGCCTCGTAAGCGGTTTGCGCAAACGGTTTCCAGCCGCGGAACGCCCGTGAAAATCGTCGCTCAGACAACCTGATTTTCCCGGGCCGCGGCAGGACGCGCCTTTTCGCAGGACAGGCAGGACATAAGGCAGGCGTGCTAGGCCGCAGGCTTAAGGGCCTGCGGCTGGCGTCTGCGGCCGGCAGCGCTTAGAGACTTGGCCGATGACGCTCAGAACAGCGCCGTGGCGAGGTCGCGGCGGGCTTTCAGCACAATGGGGTCGGCCGGATCAAGGGTGTCGAAGAGCTCGAGAAGCCGGGTCCGCAAGGTGTCGCGGTCGGGGCCGGCGCTACGGGCGACCGCGGCGGTCAAACGGGCGAAGCCAGCGTCGGGGCGGCCCGCGGCGACTTCGAAGTCGGCGGCCCGGAGTTGGGCCGTGACATCGTCGGGGTGGGCGTCGGCGTAGAGGGGGGCCGTGTCGGCGGCAGGGTCGGCGGCGACCCGGCCTAACAATCCAGATTGGGCTTGGCCGGCCTTGGCCAGAGCGTCGGCCGGGTTGTCTTTAAGGAGGCGCGCGAAGGCGTCTTGGGCCTTCGCCCAGTCGCCCTTTTCCCTGGCCG
>JAIRXC010000168.1 GCA_031268515.1 Propionibacteriaceae bacterium
GACTCGCGACTCCGACGTCAAACGCTCGACCCGCGCGCTGCGGCCCATCAACGGTTCCCTTCTGATCGGTCCGGCCGGCCGGCCTGGGCCGGGTCCCGGCCCAGGATGCGGCCCAGCACCCATAAGAAACGCTCCATCTCTTGTTCAGAGCCCGTGCTGACCCGGAGGTAGCCGTCGGGGCCGACCTCGCGGACGAGGACCCCTTGTTCAAGTAAGATTTGCCAAACGCCGTGGCGGTCAGGGAAACGGCCGAACAAGCAGAAATTGGCGTCCGAGTCGATGACATGGCAACCCAGATCGCGCAGCCGGGCGATCGTCTCGTCGCGGGTCTGGCGCAACCGGTCCACCTGGGCCAGCATCTCGGCGGCGTGGTCGAGGGCGACACCGGCCACAGCCTGGGTGACGGCGGACAGGTGATAAGGCAGCCGGACGATCCGCAAGGCTTCGACAATAGCCTGGTTGGCGGCGGCGTAGCCGACCCGGCCGCCCGCGAAGGCGAAAGCCTTCGACATCGTCCGCGCCACGATGAGGTTGCCGTACTTCGGCAGCAGTTTGAGAGCCGTGTCAGCGCTCTGGCGGGAAAACTCTTGGTAGGCCTCGTCTACGACGACAATCCCCGGAGCCGCCTTGACGAGACGCTCGATGACAGGCAGAGGAGCCGAAGAACCAGTCGGGTTATTCGGGTTGGCGATGATGACGACAGACGGTTGAAAGAGCTCAAGAGCTTCCCAGGCGGCCGGCAGATCGAGGCTGTAATCGGCCCGCCGGGGCACGCTGACGAGTTCGGTGTAGGTGTCGCGGGCGTATTCCGGATACATCGAATAGGTCGGCGTGAAGGTCAGCAGGCGCCGGCCGGGACCGCCAAAAGCCTGGAGGATCTGGACCATCACCTCGTTCGAGCCGTTAGCCGCCCAAACCTGGTCGAACAAGAGGCCGTGGCCGAGGTAGCGGGCGAGCTTGCTGCGCAAGCCGACGGCCTCGCGGTCTGGGTAGCGGTTGACCGACGCCGCGGCCCGCTTCACCGCCTCCGCCATCTCTTGGGCGATGGCCGCCGACGGCGGATACGGGTTCTCGTTGACGTTGAGCCGGACAGGCACGTCGAACTGGGGAGCGCCGTAGGGACGCTGGCCGGCCAGGCCCGGGCGCAGCGGCAGACCCGCCAAGGTGATCTCAGGTGGCAACATCAGAATCGGACCCTCCGGGCGGCGACAGCGGCGGCGTGGGCGGGCAGGTTTTCGGCCAAGGCGATGCGTTCGACGCCGGCGGCCACGGCGGCCAGCGCGGCCGCGTCGTAGTCGACCACGTGGACGGTTTTGAGATAGCTCGCCACCGTCAGCCCGGAGGAGTGGCGGGCGGCCCCGCCGGTCGGCAAGACGTGGGTCGACCCGGCCGAATAGTCGCCCAAGGGGACGGGCGAATCAGGGCCGACGAAAATCGCACCGGCGTTTTCGATGCGACGAGCCACAGCGGCGGCGTCGGCGGTTTGGATCTCAAGGTGCTCGGCGGCGTAGGCGTTGGCGACGGCGACGGCCTGGCCGAGGTCGCGGACGAGGACGGCGGCGGACTGGGGGCCGGTCAAAGCGGCTGTGATCCGATCACGGTGCACGGCGGTCGCCGTCTGGGCGGCCAAAGCCGCCCCGACCGCCTCGGCCAAAGCGGGCGACCAGGTTATGAGCACCGAACCGGCCATCGGATCATGCTCGGCTTGGCTCAGCAGGTCGGCGGCGACGTAGGCAGGGTCGGCTCCCTCGTCGGCCAAGACCGCGATCTCCGTCGGGCCAGCCTCGGCGTCAATGCCGACTTGGCCGCGGACGCAGCGCTTGGCGGCGGCGACGTAAACATTGCCGGGGCCGGTCACCATGGCGGTCGGCTCGCACAGGCCGGGGACGCCGTAGGCGAACATGGCGACGGCTTGGGCGCCGCCGACGGCGTAGATCTCTTCGACGCCGACAAGGTGACAAGCGGCGAGGATCACCGGGTGAGGCCAGCCGCCGAAGCGGGCCTGAGGCGGAGAGGCGACGGCGATGGAGCCGACCCCAGCCGCTTGGGCCGGGACGGCGTTCATGAAGACGCTGGAGGCGAGCGGAGCGAGGCCGCCGGGGACGTAGAGGCCGACGCGGCCGACCGGTGTGGAACGGATCTCGACCCGGGCTCCGGGAGCCACCTCGACGACGCGGTCAGGCCGGTCGGCCTCGACGGCGGCGACAGCCCGGCGGCGGGCGATGGCGGTCTCCAAAGCGTCCCTTAGATCGGGGTCGAGGCTCTCGGCGGCCGCTTCGGCGAGCGCCGGGGCCACGCGGAAGCTTGGCGGCACGACGCCGTCGAACTGGGCGCTGAAACGCCGCAAGGCGGCCTCGCCTTCGGCGGCGACGGCCTGGCAGACCGGTTCGACCGCGGCCAAGGCGGCGGCGATGTCGAACCGTCCCCGGGGCAGGCGGGCAGCATAGTCAGCCGGATCGGCGGACCGGAGGTCGATGACACGCAACACGGTCTTGAGTCTAATGTCCGTCCGAGACCAGAAAACCCCACGTCGCGTGACCGCTTTGCCGGTCGCGAAAACCTCGGCTCTTGCCCCTAGCCTTAAGGCCATGTCCCGCCCTGACGGCTCCGCCGGCACCGCCGCCTTGGCGGCCTTGGCCAAAGCCGGCGTCGTCTTCGCCGTCCACTCTTATGAGCACAACTCTGGCGAAACCCATTTCGGGAGCGAGGGCGTCGCCCGCCTCGGCCTCGACCCCTGCCGGGTCTTCAAAACTCTCATCGCCAAGGTCGCGGCCAGCCCGGCCAGCCGTCTCGTCGTCGGCCTTGTTCCTGTGGCCGGGCAACTCGATCTCAAGGCGCTGGCCAGCGCGGCCGGCGGCAAGAAAGCCGCCATGGCCGAACCAGCCTTGGCCGAACGGACAACCGGCTATGTCGTAGGCGGCATCTCCCCCTTCGGCCAGAAAACCGTTTTGGAAACGATTGCCGACGTGTCCGTCGCGGACTTCGAAACGGTCTTCGTGTCGGCCGGCCGCCGTGGCCTCCAGGTCGAGGTCCGGCCCGCCGACCTCATCTCGTTGACCGGGGCCGCGCTGGCGCCGATCGCACGTTTGTAGAGAGCCGCCCACCGCTCGGGAACGTCGCCTGCAGGCCACGGGAATGTTCCCGCTCAAGGGCCAAACTCGCCAGGCCGCAAGCAGTCTGCGCTGCCCCAGGTGTGAGAACTTCAGCTGCCAAACGGGCCGGCCACGAAGGCTCCGGCGCGACACTGTGGTCAGGAACATCTCGCCCAAGAGCGGGACGGTCCGATAAACGGCGCGTCTGGCAAACCCGCCTACGGCAGACACGCCGTAGCACGATAAAACGCCCCATCCCCTGTTCTAAAAAGCCGGTTTCCTTTACATAACCTTGCCACCCAGCGAATCACCGCCCCTGCCACACCGAGCCGCTCACCGGCTTCGACTGGATAGTTCCCGGTTTGCACCTGCTACAGTCGCTCGGTGGCTCCATCGAGTTCTGGCCGCCCAATTCCCATTCGCACTTGTGGGCTGGCCAAGAGGTATGGGCGCTTCCAAGCGCTCGCACCGCTTAATCTGACGATGGAACCCGGTTCGATTGTTGGTTGCTTAGGCCCCAATGGGGCTGGAAAGTCGACCACCATCAACCTATTGATGGGATACATCAATCCCACAGCCGGATCGGCGTCTGTCTTTGGCCATCCCGCCGGGAGCCGCGCCGCCCGCCGGGGCCTGGCGTATATACCTGGCCAAAGTGCTACTGACCGCAGCTGACGGGCGGCGAGACTTTGCATTTCCTGGCCCGGTTGGCGGGCGTGGATGATCCTTCTGCGAGAGCGCGTCTTATGGCCGCTTTTGAGTTTGACCCGTCTAAGAAGGTTGGGACTTATTCGACTGGCAATAAGCAGAAACTGTCGATTATTGCCGCTTTGTCGAGCAGCCCGCGCTTGTTGCTGTGTGACGAACCGTCGACCGGCCTGGACCCTGTCATGGGCGCGGTGTTCCGGGAGGAAGTGAAACGTCTGCGGGACCGCGGCGCAGCTGTGCTTCTGTCCTCTCACACTATGGGCGAGGTCGAGGCTGTTTGTGATCACGTGCTCATCATCAACCGCGGGGTCGTGGTCGATGATGGCAGCGTCGATGACCTGAAGCATCTGCGCGCGTCGCGAATCACGGTTCGTTTCTCAGGTGGCACCCCGGATCTGGGCGCGGTTCCGACGGCGAGGGTGATTGAGGCCTCTCGGAATCACGTTGTGGTCGATATGGTCGGTTCACAGACCGAGTTGTTCGACGCACTGCGGGACTGTGTTGTCGAGTCGGTGGTAACCAAGGCACCTTCATTGAAGGAACAATTATCAAAGCCCGCGATCAGAGGCCAGACAAGCTGACCTCTCTGGATTCAGTTCTCCAAGGCCAGGCCCGTTTCAACGCGCGGCAGACGGCGGGCTGGGCGGCGGGACTGGTCTTGCTGGGCGCGGTGTCAGCGGCTGTCACCGATGAAGGCGGGGAGCTCACGGCCGCTTCCGAGCAACTGCGAGTGATCCTGGGCGAAACCGGCGAGTATGACGGCGCCCAAGGCTACCTGTCATTGGTCTTCTTGGCTTTGGGCACGGTCATCGCGCTAGCCGCGGCGGGAAACGTGACGTCTGTCCTACGCCAAGAGGCTTTGGGCCAATCCCGAGCGCTTTTGGCTCGCCCGGTGTCGCGGATCGCGCTCCTAGGCGCGGACGTGGCCGCTGATCTTGCGACGCTAGCGGTTGCCACGGCGGGCGCCGCGGCGGGAGTCTGGTTAGCTCTCCTCAGCCAAAAAGCCGACCTGTCCTTCCCCGACTGTTTGCTCGCCATGTTCACCTGGATGTCCGCGGCCGTTGTGACCTACAGTCTGGGAATCGCGGCGATTGGCTGGCTCCCGCAGATTGGGCCGGGCCTCGCTTACGCCTTCGCGACCTGCTCTTTCCTGCTGGATTTGATCGGCTCCGCCGTCAAGGCCCCCGAATGGTTGCTCAGATGGTCTTTCTGGCGCCACGTGCCGGACGTGCCCCGGACAGCGCCGGAATGGGATTTCTTCGGCTGGAGCTGGCTGGCCGCGGCGGCCTTGGTCGCCGCCGGAATCGCGGGCTACCGGCACCGAGATCTGCAGACCTAGCCGAAGCGCCGCGAAAGTAGGCCCGAGGGATGGCCAAACCGTAGACCACATCACGGCCCCGCAACCTGAAGAGCCACCGACACAATAACCCTCCAGACACACCGGGGGCCAGTCCGCCGCCGGCGGCCTGTCCGCGCTCTGCAAAGGGGCGCGCGCTAAGCTGCGGGCCAAGCCAAGCGAAGGGACTCCCAATGGCAACCGCGTCAGCCTCGCTCCCCCGCGATCACGATTGGTGGCGCACAGCTGTTGTCTATCAGATTTATCCCCGCTCCTTCGCCGATTCTGACGGCGACGGCATCGGCGACCTGGCCGGTTTGACCAGCCGCGTCGGCTACCTACGCCGGCTCGGCGTCGACGCTGTCTGGTTGTCGCCCTTCTACCCATCGGCTCTGGCCGACGGCGGCTATGACATCGACGACCACCGGGCGGTCGACCCCCGTCTCGGCTCGCTGGCCGATTTCGACGCCATGACGGCGGCGCTGCACGAGGCGGGCCTCCGCGTCATCGTCGACATCGTCCCAAACCACTCGTCCAACCGGCACCGCTGGTTCCTTGAAGCTTTGGCCGCCGCCAAAGGGTCGCCGGCCCGCCAACGCTACATTTTCCGCGACGGGCGCGGGCCAGACCAGTCAGAACCGCCGAATGATTGGAAGGGCGCCTTCGGCGGCTCGGCTTGGGAGGCGGTCGGCGACGGCCAGTTCTATCTCCACCTGTTCGCCCCCGAGCAGCCAGACTGGAACTGGGACAACCCCGAGGTCCGAGCCGACCACCTAGAAACCCTCCATTTCTGGGCTGACCGCGGCGTCGACGGTTTCCGGGTCGACGTCGCCGTCGCTTTGGCCAAGGACCTGTCCGAACCGCTGTTGAGCGCCGCCGAGTTGGCCTGGCGGCCGGCCGGACCGGACCACCCGCTCTACGACCGGGACGAATTAGACGAGATCTACGCCCAGTGGCGGACTGTCTTCAACCAATACGACCCGCCGCGCTCCGCCGTCGGCGAGGCCTGGCTGTCCGACCACGACCGCCTGGCCCGCTACGCCCGCCCCGATTCGCTCGGACAGGTCTTCGATTTCGACCTGCTGCGGGCGGACTTCGACGCCCGGGCCTACCGCGACCGGATCGCCCCCGCCTTGGCTCGGGCTGCTCACCTCGGCTCCTCGTTGACCTGGGTGTTGTCCAACCATGACGTCGTCCGGCACGCCTCTCGTTTCGGCCTGCCGCCACTCGGCCCCGAGGCCGACAACTCGAAGTCTGAGGCCCGAGACGCCGCCTGGCTGAAGTCTGGCGGCCAAGAGCCGGCCGAGGACACTGGCCTGGGGTTGCGGCGGGCGCGGGCCGCTGTCGGCTGCCTGCTGGCTCTGCCTGGCTCCGTTTGCCTCTACCAAGGCGAAGAACTTGGCCTACGCGAGGTCGTCGACATGCCGGCCGAAGCCCGCCAAGACCCGATTTTTTTCCGTTCCGACGGCGTCGGCCGCGACGGTTGCCGGGTTCCTCTGCCCTGGCAGGCGGACGGCCCGTCGCTGGGCTTTGGACCCGGGCCGGCCCATCTGCCGCAGCCGGACTGGTTCGCCGATTTCGCGGTCACCGTCGAAGAGGCCGACCCCGAGTCGACCCTCTCTTTCTATCGCCTGGCCTTGGCCGTCCGCCGCCACCTGCTGCGCCAACTCCCCCGCCCCGGCGACCCCATGGGACTGGAATGGCTGCGCGCCCCCGTAGGAGCCCTTCATTTCCGCCGTCCTGGCGGCTGGCACTGCCTTGTCAATTTCACGGCCCCGCCTTTCCCGTTGCCCGCAGGCGAAGTCCTGACCGCCTCTGGCCCGCTGCCGGACGACAAGCTGCCTGAAGCCACGACAGTTTGGCTACGGTCGTAGCCGGCGCCTGTCGAGCAATAATTCGCTCTTGGCCGATGCCGCAGCGTCTTATCGGCCTCCCCTGGTCAGAGAATCCACCGGACCGCCGGCCGCAATGGCTTCGAGGACGCCCCCGCCGGCTCGGGTGGCTTCCAGGCAGAGGTCCAACCCGTCTCGCGCCCCGGCTGCGGGCACGAGCAGGATGTCTCCTCGGCCACCACACAGAGCGGCGCCCGCAATGCCGCCGAGCCAGATCCGCCCCAGATTGACGTCGCCGGAGAAAGCGGTGACGTGCAGGCCCTCGCCTTGCAGCCGGATCACAGCATTCCCGTTGTGAAACGAGCCAAGTCCGTCAGCGGCGACACGCGCCCAGCCAACGGCTCCCGGCTCAATTCTTATCGGCAAGTCAGTTATCGCGTAAGAGACAGCCGCGCGGCTGTCGAGCAATTCAGGCGTGGCTTGGCGCTGGATCGACCACGGGCCAAGCTCGGTTCCGACGAGGAGTTCCAGCTCCCCCGTCGGCTCGCCCCAAGTCCGAGCCACGGTGACGGCCAGTTCGGACTCTGACCTGGTCTTGCCCAGGAACAGAGTCGGGCAAAGCGGGGTCAAGCGGCCGCGGACAGCCCCGTCCACAGCCACCTCCATCGAGCAGGCGCCCCCGACAAGGTTTAAGACGAGCGAGTCTTCAGCGTCGGTTTGAAGGCGGCGGCGGTAGGCGACGGCTTGGGGATATTTCGCGGTCATCCAACCGCCAAAACGGCAGTTTGGCGACGGCTGAGCGCCGACGGCCGAGTTCTCGCTGGCGGCGACCTCCCAGCCTTCGTCTAGAGGGATGACCTCGGTGACGGCGACGGCTCCCGCGATTCCCCGCAGCGAGCCGAGTCTAAGCGACGGCAAACGGCCGTCATCGAAGTTGGAGTGCCCCCAAATACGGGCTATGACCTCCAGGCCGACCGGCGAAGCGACAGGTTCTTCGAACGGCAGCCAAAGATCGCTTCCGCCGTTGGCCCGCCAGTCGAGCACCTGGCCGCCGAGTCGTACGGCGGCGATGTCCGCGGCCGCCCGGAGCACTAGCCCAAGCGCGCCCGCTGGAACGCGAGGCGTGCGATAGCGGCCATTGCCGTTGAACACCCCATGGCGTTCAAGAGGGAGGACTTCGGTTTGCCCGGCGACGGCCGTCCAACCATTGCTTGGTCCGGGGCAGCCGAACCCGATCCGCCGGATCGGCTGGGCCGGGTCTCCGGCCAAGGCGGCGAGTTTGAGTTCGGCGGGTTGGAACACCACTTCGAGCAGGCCGTCTTCCGTCTCGACGCTGACGGCGCCGTCGCTGCCGCTGAACGTCATCGGCAAGCCGCCGGCGACGACGCTGTCACCCGCGCAGTTGACGGAAATGGCTCTGGCCGCCCGGATCATGACGGTCTCTGTGCGACGGGCGGCGAACACCAACCGCGTGAACCTGTCCGAAGCCTCCCATCCGACCAGTTCAGCGGACGAGGCCGTCAGTTCGGCGCCAGCGCCGATGGGCAGCGAATGGACGAGCAGAACAGTGCTCTGGGCCGGGACGGCAACCGGCAGCGCCAAATCATCCAACTGGACAAACAGCGTCTCGCAACCGTCCAGCGCCGTCAGCGAGTACAACTGCCCGCCGCCGGCCAGATCGATGGCCGCTGAAGGCAAGCTTGCTCCGGCTTTCAGCGGCGGCGGCGTTCCCGGCCGTCCCGCCGCCAGCTTGGTTCCGAGCGCGTCGATGACAGCGGCCAGCCGGCGGGCTTCGGCGGCGTCTGGGCGTTCCCCGCCAGTTGGGTCTATCGCCCCGCCGAAGTCATAGTCGGCGGTCATGAATCCCAGCACATCACCCCAGTTGTTCACCGCCGTCCCGTAATCGAAATTCCAGCAGGAAGCTTGCAGATACGGCCCGAGGAGCTTCGCGCCGCTGGCGGCTATCCGTTTCAAGGTGCGGTGCTGCCGGTTGGTCTCGGTGCTGAGCAGCGGCAGGCCGCGTTCTGCCAAAACCGCCGCCAGGCGCCCGGCCAACGTCTCGACGTTTGGAGAAGCGTCGTCTGGGTAGAGGTTGGCCGCCGGGAGGACGAGCGGACTGCTGGCTCGGACGAGGTCTCCTTGCCCGGCGCAACCGATGATCGGCGTCTCGATGCCGCGTTTGAGAGCCATCTGGGCCAAGGCGTCGAGATAGCCGGCCGGGTCTTCGCAGTCGAAAAAATCCAGTTCGTTTTCGATTTGGACCAAGATCACCGAACCGCCAAGCCCATGCTGACGGCGAGCGATCATCGGGATTATCTGGTCAAACCAGCGTTCGACCGCCGCCAGATAGGCCGGTTCATTCTGGCGCAACCTCAATCCGGGGACCAGCGGCAGCCAAGCGGGCAACCCGCCGCCGTCCCATTCAGCGCAGATGTACGGGCCGGGCCGGGCGATCACGAAGAGCCCGGCTTGGGCCGCCAGGTCGAGAAAGCGGCCGACGTCGCGCCGGCCGGTGAAATCCCATTGGCCTGGCGCGGTCTCGTGGAAATTCCAAGGGAAGTACACGTCTATCGCGTGGTAGCCCAGCGCCGCTGTCGCCCGCAGACGGTCAGCCCACTGGCTCTCGGGGATGCGGAAGGCGAACACCGAGGCGCTGAGCAACACTCGAGGCGTCCCGTCGATCAGGAGCTGGGCGTCCGCCAACTGCACGCTGCTCATTTCAGCCCTGCGCTTCCACTGACGAGGCCCGCTTCGTAGAGATATTTCTGCCCGAAGTGGTAGACCGCGACCATCGGGATGATCAGGATCATCGCGCCGACCATGACCAGGTTCCACGGCGGCGTCTGCGCCCCCGAACTGGTCGCCGACAGCAATTGGATGCCGAGCGCCAGCGGCATCTTCTCGGTTGAATTGATATAGATCAACGGCCCGAAGAAGTAGCCCCAGTTGAACGTGAAGGTGAAGATCGCCACCGCGACCAAGATCGGCTTCATCAGCGGCATGGCCATCCGGGCGAAGATGCCGAACTGTCCCAGCCCGTCCAGTTGCGCGGCTTCGTCTAATTCTTTGGGGATGCGGCTGATGAACTGGCGCATCAAGAAGACGTTGTAGGCGTTGGCAAACAGATTGGGCACGATGATCGGCAGCAGTGTGTCAATCCAGCCAAAATTCCTGAAAATGATGAATTGCGGGATCAGCAGCACTTCGCCGGGGATCATCATCGTGGACAGCAGCACTATGAAAAGGATGTTTTTGCCCGGCGCGCGAAGCCTGGCGAAGCCATAAGCGACGACCGCCGAGGACAGCGTCATGAAAATACAGGAGAAGAAAACAATGACAACCGAGTTCAGTAAGAATCGGCCCATTGGCAAATCCGACGTGAAGGCGCGTGCGAAATTATCGAAATGGAATTCACTGGGCCAGAAGCTGAAAGACAGTTGTTTGGTGGTTTGATCGCTGGACAGCGAGATCGAGACAATGAACACGAACGGGGCCATCAAAATCGCGGAGACGACGGTCAAAATGGCGTAACGCAACGCGCCGTGGGTTTTCTCGCCGGTGCGTTTGCGAGCACTGGCTGGCCGACTCACGAGCGGACCTCCGTCTCATAGAAAACCCAGGCGTTAGATGAACGGATGACGATGGCCGTGAAGACCATCACGATGGCGAACAACACCCACGCCAACGCCGATGCGTAACCCATGTCGTAATAGCGGAAGGCGTTGTCGTAGACATACGGCACCAGCATCAAGCTGGCGTTGTCCGGCCCGGACGTGCCATTGGTCAGCACATACACTTGCGAGAACACTTGGAAGCCGGAGATCATGCCTGTGATGAGGTTGAAGAACAAGATGGGCGTGACCAACGGCACGGAGATGTTCCAAAACTGCCGCGTCCGAGACGCGCCATCCAATTCAGCGGCCTCGTACATCTCAGGCGGCACGCCCTGCAGCGCGGCGATCAAGAGGATCGTGCCGGCGCCGACTTGCCACAGCGCCAGCAGGATGACAGCGGGTATTATCCAATTGGCGTCCAAGAGCCAGGCCGGCCCCTCGACGCCGAACAAGGCCAAAAACCCGTTGATCGGCCCGGACCGCGGTGCGAGCAGCCAGCGGAAAATCATCGCCGCGGCCACCAGTGGGACGAGCGCCGGGATGTAGATGACGGTGCGGAAAAACTTCGCGCCTCGGAAAGGCTTCGCCAACAGGTTGGCCAAGAACAAAGCGATGAGCAATGAGAGCGGCACGGAAATGGCGGCGAAATACAGCGTGTGGCCGAGGGCCGGCCAAAAGAGCGGGTCCTGGCTGAAGATTTTCACATAGTTGGCCAGACCGACGAAATTCGGCGTCTGAAAGGAATCCCAATCAGTCAGCGACAGATACGCCGAAGAGATCATCGGGATCGCGGTGAAAACGACGAAGCCGATTATCCACGGAGAGATGAAAGCATAAAAAAGCAGCGTCTCCCGGCGGCCTAATCTGCTGGAAAGCCAGGCGAAGCGCCTTCGCTTCGCCGCCTCGAAGGGACCTTTGGCGGCGCGCTCGCGGGCCGCGGCCGCAGTGTTCACAATGGCCTGCCTTTCAACTGGCCGAACGCGGGGCCGGACTCGCCAAACTGCCCGTCCGGCTCCGCGCCCAAGGTTATTTCAGCAGACCTTCCACGGTGGCCTGCACCTTGTCGAGGCCAGCTTTGACAGACTGCTTGCCGGTGTAGACATCAGCCAATCCATCGGTGAAAGCCTTCTGGATTTCATTCCACTGCGGCACAAATGGCGGCGCGTACACATCAGAAGCCGAGGCGGTGAACGCTGACAAGTCAACGTCGGAAGTGTTCCAACTCGGCTGCTGGAAGGACGGGTCGGCGACGGCGGCAAGATTGGCGGGCACGTCCAAGCCGCTTGTGGCTATGGGCTTCTGGCCGGCTGCGGAAGTCAGGAAGACTAAAAGTTTGGCCGCCGCCTCTTTATTCTTGCTGGAAGCGGCGACTGCTAGCGCCGAAGAGAAGGCCGGCACGGCGCTCTCTTTGCCATGCCACAGCGGTGCGATGTCCCAATCCAGGCCAGCGTCCTTCAAAGAGGACACGTTCCAGAATCCTGTGACCTCCATCGCCAACTTGCCCTGCACGAACAGCGGGTCCGGCGAGCCGTTGTCCAAACCCTGATCGGCGTAGTCGAGCGGCGAGAGGGCGGATTTGTCAATGAGAACCATGTCGTTGTAGAACTGGAGCGCTTCCACGTTCTCGGCGGAATTCACTTGCGGCTTGCCTTGGCCGTCCAGCACCGTGCCGCCGTTTTGATAGAACCACGTCATGTACCACGGCCACCAGTCGCCCGCGCCGTAGCCCCACTGAGAGACATTGCCATTGTCGTCGGTCAGCGTGAGCTTCTTCGCGGCGTCGCGGAAGGCGTCCCAATCCCAATCCGCGCTCGGATAGGCGACCCCGGCGGCGTCGAACAGATCTTTGTTGTAGTAGACCACGGCAGCGCCAGAACGGTCAGGCGCTCCCCAAAGCTTCCCATCGGTCGAGTAGGTGTTCACCGAGCCCTGTCCGAAAGAGGACACCGGATCGACGCCTTCCGCGGCAAAGTACGGGTTCAGGTCTTCAAGCTGGCCTTTGGAGGAATACACATTCACCGACTCGGCGGTCATCATGATGTCGGGGGCCTGCCCGCCCGCGAACATGGTCTGCACTTTCGTGTCGTAGTCATTGGCGATCAATTGCAGATTGACAGCAATGTCAGGCAATGCCTCCTTGGCGAGCGCGAGCCGTTCCTCCATGACTTTCTGGTCGATGTCCGATCCCCAAATTGTCATTGTCAAGGTGGTGTTCTCGGCTTGGCCGGCGCCAGAGCCATCCGGCGTGTCAGGTTGCTCGGAAGCGGAACAACTCGCTAAGCCCGTAAGAGCGAGGGCGGCTGCCAGCGCGGCGATTGAGGCGCGGACCGCGCGAGGCGATGCCCCTCTGTAGGCGATGTCGTGCATCTTGGTTCTCCTTTGAACTTGGACGGCGTAGAGCGAGCCTCACGAGTGGCTGCCGAGCGTCGTGGCGTAACAGTAACGTACTTATTACGTGACTCGCAATAGCTCTCGTAAAAACGTTTTCCCGCTCTGCTCCGAGAGTGTCAACCGATCAGCGACGCCTTGGCGCGAAGCAGCCGCAAGGTCAGCTGTTAAACTTACCTTCCTGTCAGAGCGCGGAGTTCTCCGCCGCCGCGGCATCACAAAACCTCACACGCCCGTCCAAACCAATCGAATCTCGTGTCAAGCAAAGCCTCTCGGCGGCAAGGGTCAGACGCTGTACCCCAAGGCCCGCAGCTGCTCGCGGCCATCATCAGTGATATTGTCGAGCGTCCACGGCGGCAGCCAGACCCAGTTGATCGCAACCGACTCGGCCAGCGT
>JAIRXC010000218.1 GCA_031268515.1 Propionibacteriaceae bacterium
GGCCAAGGACGGCCGGCCCAGATGCGCAGGCCGACGTTGCGGGTCCAGCCGGCGGCGGGGCTCGTGTCAACGCCCAACAGGCCGAGTTCTCGGACCGCCCGTGGCGTCAGGCCGTCGCCGCAGACCTTCTCCCTCGGGAATACGGACTTGTCGAGGACGATGACGTGGCGGCCGGCGCGGGCCAAATGCGCAGCCACAGAGGCCCCGGCGGGGCCGGCGCCGACAACGACGGCGTCCGCTTCCAGGCTCGGCGCGGTCATCGGCCGCCCCCTCTCTGACTCGTCAACGGAGCCAACCGTAGCGAATCAAGCGGCCGCGAGGCGCCGGCCTTCGCAGCCTGCGGGCGCCACGCCGGCCGGCTCTGCCAAAGCCGCCGCGTGCCCCGCCTTCGCGGCCGCACCTTTTATCTTGCGTCTCCTGTTATCTTGCGTCTCCTGCGGCCAACACCGAGATCTACGCCAACGACCCCGCCCCCAAGGCGCCGTCGGCTATTCTCTCCCCCGTGCTAGGGGCGACCGCCGTTGAAGATTTCCCCGAAACGGGCGACCCTGCCACCGCCCCCGCGCCGGGGACAGCCAGAGGATGGGCCACGCGCCGCCTCGACCCTGGCGACCTCTCCTCCTACCTCGCCCGCGACGACGTCACAGCCGTCTGGCTGCGGCGCCAAGACGGGCTGATCGGCCTCGGGACCGCCTGGCGATTGTCTTTCGACAGCCCGGCCGCCGCCGACCGCTGGTGGGCCGCGCTCATCGCTGAACACGGCGCGGCCGCCCGCCCAGAGGCCGCCCTGCCTTTGGAAGCGGCCTCACCTCCCGGACCGGCCCCGGACTCAGAGGCAATCCCGCCGGCCGGACCGGCTTCGCTCCCAGAAGCGGCCGCCGGCCCAAGCGGCCTGAAGGCCTGCGGCGGCCCGGCCGCCTTCGTCTCCTTCCCCTGCGACCCCGGCCACACGACGGCCCGCTGCGAGGTCGTCGTCCCCCGCATCGTCGTCGGCCGGATCGGCCCGGTCAGCTGGCTGACCCGCTGGGGCGAGCCCCGGCCGGGCGACCCCGACGCCGCCGACAGCCTCGACGCCCATCACAGCGCCGAGGGCTGTCGGATTCCTCACACGGCTGAGGAATCCGACAGCCCTCGCCTGGCCAAAAGCCCCGCCAAGCCCGATGTAGGCGAAAACTCTGACGTAGGCGAAGACCCCGATGTAGGCGAAAACCCCCGCCCGCCAGCGGCCAAGCGGACCGCCGACCCCGTCGCCTACCTGCCCGGCGCCTTGTCGCCCGCCCAATGGACGGCCGCCGTCGAAAGCGCGCTCGGCCGCATCCAAGCCGGCCGCCTCGACAAGGTGGTTTTAGCCCGCGACAGCGTGGCCGAAACCGCCGCCGGCGCGCCGCCCCTGACCGCCCCCCGGCTGGCCGCCCGCCTCCTGCGCCTCTACCCCGAAGCTTGGACCTTTGCCGTCGCCGGCCTCGTCGGCGCCACACCGGAACTGCTCGTGCGGCAAGACCGAGGACTCGTCACCTCGCGCGTCCTCGCGGGCACGATCCGCCGCCACGGCGGCTCCGACGCCGCCGACCTGGCCGAAGCCCTGGCCACATCAGGCAAAGACCTGGCCGAACACGAATACGCGGTGACATCCGTGGCCGAAGCCCTGGCCCCGTATTGCTCCGCCATGAACGTGCCCGAAACCCCCTTCGTCTTGCGCCTGCCCAACGTCATGCACCTGGCCAGCGACATCACCGGGGTCTGCCGCAGCCAGGCCAGCGTGCTCGAACTGGCCGACGCCGTCCACCCCTCGGCCGCCATCTGCGGCACGCCGACCGAAGCCGCCCGCGCCCTCATCCGCGAGCTGGAAGGCTTGGACCGCGGACGCTACGCCGGCCCGGTCGGCTGGATCGGCGCCGACGGCGACGGCGAAATCGGTTTGGCGCTGCGCTGCGGCCAGCTCAGCGAAGACGGCCGCCGAATCGTCCTCTACGCCGGCTGCGGCATCGTGGCCGACTCCGACCCGGCCGCCGAACTGGCCGAAACGGAAGCCAAGCTGCTGCCGATGCGCCAAGCGCTGGAGGGCTGACAAGCCGCGGCCGCAGCCGTTCCCCCGTGTGGGGCCGTTCCCACACGGGGCCGGTCCCACACGGGGTCAGGCAGAGTGCGTCGGCGGCCCATTCGGCTAGGCGGCGTTGCGCCGTTCCCACACGGGATCAGGCAGAGTTCCTAGGCCGCCGCTTTGGCCTCTTCGGCGGCCGCCCAAGCCGCGCCGACGATGCCCGCCTGGTTGCGCAGCACGGCCGGGACGATGGGGGTCCGAAGCTCGAGGAATGGCAAAAACTTTGAAGCGTTACGGCTGACGCCGCCGCCGACCACGAACAGGTCAGGCCAAAACAGAGACTCGACGTGGGAATAGTAACGCTGGAGACGTTCGATGTAAGCCGGCCAACTGAGATCTTCATTTGTTTTGACACCGGCCGAGGCCCGTTTCTCGGCCTCGAAACCATCGATTTCCAGGTGCCCGAGTTCCGAGTTGGGAAGGAGTATGCCTTTGTAGACGATGGCCGAGCCTATGCCAGTTCCCAGCGTCGTCACGATGACAAGTTCGTCGTTGCCGCGGGCGGCCCCGTAGTAAACCTCCGCCAGGCCGGCCGCGTCCGCGTCGTTTAATATCGTGACGGGCCGCTCGAGGACCTCCGCGAAGATGTCGCTGGCCGGAGCGTCGATCCATTTCTTGTCGATGTTGGCGGCTGAGCGGGTCAACCCGTGGGTGACGACGGCGGGAATGGTTATTCCGACTGGCAAGGTCTCTGCCTTGTCGCCGAAGCTGGCGATGACTTTCTTGACCGTCTTGGCGACCGCCTTGGGGGTCGCCGGCTGCGGGGTGGCGAGCCGGCAACGCTCGCCGGCGAGACTGCCGGCCGAAAGGTCGACAGGAGCCCCCTTGATCCCAGAGCCGCCAATGTCAATGCCGAAAGCGTATGTCATGGCGGAATAGTAGCGCCCAGATCAGGCAATAGGACAGAGGGGCTCCAACGACGTGACGAGTTGCCGAGGCCAGAAGAGGCGGCGCCAGGGCGGCGAGAGGGGCCCGTCAAATCCCTTTGACGCTGACCTCGGAGAACACACAGACGCCCTTGACAATGACACGGCGGCCGTTGCCGCCGCTTAGAGAACCCTTGAGGTCGACGCCGCCGAACACGGGAACGACCTGGTTCACAATCTCAGTCCCGGCAGGAACTTTGATGTCAACACCGCCGAAGACGGCGTAAACAGTCAGCTCAATTTCCGGACTGCTCCAAACTGCTTTTGTCAAATTGACGTCGGAACCGCCGAAGACGACGATGGAGGTGACCGCGGCGGGCGCCGCCCAAATCCCCTTGCGGGACGATGCGCCGAAGACCGCCACGAGCATGTCCCGGTCCGCCGTCGGACCAGGCTGAGGCAGCCCGGCGAGATAACGGGAACTCGCCGCCGGAGCAGAAACCGCAGCACCATACGAGTTGCCGTAGGGAGCGTTGCCGTAAGAAGCGCTGGCCCCGGCGTAGGGGAGGGGTTCGGAACCCAGGAGATCACGGGTCAAAGGAATGAGGTCGTCAAGGGTCCGGGCTTGGAAGGCGAGACCCTGCCGGCGGGTGACTTCAGTGGCCCGCAACCGGCCGTCGGCCCCGGCCGCCGCCAACAACTCAGTCGCAAGGCGGCGGTCGTCGTCGCTGACCGCCCGGTCGCCCCCGACGCGAGGACCGACATCACGCGGTTCGATCTCACTCATGAGTTCAAGCTTAAGGGGGTTGGCTCAGACGCGGCGGCGCCAGGTTTGACACTGAGCGATGAGACGGCGGGTCGAAGAGTCTTGGGCGGCCAGGGCGGCGGCGTCGCCGGCCAGAGCCGGCGCGATCTGGAGGGCGAGCTGCTTGCCCAATTCGACACCCCACTGGTCGAAAGAGTCGACCCCCCAGACGACGCCTTCGACGAAGACAATGTGCTCATATAGGGCAATCAACTGGCCGACGACACCAGGGCTGAGCGCCGGGGCCAAGATCGAGGTGGTAGGACGGTTGCCAGGGAAGACGCGAGCGGGGACGATCGCTTCGGGCGTGCCCTCGGCCCGCACCTCCTCGGCGGTCTTGCCGAAAGCCAAGGCTTTGGTTTGGGCGAAGAAGTTGGCCAAGAACAACTCATGTACGTCATTGTCGCCGTCGCGCAGGGGGTAGGCCGAATTGGCGACGGCGATGAAATCAGCCGGGATGAGCTGCGTGCCTTGGTGGATCAGCTGATAAAAGGCGTGTTGTCCATTGGTGCCCGGTTCGCCCCAGAAAATCTCGCCCGTGCCACTCGTGACAGCCGAACCGTCGAGGCGGACGCGCTTGCCGTTCGACTCCATCGTGAGCTGCTGGAGGTAGGCGGCGAAACGATGGAGCGACTGCGCGTAGGGGAGGACGGCGTGAGTCGCGGCGCCGAGAAAATTGCTGTACCAAATGTTCAAAAGACCCATCAGCAAGGGGACATTACGGTCGGCGGGCGCGGAAAGGAAGTGTTCGTCCATGGCCCGGAAACCGGCCAGGAACTCGGTGAAACGATCCGGCCCGAAGGCGACGGCGAGAACGGTTCCGACGGCGGAGTCGACCGAGTAGCGGCCGCCGACCCAATCCCAAAAGCCGAAAGCGTTGGACGGGTCGATGCCGAAGGCGGCAACCTTGTCGAGGGCGGTCGAAACGGCGGCGAAGTGACGGCCGACGGCGTCTTGGCGGGCGGCAGCCGTGTCCTCGATGGCCCCCGCGGCGATCAGTTGGCTCCACAGCCACTGCCTTGCCAAACGCGCATTGGTCAAGGTTTCGAAAGTCGTGAAGGTCTTCGACGCGACAATGAACAGAGTCGTCTCAGGATCAAGGCCGGCGGTCTTCTCTGCGATGTCGGTCGGATCGATGTTGGAGACGAAACGGCATTCCAGGCCAGGGCGGAGGTAGGGCTTGAGAGCCTCGTAGACCATGGCAGGACCGAGGTCAGAGCCGCCGATGCCGATGTTGACGACCGTCGCGATTGGCCGGCCCGTCACCCCCGTCCAGTCGCCGGAGCGGACGCGGTCGGCGAATTCGAACACCCGGTCGAGGACGGCGTGGACCTCGGCGACGACATCGACGCCGTCGACGACGAGAGAATCACCGCGGGGCCGGCGCAAGGCGGTGTGGAGGACAGAGCGGCCCTCGGTCACGTTGATCCGCTCGCCGGCGACCATGGCGGCCCGCCGCTTGGGCAACTCAACCTGCTCTGCCAGGTCGGTCAGGGCAGCCAGAATTGGCTCGTTGACAAGGTTCTTCGACAGATCGACGACGAGGTCGCCGGCCGTCAAAGTCAAACGTTCGGCCCGGCCGGGGTCGCTGGCGAACCACTGGCGCAGGTCGGGTTTGAAGGAGGCGGCCAAACCGGCCAAGGCGGCCCAAGCGGGGGTGGCGGTGGCATCAATGACATCCATGAGGCCACTGTAGTAGCTGCCTGACGCGGGCCCGCCGGCAGCCCGCGCTCCACAAACCCGACAGCTACGGCAGCCGCACACAGCAGAGCTTGCCAAAGCTCTCGCTCAAACCGCAACCCCGACCGCTGCGGCAGCCGCTCTCAGACTGCGCTTTCGAAGCCGGCGGACCCCAAAGCCGACCGCCGCGGCAGCCGCCGGACGGGGCCGCTGTCCAAACGGGCAGGGCATCTGCCAGGCTTGGCCCATGACATGGCAGCGACCAATCGCCTGTTGGATGACGGACATGGACGGAGTCCTTGTCCACGAAAATGACGCCCTGCCCGGCGCGGCCGATTTCATCGCCGCCCTTGAGCATTACGAGCGCCCGTACCTCGTTTTGACCAACAATTCCATCTTCACCGCCCGCGACCTGTGCGCCCGCCTCCTGCGCAGTGGCATCGTCGTCCCGGAAGAACGAATCTGGACTTCCGCCCTCGCCACCGCCGAATTCCTGGCCGACCAGGCCGAAGGCAGCACCGTCTACGTCATCGGGGAAACCGGTTTGACCTCCGCCATCCATGACAAAGGCTTTGTCCTCAACGACATCGATCCGGATTACGTCGTCTTGGGCGAGACTAGGACGTATTCTTTCGAGGCCATCACCAAGGCCATCCGCTTCATTTCCGCCGGCGCCAGATTCATCGCGACGAACCCCGACTCGACGGGGCCATCGCCCGAAGGAGCCATCCCGGCCACGGGAGCGGTGGCAGCGCTCATCTCGACGGCGACTGGGCGGCAGCCGTATTTCATCGGCAAACCTAACCCGCTCATGATGCGGACCGCCCTCAACCGCATCGCGGCCCACTCGGAGACGACGGTCATGATCGGCGACCGTATGGATACAGATATTGTCTCAGGGTTGGAGGCTGGTTTGCGGACGATCCTCGTCCTCAGCGGTTCGACGCGAGAAGACGAGGTGACGCTGTATCCGTATCGGCCCAGCCGCATCCTGCCCTCCGTCGCTGAGATAACCGACCTGGTCGGACGCTATTGCCCCGAAGAAGCCGAGGAAATCTCAGCCGATTAGCGAGTTGAGTTGGTTACGCGCCACTTGTCGACGCTGAGCTCGAAGAAAAGCCAAGGCGATCTCAGCCGATTAGCGCGGCTGACCGGCGGCTGCCGCGTGGCGGCCGCACGTCGCCTCGGGCCCCGAAGGCCGGCTTGGCCTGGCCGTCCGGTTCACGCGTCGAGTATCTCCCACGTCACGTCGACTTGGTCTTGGTAGATGTTGGCGATGCTTGTGTAGGCGGCGATTGTCAAGGCGAAGCAGCGGCCACCGCTGTAGGCGCCGCGGTCGTCAACCAGGACCTCAACAGAACGACCATTGTCGACGTTCGTGATCTTCACGCGCGTTCCGAAGGGAAGGCTGCGGTGGGCGGCGCTCAACGCAGCCGGATTGAAGAGGTTGCCGGCGGCCGTGATCTGGCCGTTGGCCGTCTGGATGCCTTGGTTGTAATAAACGGCTAGGCAAGTGTCGGCGGGGCGGGGCGCCGGGTTAGCGGCCGGAGACGGAGCAGGGGCCGCCTCAACCGGAGACGGAGACGGTGAAGGCGCGGGTTGGACGGGCGCTGGCGAGGCGGCCGGATGGGGGTCGGCGGCGGGAACAGGGTCGGCCGGCGGAGCCGGTTGCGGTTGCTCCGGCTGAGCCGGCTGGTTGGGCTGGTCCTCTTGGGAAGGCTGGGCGGGCTTATCTTCCTGGGCGGGTTGGTCCGGTTTGGCAGGTTGCGCGGGTTGATCCGGTTGGCCAGGCCAGACCGGTTGATCCGGTTGGCTGGATTGGACCGGTTGGAGCGGTTGGCTGGATTGCGCCGGTTGGAGCGTTTCGACAGTCGAGTCGGCGGCCGGCCCGGCCGCCGTGGGCTGGACCGAAGGAGCCGAAGGAGACGGTGTCGATCTGGGGTCAAAAGCCGAACCGTCCGCGGACGGTGACGAGGCGGCTGTCGGCGTCGGGCCGCTGGCGCTTGGACTTGGGCCGTCCGGCTGGTTGGAGACGGTCGGCGCGGCGCTCGGACTGGCCGAGGGGGCGACAGGCAAAGCGGGGGGCGCGGCCGGCTGAGCCGGAAGAATCGTGGGTTTGGCGCTTGGCTTGGCCGGCGGGGCGACCGGCTGGGCGGGGACCACAGCGGGAGCAGGCGCCGGCTCAGCCGCGACATCGGCGGCGGCCGCATTCCCCGTCTCAGAGCTTCTTTGACCTGCGGCCGCCGGGCCCGGCTGAGCGGCTGCGGCGCCTTCTCCGGCGGCTCGGACTTGGCCTGCCGGGTCGTCGGCCGCGGCCACAGTGTCAGGGCTGGCCGTGTCGCCCAGGCTGGCTGTGCCCGCAGGACTGGCCGAGGCGGTGGCGCTGGCCGTGCGGCTAGGACTGGCTGCGACGCCGGGCTTCGCGGTGTTCTGCGACGGGGAAGGACTCGCTGGCAGACGCGCGTCGCCGGCTTGGCTCCCGCCAGGCACGATGACTACGACCGTGCCCTGAGAAACAGGATCGCTGAGGTCAGGAGAAACGACGACCTTGTCAGTCAAATCGATGTTGGCGTAGGCGATGGCATCGGCGACGTCGCCTCGCCAAACCGCGACGGTGATGACGTTGCCAGAGTCGATGATCGTGATTTCTTTTATGGACGCCTGGGCGACGCCGACGCCGCCGAGCGCGAATAACCCGATGAGGGAACTGGCGGCCAGCGTGGCGACGTATTTTGAGTTCAGCATGAAGGTCCCGGGGAAGTAGGCGGACGTCACGATCACCGCTCAGGCTAGCCGCCGCCTAGGGCTAAAGCTGGCATCTGAGGCGCGACGCGCCGACTGGACGGACCGATCACAACGGTTTGGAGGACTGGTCACAACGGCCTGGCTGGCCGGCTGTTAGGCAATCCCTCCTCCGACTTGACCAGTTCCGCTCTGAAAACCTCTTTGACGAGGTCTTCGGCCGCTTGTCCCAACGCTTCGAGAGGAACGACAGGATCATCTGGGGCTGCCCCCCCGTCCATGTCGTCATAGCCGGTCAGACTGGGGCTGCCAGGGCTGGCTTCGGCCGAGCCGCCGGCTTCCACGCCGGCGCCGCTGAAGGGAGCGCCGCCTGGCCCAGCTTGGCCGGCGGACGTCACAGCCGTCTCCCCAGCTGCGGTCTCAACAGCTGTCGGCGACGTCGCCGGCCCGGCTGCCGCCGATTCAAGGGTTGACGCCGCCAGGCCGCGGTCTGGCGGCGTGTTCCCAGCCGCCGCCGATTCGGGCGCCGACTCAGACGACGCCGATCTTGCCAAGCCGCCGCCGGACGACGCCGCCGGCGCCGGCTCAGGCCGATCATCAGGCTCAACCGGATTTGCCGCGCTCCCGCCGGCCGAAGCCGGCTGTGCCGCTGTCCCCTTGGCCGGCGGCGTCTCCGGTTCAGCGGCGGCCCCGCTGTCAGACGGCGCCGCCGGGCTTGCCGCCGATTGGCCGCCAGACCCAACCGGATTCATCGCCGCCCCACCTGGAAGCAGCGCCGCCGGGTTCGTCCCAGTCGCCTCAGCCGGCTCTGGCGCCAAGACAGGCTGACCGCCGGCAGCCGACACCGGTTTCGGATCAGACAAATCTTCACTGGCCGCCGCCGGCGCCGAACCGGCCACAGCTTCGTAGGCCACGGAGTCCGAACTCGACAAACCGCTGCCAGCTGTCGGCGCCGAACCGGCCACAGCTTCGTAGGCGGCCACGGGGTCCGGCGGAAGCGCTCGGAGACGGCGGTCAGGCCGAGCCGAAGCGACAGCCGGCGCCGGCGGCGGCCCCTCGCCGGAAGCGGTGAGGCCAGGCGGGTCCGCCGGCAGCCCGGCGGCGGCCATGGCGGCGCGCACCCCCTCGGCCCTAGGCGGCGGGTCTGTTTCGATGCGGCCCCGGATGACGAGGTTGACGCCGAGCAGGTCGGCGATGACAGCTCGCAGGCTCTCTTCCCCGCCGGAGCGACTGAAGTTGTCACGCGCGCCTGGCTCCGAGAAAGTCAACCACAAGACAGAGCCGAGGAGTTCGGTGACCTGGGCGAACTGGCTGAGGGTCATCCAGGCGAATTTCCGCCGCGCCTTGAGATCCTCAAGGACGCGCGGCCAGTGCCGGCGCAGTTCAGTCACGTCGAGCCCTCCAGGCATCGGCTCCGCGGCGAGAGGATAAGGCGCGGTCCCGGAACTCGCGCCTCCGGCCGCCGGAACGCCGGCCTCGGCGGCCAAAGCGGCCGTTCGACCGCGGCCATCTCCCGTCGCAGCCGTCAGACTGCCTGCTGGAGAAGCCGGTTGACGGGCCGAGGCGGCACTTCCCTGCGCCGCCGCGTTCTCCACCGGCGCAGACGCCAGACCACCTGATGGAAAGTTTGTTTGGCGGGCCGGGGCGGCCTTCTCCCAGGCCGCCCCAGTCGATTCTGGA
>JAIRXC010000013.1 GCA_031268515.1 Propionibacteriaceae bacterium
CGGAAACTTTAGCCTAGCGCGCCGCTGGCCCGGCCGAAAACGCCGGGGTGTTTGCCGGCCGGCGGCTCAGCCTTGCCAGGCTGCCACGCCGCCGGTCGAGCCGTAACCGCCGGAGCCGCGCTCCGTCTCCTCCAAATCGGAGGTCTCCAAAAACTCGGCCTGCTCGACCTTTTGAATGACGAGTTGGGCGATGAGGTCGCCACGGCGCAGTTCGATCGGCTGGATTCGGTCGGTGTTGAGGAGGCAGACCTTGATCTCGCCTCGGTAGCCGGCGTCGACCGTGCCGGGGGCGTTGACGATCGCAAGCCCGCAGCGGGCGGCCAAACCGGAGCGGGGGTGAATGAAGCCGGCCTGCCCGACGGGCAGCGCCAAGGCCAGCCCTGTCCCGACGAGACGGCGTTCTCCGGGGGCGAGGACGGCGTCTTCCATCGTGGCGAGGTCGGCTCCGGCGTCGCCGGCGTGAGCGTAGCGAGGCAGGGGGGCGGCCGGGTCGAGGCGGCGGACAAGGACGCGGCAAGAAGCTCCAGAACGAGGTTCTAGGGGCTCCCGGAACGATGGCTCGGGCGGCGACGGCGGCTGGGTCATGGGAAAAGAACCTCACAGGTTGCGAGCCGGCCCGTCTGGCAGACTCTAGGATGGGGCTGACGAAGGGGAGGCGGCGATGGCGCTGAAGAAGACGCTGGCGAATAAGACTTGGGGAATGGCGGCCGGGCTCCTCGCCGGGTTGTTGGCGAGTTTACTGGCCAAACGGCTGTGGAAGCTGACGACCGGCGCCGAGCCCCCTGATCCCGACGATCCCGAAACGTCCGGCAAGGCCGCCATCGGCTGGCTCGTCTTTTCCGGTTTGGCCCAGATCCTTTTGGCCCGGGCCGCCCACGAGCTCGTCGCCCGCCGTTTCCCGCCGGCTCCAGCGGCGGTCGAGGCGGAAGCGCCCGCGCCGGCCGACGCCTGAAGCGCGGCGCCGCCTGAAGAACGCCGCCGCACGCCAAGCCCCAGGCCACCTGCCCAAAGGATCTAAGGACAGCGCCGGCCGCCCTCCCCGGAGCGCCAGGGGCCGGCGGCCGGTTATCTCCCCGTCGAGGCGAGCTGCTTGGGCGGCAAGGCCTCAGCCGATGTGAGATGAGCGGCTAGCCGCAGGACAGCAGTGCGAACGCAGACACGCCGCCGGATCGATCCAGCCGGCGTGAGCCGTCCCAGGGCTGGCAGCGCGAGCGCGGAGGCATCCCTGGGAAGCGCGCAAGACGCCAGCAGATACGAGATGGCGCTGGCTCAACGGGTTTGAGGAGACCTCAAACGCAGTCGATGCAATACTCGCCGTCAGCGCGGACCGCCGCGATTTGGCTGCGGTGTTTGACGAGGAAGCAGCCGGCGCACGTGAACTCATCGGCTTGGCGCGGCAAGACCCGGACGGTCAGTTCTTCGTGGCTGAGGTCGGCCCCGGGCAACTCGAACGACTCCGCCGCTTCCGCCTCGTCTTCGTCGACCTTGCCAGAGTTCTTGTCATTGCGCCGAGATTTCAGCTCCTCGATGCTCTCCTCGCTGATCTCCTCTTCGGACTTGCGGGGCGCGTCGTAGTCGGTCGCCATATCAACCTTTCCCTCGGAATTGCCGGTCATGTGTATCACACGGCCCGGGATCTGTACACCAGGCATAGGCAGGAGCAGTGTAGACCCTGTTTTCAAAGACCACAGCCAGGCCACAGACAACGGCTCCAAGGCTGAAACCGGCCCGCGCCGACCCGGTGGTTCAGACAGGCCGGCCGACCCGGCAAGACCGCCGCGCGCTCCGCGCCGGCTTTTGGGGATCGGCCGACGCGTGCCAGGCGACGGGCCGCGCCTCAACCGGTAAGTTGGGTCCTTGAGGCCGCCTAGGCGGCCTTGGACTGGCGCGGCTTCGCCTGCGCGGCCCCCAACCCAGCGATGGAGAAGCTCAATGGAATCTCTCACACCTCGTGAGGTCCAGGCGCGCATCCGCGCGGGCGAGTCCTTGGCGGAGGTCATCGCGGCCGCCGGGCTGGAACCCGAACGGGTCGAGGCGTTCGCGGGGCCAGTGCTGGCAGAACGCGCCCACATCACCGCCGCCGCCTTGGCCGCGCCTTTGCGCCGGGCCGGCGAAACCGCTTCGGCCCGAAGCCTCCGCCAGGTCGTGGCCGAACGCCTCCTCAGCCTCGGCCTCGACATCGACAACGTGGAGTGGGACGCTTGGCGGCGCTCGGACGGGCGCTGGATCGCGGCCGGACGCTTCGAGGCGGACGGCACGGAGCACGCCGCGCGTTTCCTCTACGACCACCGCAACCGTTTCAACCAGGCCGAAAACGACGAGGCCCGCTGGCTGATCGGCGACCCCGGATTCCGCGCCGCCGGCTCCCGCTACGGCCGGTCGGCCATCGACCAGGATTCCGAGCCGACCATCGACTTGACCGAGCCCGGCACAGCGCCGGAGACCGTCGCCTCGGCCTCCCTGGGCAGCCCATTCGCCCCTCCTGGCGCCGGCAACCTGGCGGAGCCGGCCGCCATCCCAGGCTGGCTCGACCTGCCAGCAGATTTCCTTGCCGACGAGGCTCCGCAAACAGGCAGCCGCCGCTCGGCCCTCGACACGCTCTACGACATGATCTCGGTCATCGAAGAAGACTCGGTCCGCATTTATCGCGGCCTGCGCGAGCCCCTGCCCGGCGTCGAGGCCGAGCCTTTGGTTCCACCGGATGACTCGGACGAGCCCGACCTCGGCGCCGACGACCGCCTCCCCGGGGTCGACGCCGTAGAGCCTGAGAGCGAGAGCGCGGCGGCCCCGGAGGCTCTCATCGAGGCTCCCGCCACGCCACCCCGCCGCCGCGGCGGCCGCCGCCAGCGCGCCTCCGTGCCTAGTTGGGATGAGATCATGTTCGGCGGCCCGCCGGCTTAGGGCGACGCCCCAACCCGCCTGCGCCGCTTGATAAACATGGCAGTTTTCTCCTGGCAGGATTCGCGGCTCCTTAGCCCACCCGCGCCGCTTCGAGGCAACGCCGCCGATCCGCGGTCAGGCTTTGTGCCCGCGCCGCGGCTTGGCGGCTGCTGTGACAACGGTCCCCAGCGGTTTGCGCCCCAGTCCGCCCGCGCCGCGGCCGAGGCCGCTTAGCGACTTGCCGGTCCGCCAAACGAAGCCCTAGCCGCCCGCTTCGCCAAACTGGCCAAGCGGCCTTCACCCGGCAAGGCGGCCAGCGACTCTAAGGGCTGCTAGCTGCCCGCTTCGCCGAATGGGCCAAGCGACCACCGGCCAAGCCCTGCGTCACAGCCAGGCTGCCCACTAGCCGGCCGCTTCGCCAAGCGGGTCAAGCGACCCGAAAAAGGGGAACGAGCATTTCTTGGCTCGTCAGCGAGCCGTGCATGCCTGTGAGGCGGGCCTCGAAGGGCATCGTCTTTGTCAAGAGGGCGAAGTCGTCGCGGACCGCCACGATGACGTCGCCGAGGCGACGGCGGGCGGCCGGGCCGGCCGGGCCAAACCAACCCCGCTCGATGGCTTCCGCCTGCGGCAACACCCAAGCCGATTCGCCTAGGCGAGCGGTCCAACGGGCGGTTACGGCGGCAGGGCGGCGAGTGTAGAGATGGCGGAAGCGGGCCTCACCGCCCACGTGGTCAAGGTCGGCCGCCAATTCCGGAGTTTCTTCGATGAAGAGGCGACGGCCGGCGGGCACGTCGACCATGCCGTGGTCTCCCGTGATGAGGAGGACCACCTCGTCGTCCAAAGCCTCCCGCAAAGCGGCAGCCGCAGTGTCGAAACGGGCCAGCGCCTCCCGCCAGGCGTCGGAGCCGACCCCGACGGCATGGCCGGCCCGGTCGAGGGAACGGTCATAGGTGTAGACGAGGGCCGCGGGCGCTTGGGCGGCGGCGGCCACGGCCGCCGTCCAACCTGCCAGGTCGGCTTCGTCGTAGCCGAACGCGGCGGGGCTTCGGAAGGCGGCGGCGGAAAAACCCGATTCGGCCAGGAACTCGGGGATGACGAGGCTGGCGGCTGTCCCGGCCGCGGCGGCCCGCTCGAACAACGTCGGCTCCGATTGGAGGAGGCGGGGGTTGGTCGCGGCGTCCCAAGCCAGGGGGGCGACGTAGGACTTGAAGGCACGGTCCCAGAAGCGATAGCCGATGACGCCGTGGCGCCCCGGCGGCAAGCCGGTACCGAAGCTGGCGAGGGAGGTCGCGGTCGTGCTCGGGACGCCGACGGTCAGGGGAACCGCCTCTGGCAGCCAATCGGCCAGGGTTGGCGCCTCGGTCAGGGCTCGCAACAAAATTTCCCAGCCAAGCCCGTCCGCGAGGAGGACGACGTAGCGGCGGGCGGCGGGCAAGCCGATGTGGTCGTCAGCGCAGCCCGGCAAGCCGAGATGGGCGCCGACCGAGGGAAGCAAGCCAGCCAGGCA
>JAIRXC010000136.1 GCA_031268515.1 Propionibacteriaceae bacterium
CGGTGGCGGTGGCGGCGGTCCGGCGTGGGTTGCGCATCGTGTTGGCGGCGGCGATACGGGCGCCGGGTCCGAACCGTCCGACCAGCGAGGCCACGGCGCTGACAACACGCGGTATCCAGAAAACCCCGCCGACGATTGCGCCGACGAAGAAGCTGGCGCCGCCGAGGACGCCGATCCCGACGTAGGTAAAAATATTGTCGGGACTGGCGTCGCCGCCGACGGCTTGTTTCATCAAGAAGATGGCATACGCCAGCAGGCCGGCCCCGCCGACGGCGGCCAGGAGTGAGAAAGCCAGCCGGAACCGGCCCGCCCGGGCTTTTAGGCTAGGCGCCGTTTGGGGCCGCAGAGCGGCCACCGGGGCGACTCGGGTGGCCAGCCGGGCCGGCGCCAGGGCTGCGATTGCCGTCACGGCCAGGCCGGCCAGCAACGGCAGGACGACAGCGGCTGGCGGGAAGCTGATGAGCGACGGCACGGGAATGTCGGGGTAGGCCTGACGGGCGATCAAGAGGGCGGCTTGGATGAGCGCGGCCCCCAAGGCGATGCCGCCGAGGCCGCCGAAACCGCCGAGCAGGACCGCCTCTCCCAGCACCGAGCGCCGGATCTGGGCCTTCGTGGCGCCGATGCAGCGCAGCAAAGACAACGTGCGAGCGCGCTGCGCCACCATGACCTGGAGGGTGTTCGAGATGACGAGCCCGGCGGTCAACAAGGCGACGCTGATGAAAACACCGACAAAGGCGCCGATAACGGATGAGTTGCCGAGGATGCTTTGTTCTCTTTGTTCTACGAGGTCTTTCTTGGCCAGGACCTGCCAGGCGCTGTCGCCTGGGCTGATGGCTTGCTTGACCGCGGCGGCTGTCGCATTGTCGTCGGCTTGCGGCTCTACGAGAAGGAAGAGCGTGTCGCCGGGTCGGAAGTCCAGCAAGCCGCTTGCCGGGTCTTGGGCTTGGCCGAAGCCGATCAGGCCGGGCTGGGAACTGCTCAGGCTGAGGTTGTTGTCTTTGAAGAGGCCGCTGATTCGGGCCTGGCGGGGCCGGGTCGTTTCAAGCTCGCCGGCTTCGACGGCCGCGATCAGAGCCTCCTGTTCAGCCGCCGGCAGATTGTCTGGGATTGACAATGACCAGGTCAAAGACAGCTCGTCTTCGACCTTGAGGCCGAGGCGTTCGGCCAGCTGGGCGCCGATGACAACCTCGTCGGGGCCGGCCGGCCCCCGTCCTTGGGCCAGCTCCGGCAGGAAGGCCGGGTTGCCCGGCGCGCTCTGGGCGATGATCTTTTCGCGGTGCTCTGGACCGATGGCGACCGCTGTTTGGCGCAGCGGCGTGTAGGTGTCGCTGACGCCGGCCGTGGCGCGGGCGGCGGCTTCGGCCCCGGCCGGCAACCATTCTCCAGTGCCGGCGGCCGTGGCGATCAGATCGGCCTTGCCCAAGTCTGCCGAGAAGGCGTTTCGGGCGGTGTCGGCGATGGCTGTCATGCCGATGACGGCGGCGGCGATGAAGCCGGTCGACAAAATGATGGCGAGGCCGGCGGCGGCCAGCCGGCTGACATGGCGGCGCATCTGCGCCAACGTGAATTTCCACATGGCTTGGCTCCTCAGAGGGCTGCGGGGCGGAGCGCGTCGAGGCTCGCCAGGATGGATTCGGGCGTCGGGTCGCAGATCTCCCCGGCCAGGCGGCCGTCGGCCAAGAGGACGACGCGGCTGGCGTGGGCGGCGGCGACCGGGTCGTGTGTGACCATGACGACGGTTTGGCCGAGCTGGCGGACTGAGTGGCGCAGGAAGCCGAGCACCTCAAGGCCAGATCGCGAATCCAGATTGCCGGTTGGCTCGTCGGCGAAGATGACTTCGGGCCGCATGATCATGGCCCGGGCGATGGCGACCCGTTGGGCCTGGCCGCCGGACAGTTCGCTCGGCCGGTGGTCAAGCCGGCCGCCGAGGCCGAGCGTCGTGATGATCGTGTCGAACCATTTCGGGTCGGCCTTGCGGCCAGCTAGCTGGGCTGGCAAGAGGATGTTTTCCTTGGCCGTGAACATGGGCAGCAAATTGAAGGACTGGAAGACGAAGCCGACTCGGTCGCGGCGCAGGATCGTCAGCTCGTTGTCGCTGAGAGAGGTCAGGGTCTGGCCGGCCAGTTCGACGTGGCCGGCGGTCTGGGTCTCCAAGCCGGCCAATAGGTAAAGGAGAGTTGATTTGCCTGACCCGGACGGGCCCATGATGGCGGTGAATTCACCGGCTGCGAAATCGACGTCGACATCACGGAGGGCGTGGACCGCGGCCTCGCCTTGGCCAAAGACGCGGCTAAGGCCGCGGGCGCGGACGGCGGCGGCGTGAGGCGCCGTGGCGGCGGGAGAAGGCAAGGCAGTGGGATCGTAGGTGGCAGTCATGCCATCGACCATATGTTGTCCGGCGAATTGGCACATCGCCCGCTGGTTGTGATTTTCCGCCATCCCGCAGACCTAGGGGGAAGCCTCAGGGTCTGGCTTCAGAGGTAAGGGCGTCCCCTGGCCGCAGCCAGGGGAAGGCGCCCGCCGTCGGAAGTTAGCTTGTCGATTCCCCGCGTCGGAGCCGCTGTTTCCGCTCCGAAATTTTTTTGCGCCAGTCCCTTACGGGGCAGACTTGGCTCAACGAGAGCCAGGCCTGCCCTTGGCGGCCGAGGCCAACCCCTTGGCGGCCGGCGGGGCCGGTGCGATGGCGTATCCGATTCCTTGTCCGGGGCCGTCCAGGGAAAGTCCGGATAGGGTGGAAGGCGCAAGTGTCGTAGGCTCTGGAAGTGCTTTTCCGACAGCGCCGCCAACCGGCGCTTTGCAGTCTGAGCCGAAAGGAGATGACGTGGCCGATCTCAGCCTGAAGGCGAGCCGGAAGACCGTTTCGCGCGCTGCCGCCGGAGCTTCTGCCTCGAGCCGCGGCGCCGCCGAGGCTGGCTTGGCGGCGGCTGCCGGCTCGGTTTGGCCGCCTGATCAGACGGTCCGCTTCACCGTCGCGATGCGTTCACGCGCTCACACGGTCAAGGGCCAAGGGGTTGGGGCGTGCTACGACGAGCAGGTCCGCGCCGTCAAGCGCGGCCTCGCTGGCGTGGACATCAAGGAGAACAAACTCGGCCAAGCCGACATCGTCCATTACCACACAATTAACCCACGTTTTTTGTTCGAGCGGCTTTTGACCCGCCGCCGCCGTGTCGGCATCGCTTATGTCCATTTTCTGCCGGAAACCCTTGAAGAGTCTCTCCGGCTGCCGCGCTTGGTGCGGGCGGCCCTCAACCGCTACCTTTTATTCTTCTACAACTCCATGGATTACCTCGTGACCGTCAACCCGAGCTTCATCGAGAAGATGCGCGGCTATGACTTGGACCGCCCCCAACTTGCCTGCATCCCTAATTTTGTTTCGGCGGAGCCGTTTGCCAACGTCGATCCCAGGCAGGTGGCGCTGGCGCGCCGTCGCTTTGGCTTGGGGGCCGACGATTTCGTCGTCCTCGGCGTCGGCCAGCTTCAAACCCGCAAGGGAGTGGTTGATTTCGTGGAAACGGCCCGGCGGCTGCCCCATGTCCAATTCATTTGGGCCGGCGGTTTCTCTTTCGGCCGTTTGAGCGGCGGTTACGACGAGATCCGCGACCTCATGAACCGGCTGCCTGACAACGTCCACTTCATCGGGCTGGTCGAGCGGGACGACATGCCCCTCATTTACCATCTGGCCGACCTCATGTTCTTGCCTTCCTTCGACGAGTTGTTCCCAATGGCGATCCTCGAAGCCCAGTGCTGCCGCAAACCAGTTTTATTGAGAGACATCCCGGTTTACGAGTCGATCCTCGCTGGCTACTATCTGCGCGGCGACGGGCCGGAGTCTTTCGCCGCTGAAATCGCCCGGCTGGTCGGCGACCCCGACCTCTACCAGCAGTGGTCCGACCGCTCCGACGCGGCCCACCGCCTTTATTCCGAGGCGAACGCCGTGGCCCAATGGGAACGGTTGTACAAGGAGGCCTACGCCCAGCGCGGCTGCCGCCAGCAGACGCGGGGAACCGCAAAGTGATCGCCACTGTCGTCAGCCAGGAAGACTCCGCGTCGGCTTTGCGGCGGCCGGTTTCAGCCGGCCCCGCGGCGGCGTTCGAAGAGCCGTGCGCCGCGGCTGCTCCTGCCACGGCCGCTGCGGCAGCCGAGCTGGCCGCCGGCGAAACAGGCTCGGCAGTGGTTCCCGCTGAAACAGGCGCGGCTGCCGCCCGCGGCCAGGAAGGCTTGGCGACAGCTTCCGGTGAGCTGACGGCCGTTGCCTCGTCCGCGGCCAGGCCGCACGTCCGCCGTCTCATGGTCGTCTTGTCGGTCATCGGCCTCGCGGCGACCGCCTGGCTGTGCGTCTTGGGTTATCGGCACGGGATCTTCACGTCACGCGACGCTTTGACCGGCCTCCTCGCCCGCGCTGGCGCCTGGGCGCCGATTGTCTTCATCGGTTTGCAGATCATCCAGGTCGTCATACCAATAATTCCTGGCGGCTTGAGCACCGTCGCCGGCGTCCTCGTGTTCGGCCCGGTCTGGGGTTTCGTCTACAACTACATCGGCATCGCCATCGGTTCCTTCATCAATTTCGGCCTGGCCCGAAAATACGGCAAGCCGTTCGTCCAAGCGATGATGTCGGAGCGGGCTTACACCAAATACCTCGGTTGGCTCGACCGTCCCAGTTTCTTCGACAAATGGTTCCCCGTCGCGATCCTCTTGCCCATCTCGCCCGACGACTATCTGTGCTTTGTCGCCGGCTTGACGCGGATGACGCTTCGCCGCTTCGCCCTCGTCATCGCGTTGTGCAAACCGGTGTCGATCGCCAGCTTCAGCATCGGCTTGGCCATGGCTTCAAGCTGGGTGGCTCGGATGATCGGCTAAGAGGCTTCCGCTTCTTTGCCCGGCCGCTCTGGCCGCCCTTCCTGGCCGTTTTGCAGCGGGACCGGCAGCGGCGCTCCCTTAGAGCCGCCGTTTCGGACGAGGGCCTTGCCGGAGGCGATGCCGTCGTGGACCGCCGCTATCGCCTGCTTGGCTGCCTCTGGCGTCCTTTGGATCCCGCGGAGGCCCTTGAAGCGGCCGTAGGCGAGGGCAGCGGTCAGCGCCGCTGCGACGAGGGCGAGGATGAGAGCCGTGGCGAAGCCGCTGAAGACACAGGCCCAAGGCGACCAAACAGTTGTCGAAGCGAACAGCCAGGCGAAGCCTGCGGCGGCGCAAAACCATGCGACGAGAGCGGCGCTGGCGCCGCAAATGATCGCCGCGGCGCTGAGTCCGCCGCCGGCGGCCGCGCGTTTGAAGGCGGGCTCCAGCTCCGCCTTGGCCAAGGCCAGCTCACCGGCGATGAGGCTGCGGACATCGGCTGTGATCTGGGCGGTCAAATCCGCGACAGTGGGTTTGCCGGGCATGGCGTTCCTCCTCCGCTTGTGACACATCACCCTAGATGACCGGTTGCCTGAGGTCTGCAAGCGGGCCACGTCCAGCGCGTGTCATGGCCAGGCCGGGGGACCGTCTCAACGCCGCCGCAGCCGGGATGTCTGGCGTCAGTGGTCAGGAGGCTGTGTCACCCCCTCTTATGCCAGCGCCGGGGCGCGCCGCGGCTGGGATGTCGGGAGGCCGTTGTGGCAGATGTCTCGTCAGACTTTGGAGACGGGCCGGGCTCCTTGGCGGCGGCGAGGGCTCGGGTGGGCCGAGCCGCGGCGAAACGGCCCGGAAGAGTGACTAACGCCATTGTTTTTATGAAACTGTTGCCATAAAGGGAACTAAGGCATCCTAAACAGGACTGATTTGATGCGAAATCGGTTGGAATACGACCGCCCTAGGCGGCGTTGTACCTACCGTGAGCATCACCTCAGGAAGCGTTTTCCAGCGGACAAGCGGCCCCCGTGCCGCCGCTGGCGGCGTCTTCGCACCCCTTGGCATGAGGGAGTCTGCATGAGGTGGTTCCTGCGTGGCCTTGGTCTTCTGACCGGTTTGGCTGTCTTGGCTTTGACCTGGCAGGTCGGTCTGGACGCCCCGGTCGGCGACCGGGAGGCTGCTGACGGCGCCCTCGTCTTGCACGACCGTGATCGCGGTTCCGGCCGCGACGCGGTTCCGGCCGTTGGCGTCGATGTCGGCGCTCTGCGGACCGCGAACAAGGAGATTGTGGCTTGGTTGTCTTGGGATGGCATTGACCTTGACGAACCTGTCGCCCAGGGTCAGGACAATGTTTTCTATCTGACCCATAACGCCTTCGGCGAGCCTTCGGAGAGCGGCGCTGTCTTCAGCGACCACCGGGCCCGAGCCGATTTCAGTGATTTCAACACCGTCCTCTACGGACACAACATGCTGTCGGGAGCGGTCTTCGGCCGCTTGGCCGACTTCCTCGACCCCGCCTATTACGCCGCCCACCCGACCGGTTGGCTCGACACCCCGGCTGGCCGCCAGCGCCTTGAACTTGTGGCCGCTGCCACAACGGACGCTCGCAGTTTCTATTACGACTACAGTTTTCCCAGCCCCGCTGACAAGCGCAGCCATCTGACCCGCCTACGCGAGTCGGCTGCCTTGTGGAGCGGCGACGCCGTCACCGAGTCTGACCGCCTGGTCGTCTTGTCGACCTGCGCAAATGGCGGGACGAGTCTGCGGACGGTCGTTGTGGCCCGCTTGACCCCCGATCCCGACGACCCACCGCCTGTAAAGTGACATTCATTCATTAACTAATTGTTTTAACTA
>JAIRXC010000179.1 GCA_031268515.1 Propionibacteriaceae bacterium
CGGCCCTTGGAGGCCGTCGATGACGATGAGGGCCGGCCCGCTGTGGCGCCATTGCCCGTTGACGCGGCCGACGTGGCTGACGAGGCGGTCCGGATCGGGGACGAAAGCCCAAGGCAAGAAGGTGGCGACAGGGCGACGGGCGACGGGGTCGAAGGTGATGAGATTGCCGACGCACGGCCCGGTCAGGCGGCGACGGGCCTCGTCGTCAGACATGCGATAGCGCTCCGCCACGTACACCAGATCCTCCTTCGCGTGACGCGCGGGCGCCGGGACTCATCTGCCGCGCCGCGGCGGCGTCCGGCCCTCGGCAACTCGACTGCGCGCCTTAGCTTAGCCTTGGCCGTCAGTCTTCTGGGGCTAAGGCGGCGAAGGCGGCGGCCAGGACGGCTTCGGGCGGGTCGGCGCGGATGACAAGGTGTTGGGGGCCGTCGAGGAGCACGAAACGGAGGCTGGCGCCGCGGGCCTTCTTGTCGAGGGCCATGGCCGGCCGCAGCGTCGCCCAATCGGCGCCGGCGTAGGCGACCGGCAGGCCGATTGCCGCCAGCAGGCGGCGCTGGCGGGCGGCGACGGCCGGGTCGAGCAGGCCGAGGCGGACGGACACCTCGGCCGCGAAGACCATGCCGACGGACACGGCCTCGCCGTGGCGCCAAGCGTAACCGCTGGCCTTCTCGATGGCGTGGGCCAGAGTGTGGCCGTAGTTGAGCCCCTCCCGGCCGACCGGGCCGGCCGCTGGCGCGGCTTCCCGCAGATCGCGGCTCACGACGGCGGCTTTGAAGGCGATGGCGCGGGCCAGCAACTCCGCGAAAACCTCGCCGCCGACATCCTGGGCGGCGGCCGGATCAGCGGTGGCCAAGGCGGTGATCTCAGGGTCCGCTATGAAACCAGCCTTGATGATCTCGGCCATCCCGGAAATCTTCTCGGCCTTCGGCAGAGTCTGTAGCAAGTCGAGGTCGCAGAGGACCGCCTGCGGCTCCCAAAAGGCGCCAACGAGGTTCTTGCCCTCGGGCAGGTCGACGCCAGTCTTGCCGCCGACCGAAGCGTCGGCCATAGCCAGGACGGTCGTGGGCACGGCGATGTGGGGGACGCCGCGCAACCAGGTGGCGGCGGTGAAACCGGCCAAATCAGTCGTCGTGCCGCCGCCTAAGCCGACGATGGGGTCGTCGCGGGTGAAACCGGCCTGGGCCAGGCGCCGCCAGCACTCCCCCAACACCGCCGGCGTCTTGGCGGCCTCCGCCTCTGGGACGGCGATGTAGACAGCCGGCCGGCCGGCCAGGACGCGGCGGGCCAGGCCGGCCAAGGCCGCCGGATGGATGACGGCGACACGGCCGGCCGGACCGAGGACATCGTTTAGGCGAGTGCTGACGCCGCGTCCGATGACGACGTCATAGGGCCGTTCCGCCGCCACCTTGACAACCCGCTCCGACTTGGCCGGCGTTCCCCGGGCCAGGCCCGGATCGGCGGTGGCGCCGGCAGCTTGGAGGAGTTGCTCAGCCATGGCCGGCCTCCTCTCGGCTGCAGTCGTCTGTCCCGGCGGCGGCCAGCGGGGCGCGGCCGCCGCGTTGTCCTTGTCGGGCTTCAGGGTCGGCGGCGGGGGCGCGATGGTCCTCGCCGGGTTGTCTTCGATCGGTTACGGGGCCGCGGTCCGCGCCTCGTCGCCCCTGATCGGTTGCGGTTGCGCCGGCGGGGTCAAGCGTGCGCTCCGCGCCTCGTTTTTCTTGGTCGGCGGCGGGGGCGCGGCCGGTCAGGCGGAGGATCTCGCGGACGACGGCGCCGGGGCTGGTTTGGCCGACGTCGACCCGCCAATTGGCAATCGCGGCGTAGAGGGGACGGCGCTCGGCCGCGAGGGTCTCGAGGCGGCGGCGGACATCGCCTAAGAGGAGGGGCCGAAGCTGGCCCAGGCCGGCCCGGCGAGTGGCGACAGCCACGGAAACATCGAGCCAGACGACCTCATGGCCGGCCAAAGCCCGCCGGTTGGCTTCGCTTTCGACAGCCCCGCCGCCGAGGGAGACGACGGCGCCGTCGAGGGCCAAGACGGCCGCGACCGCCTCGGTTTCAAGCCGCCGGAAGGCCGCCTCGCCGTCTTCGGCGAAGATCGCACCGACAGGTTTGCCGGCTTGGGCCTCGATCCAGTCGTCAGAGTCCACGTGGCGAAGGCCGAGGCGGCGAGCCAGCAAGGCGGCGATGGTCGACTTGCCAGAGGCGGGCAAGCCGATGAGGACGAGGCTCACAGCACGGCCCGAAGGCCGCGGGCGTCCAGGCGGTCGGTGTAACGGGCGGCGGCGGCGCGGACCTCTGCCACGGTGTCGCCGCCGAACTTGTCGAGCGCGGCGCCGGCAAGCGTCAAGGCGGCAACAGCCTCGGCGACGACGCCGGCCGCCGGCACGGCGCAACTGTCGGAACGCTGGTGGTGGGCGGCGGCGGCGGCGCCGCTGGCCAGGTCGACGGTTGGCAAGGCGTGGGGGACGGTCGCGATCGGCTTCATGGCGGCCCGCAGCCAGATCGGCTGGCCGGTCGACATGCCGCCTTCGATACCGCCCGAACGGTTGCCCTCCCGGCCGATCCCCCCCTGGCGCGGCACGATAGGGTCGCCGGCGGCGGAACCAGGCAGAGCCGCCAGTTCGAAGCCGGCCCCGACCTCGACCCCCTTGACGGCTTGGACGCTCATCAAAGCGCCCGCCAGAAGGGCGTCCAGGCGGCGGTCGGATTGGACGAAAGAGCCCAAGCCAGGCGGGCAGCCGAAGACGACAACCTCGATGACGCCGCCGATGGTGTCACCGGCGGCGATGGCGGCGTCGATGGCGGCTCGCATCGCCGCGCTGGCGGCCGGGTCGGCGCAGCGGACGGGGTCGGCGTCGAGGCGGTCCCGGTCCTCCCAGTTCGGGCGGGGGCCAGTGGACCGGACCGGGCCGACAGCGACGACGTGGCTGACAATGTGTATTCCAAGCGCCTGGCTGAGGAAGGCCTGGGCGACGGCGCCGAGGGCGACCCGGGCGGCGGTTTCCCTAGCCGAGGCCCGTTCGAGGACAGGCCGGGCCTCGGGAAAGTCGTATTTCTGCATACCGGCCAGGTCGGCGTGCCCCGGCCGGGGCCGGGTCAAAGGTTCGGCCCGCCCCGAAGCGGCCAGAGCTTCAGGGTCCACAGGGTCGGCCGCCATGACGGTTTCCCACTTCGGCCACTCGCTGTTGGCGATCTCGATGGCGACGGGGCCGCCCATGGTTTCGCCGTGGCGGACGCCGCCGAGAAAACGGACGGCGTCGCGCTCGAAACCCATCCTGGCCCCCCGGCCGTAGCCGAGGCGGCGGCGGGCCAAAGCCGCGGCCACCTCGCCGGTCGTGACAGCGATGTGGGCAGGCAGTCCGTCGGCCGTCGCGACAAGAGCGGGGCCGTGCGATTCCCCGGCGGTCAAACAGCGCAGCATGGGCCTCAGTCTGTCACGGCCAAGGCCGCGACGGCGGCGCCATCCCCGCGCCGGAAGCGTTAACGGCGGAAGGCCGGCGGGAAAAGGCCGGTCAACGGTTGGCGAAGTCCGGCCGGGCCGCGGCGGCGGCTTCCAGCAAGACGGCGACG
>JAIRXC010000039.1 GCA_031268515.1 Propionibacteriaceae bacterium
GGCGATGACCGCCTTCGGCGCCACCCAGGAGCCGCCGACAGCCGGCACGCAACTGAGACGCAGATAATCAGCCAGGTTGGCCGGGGTGACGCCGCCGACAGGGATGAACCGCATGGCGACGAGCGGCTCGGCCAGAGCCTTGACAGCCGCGGGGCCGCCGTAGACCTCGGCCGGGAAAAACCTGACCAGGTCGACGCCGAGGTCCTGGGCGGCCAGGATCTCGGTCGGGGTCACGGCGCCGGGGATGGCGACAACACCGGCGGCTTGGGCGGCGCGGACCAGGTCGGCCCGTAGGCCAGGAGAGGCGATGAAGTCAGCGCCGGCGGCGAGGGCGCTCTCCAACTGGGCGCGGTTCGTCACCCGGCCGGCCCCGACGGCCAACCCGGGGAATTGCCGCATGATGGCGATCGACTCGGCGGCCGCAGCGGTTTGGAAGGCCACCTCCGCGACAGGCAGGCCGCCTTGGACGAGCGCCTGGGCGAGGGGCTCGGCGTCGCGGGCGTCGTCGAGCACGACAACGGGAATGATACGGCAGGCTAACAGGTCCATGACATTTTCCTCGGGGTCCTGGGGAGGGCGCGGAGCCCAGCCTTAGGCGCCCCGCTTCCCGTGAATCGTGAAGCTCAGACTAGCCGCCAAACTGTCAAACAAAGCTGACGGGCCGCCAAATCGGACCGCCGAGACGGCAACCGCCAGGCGGCGCCTACGAATCTGGTCATCCCAAGCTGGAGGCGGCGTTGGGCCCTCCGGGTCGATTTGCGCCGTCAGCCGGGCCCACGAACCTGGTCATCCCAAGACAGCCTGTCCGCTTCTGTCCGCCGCGGGAGACAGCAGCTCCCGCCAGCTCAGAGAGCCTGGGTTTTGATGTCAGCGTAGGCGCGGCTCATCGGCGACGCCAGCGTTCGGGGGAGCCGCACCCTCGGCGGCGGCTTCGCCGCTTTCTGACGGCGGCGACGCCAGCGTTCGTGGGAGCCGTCCTCTCACAACCCGTGCCGCCGGAACCGCCGCAGCGGAGCGGACGGCAGCCGGCCGGCGTGCCCCGTCCGACTGGGCCCGTCCGCGTCCGGCTCAGTCGTCCACCCGTAGGCCGTCGAGAGCGATTTGAGCCCCGTCGAAAGCTTCTTGAGGAGAGTCCTCGGGTATCGAGCTGTAGAAGAGGCTTGCCGTCAGCTCCGATGTCGCGACGATGATGATGACGACCCGTTCGCTCTTCGTCGGCAAATTCTCAATGTCGAAAGACAGGTCCGTTTCGATGATCCAGCCGCTGTAGCCCTGGAACGTGATCCCCGCGTTTTGGATGTCATTGCGTTCGACGGCGGCGTCGCCGTAGAAGGTGCGGACGATGCAGCGGGTCACGATGTCGGAGGCTTCCTCCGGCGAATAGAAGCCGTCGCCGGCGTACAACTCGCCCACCAAGACGGAGGCCACCCAAGAGGAGCTGTCCGAATAGCCCTCGTGGACGGTGAGCATCTGGGTGACGACGTCTCGGCCGAAGGGGAGGCGGGGGTCGATTCCGGGCGCGCTCCAGGAACCGCGGAGGCGTGGGTAGGAAAGGCGGCCGCCGTGGACCCGGCCGTCGTCGGGGTGCTCCGCCGGCTCCCAGTTGCCGGGATCGGGACAGATGGATGTCGTCGTGGGGTTGCCGCCGCCCGTCGGCGATGGACTGTCGGGAGAGTCCCCGACTCGCGCGACCACCTGCCAGACGACAATGGCCAAGGCGACAAGGAGGACGCCGAAACCGATCAGCGGCGCGATTCGACGCGACTTGCCCCGCGGCGCCGACGTCGTCGTGCCAGGACCGCCGGGGGCGCTCGCCGTTTGGCTGCCAGCAGCGTAGGCGCCCGCGCTGTAAGGGGCTCCGCCGGAGAAAGCCCCACTGTGAGGGGTTCCGCCTGTGGCCCCAGGGGCGTAGCCAGCCGCGCCGTAGCCAAAAGCCCCCTGGCCGTAGCCTTGACTCGCGGCCTGGCCGTAGCTTGGATTGCCCTGCCCGTATGGAGGACTTCCCTGCCCGTACGGCTGGGTTCCTTGGCCATACGGCAGGTTTCCCTGCCCGTACGCCCCTTGGCCGTAACCGCCGGCGGCGCCCCCTGCGCCATAGGCCGAGCCCTGTGAGAAGTCGTTTTGGGAAGGCGGCATGGAAGCGGCCGCGCTGCCGCCCGGTGGCGGAGCGTAAGGGGTGGCTGACAAGGCCTCGGACCACGCCTGGCCGTCCCAGTAGCGGAACATCCCAGCCTGGCCGCCCGGATCTGGATACCAGCCTGGCAAACCGCCCGCCATAACAGCCCCTCTCTGTCCGCCCTGCTTCCAAGGGTTAGGGCGCCTAGTCTAAGTCGTCGCGGCCGAAGCGGCCGTCCTTGGCGTTTCCCCGCTGCCGCGAATCGCTTGCCGGCTGCGCCGGGAGGCCGATCCGGCAAGAAAGCCGATCTGACGACCTCCTTGGGCTGGCCTCCCGGCAGCCGTGCGGATAGTTTGCGGGCCGCTTTCACAGACTCTTCTAAGCGCCCCCGCACCGCGAGGCAGCGCTTTTCCGTCTGAGCAGATCCCTCAAAACACGAAACCTCCACCCGTGCAGCAGCCTCCCATAGACAAGTTAACTACTTACAAGCGTGGCTTTAGGTCCCTGTCCCATGGCACGCGGCCTCGGCTCCTACTTTCATCTGAAAATGTGAAAATGGTCGAACACTTCAAGGCTCGCCGGGGCCGGCCAAGACGGGTCAGCGTCCTGCTGTGGATCGGGAGTCAAGGGCGGGATCACAAGCCACCTCTTTCGAGCGTTCTCACTGCCACAGGCCGGACTGACTGACGGAGACCCGTCTCACGCGTGTCAAGTAGTGATCCGTCTAGGAGTATGCTCCATTTAGTGACTATCCACTCAGTGATGGCTACGCTACGGGACTATCCATTCACGCATTACAGGAGGGGCCGTGTCAGTTGCGGTCGCGCATCGGGTCAGCGTTGATGATCTGCTCGGCTCGGCGGAAGGCAGATTTTTCTCTGAAGGCTTCAGGCGAGTCTTTCAAGATGTGGCAGAGGTTCGCGTCGTCGTGGAACAAGGCAGAGCGTCCGCGTCGGCTCAGACTGTCTTGTCCTACCCGGCGGATTGGTCGCTAAAAGACAGCCGCGTCATCGTGCCGCACCTGTCGACCGTTGACGCGTTCGTGGTGTCGGCTCAGCTCGTAGAAGCGATTCTGGCGGTGGGCGGAGTCAGTCAGGAACGGCGACGCGCCGCATGGATCAACCACGCTGAGTTCAGGGCTGGGGCCGCCGCCCAAGGCGTCGAAGAAAAGATCCCGTCATACGCAAGCATGTCAGGGGCCTACCCTGCCACCCGCCAAGGCTGGTCGCAGTTGTCGTTCGACTGCCGGGTCGGCCCCATTCAAGTCACGATCACCGCTCTGGTGGAGACCGACGGGCTGAAGGATTCGTCGTCCGAATCATTATCGATCTGCGACCTACTTGGCGCTGGCAACGACAGATTGTACGGATCCGGGTACCGCACCCGCCATCACAACATCGGAGACATCATGATGACCGGAAATAGCGCAACCGCGGCTCACATCATGGTCGAAGGGGCCGCGCCACTCCGAGACCTCGGTGGTGATCACGCTGCGGGTGTGTCGATGGTCGATTGTCTGCTCGCCCAAGCGCAATTAAGCCAGATCCTCCTGCTTTCACTAGACGACCTGAAGCGCTCGGAGGCGTACACAATGTGGATGCGCCGGGTCATGATGAGCGTGGCACATCCCGCAGCGCCGCAGCTTGACGGGTCTGAGGCGATGGTGCGTGTCACCAGTCACCGTTTAGTCACCTTGCGTGGCGAGCGTTGGCGCATCGCCGACTTCTGCGGCCAATTCTCCAACATCGCCTCAGAGTTCAATTTGGCGCACCGGCTGCCTGGACAGGTGGTGTCATGAACAAGGTGGCCGTGTCTGGCACATACTCAACCGGCAAGACGCTGACCAGTTTGGCCCTGTCTCTGGTAAGCGGCATCCCTCGCACTCACGCGGCGACAATGCGTCAAATACTACCAAACGCATTCCCTGGCAAACGTTTAGAAGAGTGTCAGGATCTCGAGCTGCTTCAACTAGGAATCATTCGATACTCTCAGCGGTTCGCACACGAACGTTCACTACCTGACGGATTCATATCAGATGGATCGTCGCTACACGAGTGGGTGTACGGAAAGGTGCGCGTGCACATGGGCATTCATCCACAATCCGACTCGGAATACTCTGAAGGCCTAACGGGTCGGGAAGCTTTTTTCGAGCAGGTCATGGACGCTCTGGGATCCGTCGTTAAGCGTCACGCGCTGCGCTCCTACGATCTCTTCCTCCACTTGCCTATCGAGTTTCCCCTAGTGGAGGATGGCCACCGGCCTGTTTCCGAGCGATTCCGTGAGATCTCTGACCGGCTTCTGCGTGACACAATCGAGCAGCTCAACCTACCTATACAAGTAATTAGCGGCAGCGTGTCTGAACGGCTAGAACAGGCCTTATCCATACTCGGCCGCAGGCCTGTCATGCCTGTCACAACCGCCGTGGAGCAAGCAACTCGTGAATTAGCGTCGTTTAACACAGCCGACGAGTTATCAAGCCAAGCCGCCTTGCCATACTAACCGCCAACACTCTGAGAGAGCGATTCCATGATGTCTTTCCCACCTTACCGCGACCAACCTCATCAAACGCTACTATCTCCATTTACGCAATCTGGCCTATCATTGCGCAATCGGTTTGTGATGGCTCCAATGACCCGGTCCTTCTCAATGAACGGACTGCTTGACAGCCGCACCCCCGAGTACTACGCGCGGCGCGCGGCCGGTGGAGTGGGCTTAATTATCACCGAAGCTCTCGCTGTTAACGAGCCGTCCAGCGCGGCGTCTGGCAATGTTCCTAGGATCGGTCCGCCCGGATGGGAGTCCAATTGGCGTGAAGTGGCAAACGCAGTACACAGCGCCGGCGTGATGGTGATCCCTCAGATTTGGCACGTTGGCATGGAACGCGACCAAGCCGCTTCGCCTTTCCCCGAAGCTCCCAACCTCAGTCCGTCAGGGATGTCGCCTGGCAGATCTAAGGCCACCCCTCCGATGGACGAGGATGACATCGCGCGAGTAATTACCGCGTTTGCCGGAGCCGCACAGCAAACTCAGCAGCTCGGCTTCGACGGAGTCGAGATCCATGCCGCTCATGGTTATCTGCTCGACGAGTTCTTGTGGGAAACCACGAACCAGCGTTCAGACAGATACGGAGGCTCCGTGCAAAACCGTTCGCGCCTGACTGCCGAGATCATCGCGGCTGTCCGCCGCGCCACAGGCCCCGATTACCCGATCATCGTGCGCGTGTCCCAATGGAAGACTGCCGATTTTACAGCACGCCCGTGGCCGACAGCAGAGCATCTTGAGGCCGCTCTCACCCCGTTGGCCGACGCCGGAGCCGACTTGTTCCACTGTTCGACTCGACGGTTTTGGGAAGCCGAATACGAGGGCTCAAATCTAAACCTCGCAGGGTGGGTCAAAAAAGTCACAGGAAAGCCCACCATCACAGTTGGGTCCGTAGGCCTTCGCGATAACACTTTCATTGACACGCTTATCAAGGGCGAAGGCGCTCAGCTCGACGACATGGGCACGCTAGAAACCATGTTCGCGCAGGACCAATTCGATCTGGTTGCCATCGGCAGAGCGCTTATCTCTGATCCCGGCATGGTCAACAAATTACGCTCCGGCCACCTTACGGAGAGACTGCCCTTCGACTCGGCGGACTTGGCGACTCTCGACTGACCCTACCTGCTCAACGAAAGGGCGAAAACTGATGAGATCAACCCGAGCCGTCATCTTGGCGGCGTGCCTGGGCTACTCGATGGTCATCTTGGACACCACGGTGCTGAACGTGGCGTTGCCGGACATCGCCGCGCAAACCGGCGCCGGGCCAGCCGAGCAGCAGTGGATCATCGACGCCTACGTGCTGGCGATGACCGCGTTGCTGCTGGCGGGTGGCGGGCTCATCGACAGGTTCGGCGCGTCCCGGATCTTCCGGGCGGGAGTAGTCGTGTTCACCATCGCGTCCGCTCTCTGCGCGGGGTGCGACGCGGCGTGGGAACTGATAGCGGCGCGGGCTCTCCAAGGAGTAGGCGGGGCGCTCCTCATTCCGGCTGCGCTCGCTGTCATCACCCAAGAGTTCCATGATCCCGCCGCCAGGGGCAAGGCCATCGCTGTCATCGCCACCATCACCGCTTCGCCCCAAGCCTTCGGACCGACCTTGGGAGGACTCTTGGTGGACAGCCTTGGTTGGAGGTCGGTGTTCCTGCTCAACTTGCCCATCGGGGTGGCGACCTTGTGGTTCGCCCGCCGTTTGACCCGCTCCGCCGGGCATGCCCGGCCTCTTGACTTCCCCGGCACAGCGCTGGTGGCCGCCGCCTTGGGCGCTTTGGCCTATGGCATCATCCAATACACTCAAGGCGGCTGGCCGGCGGCTTGGTTCCTCGCGGCGCTGGCATGCGCCATCGTGTTAGCTGGCTTGTTCGTGTTGGTCGAGTCGAGATCCGCCGGCCCACTGCTACCCGCTCAAGTGATGCGCAACGCCCCAGTCATGCTCTACACGCTGGCGGGTTTGGCCTTGTTCATCGTCTTCTACGGCTCCTTGTTCGCCGCCAATCTCTACCTGCAGCAGGCGGCCGGTTGGAGTGCCCTGTCGGCTGGAATGGCTCTGATAGCTGGCGGGTTCCCTGTGTTCGCGTTGCCCATACTCGTCGCCAAATTAGCCAAAGCTGTTCAGCCTTGGCAGTTGACGTTCATCGGCGCGTGCGTGTCCACGGCTGGCGCCGTCGTCGGCGTGTTGGCCCTAGGCGGCCAAGCGGAATGGTCTGTCATCGTCTGCCTATTGGTGGTTGGCGTCGGTTTCGGGGTGTTGACCGCGCCGCACCTGACTCTGGCAATGTCTGTTTCCCCGGCTGGGGCTGCCGGCGTGGTGTCTGCTTTGGCCAACGCCGGCCGCCAGTCAGGCTACTTGATAGGGGTGGCCCTCGTGGGGGGCGCGGGTGTCAGCCTGGCTGGCTACCGGCAAGCTATGTTAATTACGTTAACCGCTGGCGTCGCGACCCTTGTGATACTCATCGCCGCCAAACTGATCGGCCGCAGCCAAGCCGTGCCGAAAGGTTCCCCGTCCCCAACTGAGGCGACGCCGCCCGGCGGGCGCGACCCGTCTCTCGCAAGCTGAGCACGAGCGGCGCCAAGACGTATACTTCTAAGATGGATAGTTCGCCAGTGAATGCTAAGCCGGCGTGTAAGGACAATCGCGAGTTGCCATCGGCAGCGGTTGACGCCGCCAGCGCGATCAGACCGTTGATCATGCGCCTGCTGGGTCACTTGGACTCTGAGATAGCGGCTCTGGCGTCTTCCCGAGGCCTTACCGTCACCCAGGCGGTGGCCCTGCGAGAACTCGAAACCAAGATCACCATGCGTCAGCTCTCTCAGCGCATCTGCGCCAAACCCACCAACGTCACCGCTGTGGTTGACAAATTGGAGAAGCTGGGATTGCTCATTCGTGAGAACGACCCCGAGGATCGTCGTGTCACGCGTTTGGCGCTTACCGAAAAAGGCCGTGCCATGCGTGGCGAGTTGCTGGACGAGTGCCAGGTGTCGCCACTGCTCATCGCCATGCCCGAGGCACGTTTGCGGCAACTGGCGGAACTTCTACGGGAAGCCGCCGCGCCCGCCGATAGTTGAGTCGTTGCTCTATCTCACCCCAGCTCTCAACAGGATTGGAACCATCATCGCGTTCCGCAATGCGTTTCTACCGCGTTTCTGGTAGACAACCAGTAATGTCCAATACCGTCACGGCGCCGGCCGGAGTGTTTGCGTGGATTGGCTATTGCCGCGCATGCCAAGGATGCGGCATCTGACTGGGCAGACCCGCCTGCCAGATTCCGCCGCCGCCCGCGGTCTAAAGCCCTCGGACGCCTGGGGTGGACCGGGCCACGGGTCGCCGGCGAGGTCGCTAATGTGCTGCCGACGGAACACACGCATAAGGGGGACGGCATGGGCGATCAGGAAGAAACCAAGACTGGCGGGACGCTGCCTCAGGAACGGCGGCTTGTCACAGAGATCCCCGGGCCCCGGTCGCGGGCCATGCGGGCGCGGGCTGACGCCGCGGTGGCCGCCGCTGTCGGGGCGACCATGCCAGTTTTCGCTGAGGCGGCCGGCGGCGGCGTCCTTCTCGACGTGGACGGCAACTCTTTCATCGATCTCGGCTCCGGCATCGCCGTCACAACGGTCGGCAACGCCCATCCCGCCGTCGTCGCGGCGGTCCAAGCCCAAGCCGCCAAGTTCACCCACACGGCGGCTGGGATCACGCCGTACGAACTCTATGTGCGCGTCTGCGAGACCCTGGTCCGGCTGTCCCCCGGCCGCCATGACAAGCGAGCCTTGCTCGTCAGCACGGGGGCCGAGGCGGTCGAGAACGCCGTCAAGATCGCCCGCGCCCATACCCGCCGCCAAGGCGTCGCCGTCTTCGAGCACGCCTTCCACGGCCGCACCAACTTGACCATGGCGATGACCGCCAAAGCCATGCCCTACAAATCAGGTTTCGGCCCCTTCGCGCCCGAGATCTACCGCGTGCCCGGCTCCTACCCGTACCGCGACAACCTGACAGGCGAGCAAGCCGCGGCCCGGACCATCGCCCGCCTCCACGCCGAGGTCGGAGAGTCCAACCTGGCCGCCATCGTCGTCGAACCGATCCAAGGCGAAGGCGGCTTCATCGTCCCGGCCCCGGGCTTCCTGCCGGCGCTCCAGGCCTACGCCCGCCAGCACGGCATCGTCTTCGTCCTCGACGAGATCCAAGCCGGCGTCGCCCGGACGGGCCGGCTGTTCGCGGCCGAACACGAGGGCTTGGAACCCGACCTCATGACCGTGGCCAAAGGCCTAGGCGGCGGCCTGCCGCTGGCCGGCGTCGTCGGGCGGGCGGAAATCTTCGAGTCGGTCCACTCCGGCGGCCTCGGCGGCACCTACGCCGGCAACCCCTTGTCTTGCGCCGCCGCCTTGGCCGTCCTCGAGGCTGTCGAAAACGAAGGTTTGACGGAGCGGGCGGCCGCCATCGGCGCCCTCGTCGAAGGCCGCTGCCGCCGCCTCCAGGAGACCGACCCCAGGATCGGCGACATCCGAGGCCGCGGCGCCATGCAGGCGGTCGAACTGGTCGACCCCGCCACCGGAGCCCCCGACCCGGCTTTGGCCGCGAGCGTCGCCGCCTACGCCCACCGCAACGGCGTCATCGTCTTGCTCTGCGGCACCTGGAGCAACGTCATCCGTTTCCTGCCGCCTTTGTCGATCTCCGACGCCCTCCTCCATGACGCTTTCGATGTCTTGGCAGAAGGTTTTGCCCGCGCCTGACAGAAACCAAAACAACTATCGGCCGTCAAAAAGATTTATCCGACCGGACTTTTGCCGCCGGCCGCCAAGCCTAAGGCGGCCAAAGCGGCGCTCTCACCGCCAGACTTCGTCGGCGGCAGCGGGATTCAATCCGCCGACGGCCCACCAGACGGAAGGCGGCGGACGCCGGCTTGGCTTGCGATTACGCTGGCCCCACCATTTGCCTCGCCGGCGGCTTGCCTTCTCCTCGGGCCGCGGAGACAGGCGCACAAACGCAAGGAGGCCTCTCATGCCCCGCATCCTTTCCAATTACATCGGCGGCCGTTTTCAGGAAGCCGCCGCCGAGCGGCTGATCCCGCTCGTCAACCCGGCCACCGAGGAGATTGTCGGGGAAGTGCCAGAGTCATCGGCCGAGGACGTCGACGCGGCCGTCACGGCGGCCTGTCAGGCTTTCGCGAGTTGGGGCGCGGCGCCGCCCAAGGTCCGCCAAAGCGCCCTCAACGCCTTGGCCGACGCCATGGAAGCCAACGCCGACGCCTTGGTCGAAGCCCAGTTCCGCAACACCGGCCAGCTCAAGGCCATGATCAAGACGGAGGAAGTGCTGACAGGCGCTGACCATCT
>JAIRXC010000102.1 GCA_031268515.1 Propionibacteriaceae bacterium
TTGAGGCTGGGGCGGCGCGCGAAGCGGCGGCGGACAGAGGACAAACCGGGGCGCGCGGGCCGGCGGGCGGCGGCGGCGGAATCGGAAGGCGCGGGCCGGCGGCCGGCAAGGACGGGGCGTCCAAGCGGTCCGAAGGGCGGGCGGCAGGGAAAGCGGGAGAGACAGAGGCGGGGTAAATGGGGCCAAGTCCGGCAAGGGGCGCTTCAGGGGCTGTCACCGCGCCCCGCGCTGTCGTCATTGCCTTCTCCCCGTCTGCACACGCCCCGCTCAGGCGAAGACGCCAACCCCAACGGCGGCCTACGTCCGTCCGAACGGCCGGCGGCCGTCTGGAAGGCAAGGACTGCAAGGAGGTTCGGCGCCTTGTGTCCGGATCAGTGTAAGCGGCGACGGCCGTACTGGCCTTTGACTCAGACGGGGCGTGCGTAAGAGGTCAAGCGCGCCTTCAGAGAACGCAGGGCTCCGGGGCAACGCCTGCCGAAAGCCACAGGCGCCAAGCGGGCGCGGGCATTGGGGCCAGCGCGATGTCGCGGTCCTTCGGAGCCAGCGCAGACCCGGCGAACGCGGCTTTCAGAAGTCGCGCTTCTCCTTGATCTTGGCGGCCTTGCCGCGCAGACCCCGGAGGTAATAGAGCTTGGCCCGGCGGACATCGCCGCGGCGCTCGACCTCGATCTTCTCGATGATCGGGGAGTGGACGGGGAAGGTCCTCTCGACGCCGACGCCGAACGAGACCTTGCGCACCGTGAAAGTTTCTTGCAGACCGCTGCCCGAGCGGGCGATGACAGCCCCGGCGAAGACCTGGATGCGGGAGCGGTTGCCTTCGACGACCTTGACGTGGACCTTGACGGTGTCGCCGGGGCGGAAAGCCGGAACGTCTTCGCGCCGGGATTCGGCGTCGAGGCCCGCAATGAGCTGGTTCATAACTGATATCCTCGCCCGGTGCCACAGGCCACCGTGGTCGTCATTTGTTTTCGTAGGCTTCGTCGGCCTCCGCACCGACGCTTTCCCCCTGTGGCAGGCAGCTCGGAGCGGTGGACAACAGTCGGAGATTATGCCACAAGGCCACACCAGCGCCAAAGTCTCGGTTCTCAAAGCGGCGGTCCCGGCTTGGCCGCACGGTCCGCGGCTGGCTCACCAGGACCAGGTGCGGGCGAGCCGCTCTAAGACGACAGCCGAGTCGGCCGGATCGAGGGCGTAAGCCGCCTCGACGCCTAAGACCCGCAGTTCCCGCGCCGAGACGTCGAGCCGGCTAGACAAGACGACGAGGGGGATGGCCGCCGCGGCCGCGGCGTCAGACAGGCGGGCCAATTCCGGGCCGCCGCCGTCGCGGAATTCCAAGACTTCAAACAGTCCGACGGCGAGATCGGCGCCAGCCAGGCGCTCTGCCAGCGGGTCTGGGGCGAGATCCTCTCCGGCCAGGCAGAGGGCAGTGCGGCCGGGCACAGGCACAAGCCGTCGGCGCGGCCGGACCGGCGCGGGCGGCCGCGCCACAACGGCCGCGACATGTCCCTGACTCGCCCAAGCCTGGCTGACAGCTGCGGCGACAGCGGGGTCGCCCGCCCAGGGGCCGGAACCGGTGATGACCGCGATGCGCACAGGCACCCATCGTAGAAGCGCCGTGACGCGCCGCCTGCCATCGCGGCCAGGCGGCGGCGGGCGAAAGCTGAAAAAAGCGCGGCCGTGGAACGCTGGGGGCCAGCCGGTAAGATGTCGGCGATCGCTTGACCGTCCGAGAGGTAGCCGTGGGACTGTTCCGCCCGTACCAGCCGAAGCCGCAGTCCGCGCCGCCGGCTGCCGACACAACGTCGGCCGCCAAGGCTGGCCGACCGGCCGAACCTCAGCCAGCCGCCGTCTCAACCGGCCGCTTGGACGCCAGCCAGGCCCGTCCCAAAGCCGCGGCGGAAAAGGCGCCCGCCCGGCCCGCTCCCACTACCGCCGCCCCCGTTGCCGCCGCCCCCACCACTGCCGCCACGGGCAAGATCATGGTCAAGGCTCCGGCCAAGAAGACCGGCGCGACCCCGACCCGCCGCCAGGCCTTGGCCGCCCGTCAGCAACGGATCAACCCCGTCCTAGACAAGAAGGAAGCCAAGCGCCGCAACCGGCAAGCCCGGGCCAAGGCGCAAGACGACAGCTACCAAAGGATCCACGCCAAGCCGGTCAACACGATGATCCGCGATTACGTCGACACCCGCTGGTCAATCGCGGAGTTCGTCTTGCCGATCCTCCTGCTCGTCCTCGTCTCGACCATGTTGGGCGGCCAAAACGCCGTTTTCATGGTCGTCGGGTTGGGCGTCAGCTACTCCGCGATGCTCCTCGTCGTCATCGACACCTACGTGATGTGGCGGGGCTGTCGCAAGGCCATCCGCCAACACTTCCCGAACGAGCCGCTCAAGGGCAAGTTCGGTTACGCGGCCAGCCGCGCGATGTCGATGCGGCGGACCCGTCGGCCCCAAGCCGACGTCAAGCGCGGCAGCAAATTCGTCTGGCCCCGCCCGCTCCACTGACGGCTCTCGGCCCAAGGCGCCCAAGCCTCCTCGGCCCTGCCGCCGTGCGACGGCGCCCGCCGGAGCGGATTACGATGGTCCCCAGTCGAATTTTCCAGCGAAGGACAAACCATGCAATTCCGCTACCTCGGCAACTCCGGCCTCAAAGTCTCTTCCATCGCGTACGGCAATTGGCTAACCCACGCTTCCCAAATTGACAATGACCGCGCCAACCGCTGTGTCCACGCGGCTCTGGAGGCGGGGATCACCACCTTCGACACAGCCGACGTCTACGCCAACACCGCCGCTGAGACCGTCTTGGCCAGCGCCTTGACAGGCGTCCGCCGCGAGTCCATCGAGTTATGCACGAAGGTGTATTGGCCGACCGGGCCGATGGGGCCGAACGACTGCGGCCTCAGTCGCAAGCACATCCGCGAGTCGATCGCCGGGTCTTTGAAGCGCCTCCGGACCGACTACGTCGACATTTATTGGTGTCACCGCTATGACTTCGGCACTCCTTTGGAGGAGACCTTGTCCGCTTTGGCGGACCTCGTCCACGCCGGCCAAGTCCTCTACCTCGGGGTCAGCGAGTGGCCTGTGGCCAAGATCGCCGAGGCCCACGCCTTGGCCGCCGAGTTCAAGGTCCCGCTCGTCGCCTCACAGCCGCAATATTCAATGCTCCACCGTTCCATTGAAGCCGAAATCGTGCCGACCTGCGCCGCCCTCGGGATCGGCCAAGTCGTCTTCTCCCCCATGGCCCAAGGAATCCTGACGGGCAAGTATGCCCCCGGGCAACCCGTCCCAGCCGGTTCGCGGGCGGACGACCCCAACGGCGGCGCCGCGATGATCACCCGCTGGCTCAAGCGGCCTGAAGTCCTAGAGCGGGTGCAAAAGCTCGCCCCTGTGGCGGCCGACGAAAACCTCACCATGGCCCAACTGGCCTTGGCTTGGGTCCTCACCTGCGACAACGTCGCCGCCGCCATCGCCGGAGCCTCGCGGCCTGAGCAGATCACGGAGGCGGCCGCGGCTTGCGACAAGACGCTCTCCCCCGAAACGCTGGCCCGGATCGACGCTGCCCTTGGCGATGTCGTGGAACGCGACCCGTCCGCCACGGGCGCCTCCCCTCTGGAGCGGCCCGCGTGACGGCCTACCGCTGGACGGTCGAGCCACCCGTTTCCGACACCGCTTTGGCCGCCGACCTGTCCCTCGGCTTCGACAACTTAGCCGAGGCTGAAGATTGGCTGGCGGCCTTCTGCGACGACCTCCTGGCCGCCGGGGTGGCGCGTGTCACCTTGCGCCAAGGCGAAACACCCGTCCTCGGACCCATGGATCTGGCGCCGACGGCCGAAGCCCCTGCCTAGGCCCGCGGCTGACGGCCCCATCCCAGCGGCGCTGGTTTTCAGCGGCCGACGACAAACAAGCAAAGAGGAAATTCACCATGTCCCGTGCGACGTCAACTTCCATCCTTCCCTCCGTTTATGACAGTTTAATTGTTGGCTTACGGGTGTGTGAGAGAGAATCTGGCCTGGTCAGTCTTCCCGACGGGTTCGACGAGGCCTACGCCGCCCGCCACGGCCAAACCGTCTTGGCGGCCGCCCTCGTGGTCGGCGCGACCACGGCACTAGGGCAAGTCAGCTTACTGCCAGACGGGAGCCGGCGGCTCGCAGTCGTCGGTTTGGGCGCCGGAGAGGCAAGCTCTGATGTCTTACGGCGGGCGGCCGCCAGCGCCGTCCGCGCCGTCACAGCTAATCCGACCGCCAACGCCCACATCGCCTTGAGCTTCGGCCCCCTGACGCCAGAGCAGGCCCAGGCGGTTGTCGAAGGGGCCCTCATGGGGTCCTATCAATTCGCGCCGCTCGGGCAAAAGCCCGCCCCCGCCACGCCGGCCGAGATCATCCTCGTCGTACCAGAACCTGACACGGCCGCCGGCGAAGGCGGCCGCGCGGGCGCCACACCGCTCGGGGCTGCCGCCACGGCCGCCAAAGACCTCCTGGCCCCGGCTGGAACCATCTCAGCGGCGGCCGGAAACAGCGCCGAAGGCTCTCCGGCGCCAAATCTTCCGGCGCCAGGCGCGGCCGGCTTGGCTTCTAGCCTGGCCGGCGGCACGGCCGGCGGCGACGCTTTGCCAACGGCTCCAGGCGGCGCCAGGCCCGTTGACGCGACGGCCCCGACTGCAGCGCCAGAGAGTCCCTTGGCCGCGGCCGTGGCGGTCGGAGAGACGGTCGCCCGGGCCGTCGCCCGCGCCTGTGATTGGGTCAACCAGCCGCCCAACCTGCTTGGCCCGGCCGAGTTGGCCGCGGCGGCGGCGGCCTTGGCGAAGCAAAGCGGGCTGACCGTCGAGACAGCCGACGAGGCGGCCTTGGCGGCCCGCGGCTTCGGCGGCCTCTTGGCCGTCGGCGGCGGCTCGGTCCGACCACCGAGGCTTGTCCAAGTGACCTGGGCCCCGCCGGCCGCCCACACGTCGGTCGCGCTCGTCGGCAAGGGCATCGTCTTCGATTCCGGCGGCCTCAACCTCAAACCGTTGTCCGGCATGGCGACGATGAAATCTGACATGGCCGGGGCCGCCGCTTGCCTCGCCGCCATCGCCGCCGCCGCCGAGTTGAACCTCCCGGTCAAGGTGACGGCTTGGCTTGCCTTGGCCGAGAACCTGCCGTCGGGCAGCGCCTACCGTCCCAGCGACGTCATCACCGTCTACGGCGGTGTGACCGTCGAGAACCACAACCCCGACGCCGAGGGCCGGATCGTCTTGGCGGACGCCTTGGCTAGGGCCGCCGAGGACGCCCCCGACCTCATCCTCGATGTCGCCACCTTGACAGGGGCCTGCGTCGTCGCCCTCGGGAACCAGACCATGGGCCTCATGGCTTCCGACGCTTCGGTGGCCGCGCAGGTGCTGGCCGCCGCCGAGGCGGCCGGGGAACCCGCCTGGCGGCTGCCGATCACCGAAGAAGCGGCGGCGGCCTTGGCCTCGCAGACGGCCGACCTCAAGTCCGGCGGCAAACGCGAAGGCGGCGCGCTCCTCGCCGCGGCCTTTCTCCGCCACTTCACGGCCGGCCGCCCCTGGGCTCACCTCGACATCGCCGGTCCGGCCTTCCTGGCCGGAGATCCTTCGAGGAGCCAGACGGCCGGCGCGACCGGGGCGGGCGTCCGGACCCTCATCGCCTTGCTCCGCGCCGCCGCCGGCTGAGAACCAGAGCGGCCCTCCTGCCGCCCCACCGCCACGACGGCAGGAAACTTGCCGCTCGTCTACGCAGGCGCCAACCGACGCCGTCAGGGCAATCCCGGACCGCCCCAACGGCAGGAAACCCGACGCTCGTCTACGCCATCGGCGCCGCCGTGCTGGCTTTCGCCCTTCCCACCGCCACGACGGCAGGAGACCCGCTGCGGCCGAAGCTGCTAGCCAGTTCCAGGCTGTGCCGCCGCCATGACGGCAGGCTCCCGTGTGGAAGCATGTCCGTTTCGTGAGAAGCCTGACGCGCCGCCACGGCGGCAGGAGCCTGCGCCGAAGCCAAGCTCATCGCCGCTTTGAGGCGGCCGCGCCACGGCGGCAGAGAGCCCGCCGCCCCGCCCAACCGGTTTGCCGGCGGCTGGGCGACTGGCGCGGCGGCTTGGGGAAGCGGCCCAGCTGGAAGCCGATCTTCGCACGGGCCGGAAGCCGGTCTTCGCACGGGGTTTTAAGACGCACAGGGTTTTAAGAGCAGCGCGGCGCCTTGGAAAAACCGACACAAGCGCGCGGCCATCCGTTTAGATGTTTTCTGGCCTCTGCGGGGTCAGCCATCTCTTCAGGTCACGTAGACTGGCCCGCAGACGTCCAGGGCGGGCTGCTGGAAACACGCCATCACCAGGGCGCCGCTACGCTGGCTGTGGCGCCGCCACCGTTCAGGTTGACTCAAAGGAGCGTTCGTCAACATGTCGACACAGGTCACACTCCCCCCTCTCGGGGAATCCGTCGCCGAAGGCACGGTTTCACGTTGGCTCAAGCAGATTGGCGACAAGATCGCAGCCGACGAACCCCTCCTCGAGGTGTCCACCGACAAGGTTGACACCGAGGTGCCTTCTCCCGTCAGCGGCGTCCTCCTCCAAATCCTCGTCCAAGAAGACGAGACGGCCGCCGTCGGCGCAGTCCTCGCCGTCGTCGGAGACGAAGCTGGCCTCGGGGCCGCCGCCGCTGAACCCACGCCTCCGGAAGTTGACGCCGAGCCAGCCTTTCCGGCGCCAGCCGGCGAGTCGGCCGCGACCTGGGCAGAAGCCGCGGCCGCTTCTCCCGCCGCGCCGCCAGACGACGCCAGCCAGCCCGTCCAACCGCCGCCGCCGGCCGCGCCACGGGCGTGGGCGGCCGCCGATGAACCCTATGCGACCCCGCTCGTCCGCAAGCTGGCCGCGGAACACGGCGTCTCTCTAGCCGGCTTGACCGGCTCTGGCGTGGGCGGCCGCATCCGCAAGCAAGACATCTTCGCTGCCGCCGCCGCCGCGGCCAAGCCGGTCCCCGTGCCCGAGCCGGTCCTCGACCCGGCCGCCACTTTCCGGACCCCGGCTCCGGTCCCGGCCGCTCCCGCAACCCCGACCCCCGCAGCCCCGGTACCCGACGCCCCGGCGCCAGCCGCCGCCACACCGCCGGCGGACCCCGCGGCCGCGGCGCCTGACGTTCCGGCCGACCTGGCCGCCGCAGCTCCAGCCCCGTCCGACCTCCTGACAGCCGCGCTTGCCTCCCCGCCGGCGGTCCCGGCCGGCGGGACGACTGAAAAGCTCAGCCGTCTGAGGGCGAGCACGGCCCGCCGGATGGTCGAATCCCTTCAGGGGTCGGCCCAGTTGACCGCCACCGTCGAAGCCGATCTGACGGCTGTCTCGCGTCTGCGGGCACAGGCCAAGGCGCAATTCGAGGCTCGCGAG
>JAIRXC010000107.1 GCA_031268515.1 Propionibacteriaceae bacterium
CGTCTGTCCTGGGGCCGTCGGCTGGCTTTGAGCCGTCGTCCGGCCGGGGGCCGCCGGCCCGCCGCCCGGCGGCGGCGCCGCGCCGGCGGGGTGATGACGCGCCACCCCGGTCGGCAGCGTCCGGGCGTCCGCCCGCCGCCGCCCGCCCGCCGCCGGCGGCTTCCCAAGCCCGTTGCCAGAAACCCGGAGCGGGCATGCCGGCGCCGTAGCCGCGCAGCCCGTCGAGCCGGGCGTGGTCGTAACGGATCAACCAGGCCGGGCGGGCCAGGTCCAGCGGGCCGGGGTCACGGTCGGTCACCCAGCGGCCCTCGGCGGTCCCCTCCAACGCCTCCAACAGGGCGAGGCTGTGGAAGGCGCCGGTGACGACGACGATGGGGCCAGCCGACTGGCCGCGATGACGGTCGATCAGGGCCGCCATCACCGCCTCGCGGGCATGGCTGCCGTCGGCCTCCAGCATCTCCCGGGTGGCCTCCAAGCGGGCCAGCGCCGCCCAGGCCAGCACGTCGTCGAAATAGCCCCGCCACTCAGTCGTCCGGCCGGGTTCTCGCAGTTCGAACAGGTGCTCCCAGACTTCATCGTGATCACGGCAGCCGAGCCGGCTGGCCAGGGCGGCGATGGCCTGACTACGGGCCAGCTGGAACTCCGCTTGCAGGGTGCGGACGCCGGCCCCCGGGTCGTCCTCGGCCGGCTGGTCGGCCCACGACTGGTCGATGAAGTCCACCGTGGCCCCGTGGGCCGCCGCCCAGCGCAGCGCCACCCACTCGGGGGAGAAGTCAGCCAGCGGATAGCAGGCCGTCCGACCCTGGTGGATCGACAACACCGCCACCGGCGGCCGGGTCCGGGCGTCGGCCAAGGCAGGCAGCAAAGCGGTGTACTCCCTGGGCCCCTCGATCAACACCACCGCCGGGCCGACTTCGTCCAACAGGGCGAGCAGAGCCGTCGCGCAGCCCGGCGAGTGATGCCGGATGGGCGCGAAGCACACCCCGGCCTCCCGCCAGCGGCGCAGCGCCTCCAGCCCCCGGGCCAGCCGGGGCGGGGCCAGGTCGGCGCCGTCGGGCGGACCGGTCGCCAGGCCGGGCCCGGACCGGCCCGAAGTCATCGCCACAGTTCGTCGGCGGCGTCGAAGAAGTCGCGCCACTCGCGGCTGTTCCGGGCCCGCTCCCGGACCACGTTGTCGATGTAGTGGCGCATCAGGCGGGCGTCCTCCTCCGAGCCCTTCAACGCGATGCCGACCAGTTGCCGGGCCACGTCGGCTGAACGCACCACCCCGTCGCCCAGGTAGCAGGCTGCCAGCGACGCCGCGATCGCCACGTCCACCGCCTCGGCGGTCGACATCACCGCCTCAGGGCGTTTCACCGGCGTGCCGGCGGCGGTGGCGCCCGACCGCAGGTCGGCGAAGGCCGTCACCAGCACGTCCATCACAGCATCAGGCAGCGGCGGACGCTGGCCGCCCAACTCGGACTCCAGCGCCGTGCCGATCAACTCGGCCTCGAAAGCCCGGTCGCGGATCGGCCGGACAGTCTCGAAGTTAAACCGCCGTTTCAAGGCCGCCGACATCTCGTGCACCCCCCGGTCGCGCAGGTTGGCGGTGGCGATCACGTTGAACCCGGGACGGGCCGCCACCTGGCTTTCGAGTTCGGGCACCATCAGCAGTTTCTCGCTCAGGATCGACACCAGGGTGTCTTGGATCTCTGGCGGGCAGCGGGTGATCTCCTCGAACCGCACCAACCGTCCGGTCTCCATGGCCCGGTGCACCGGCGAGGGCACTAGAGCCCGTTGGGTGGGCCCTTCGGCGATCAGCAGGGCGTAGTTCCAGGAGTAGCGGATGTGATCCTCGGTGGTGCCGGCCGACCCTTGCACGGTCAGGCTCGACGTCCCCGAGATGGCCGCCGCCAACAACTCCGACAGCATCGACTTGGCCGTCCCCGGTTCCCCGACCAGCATCAGCCCCTGTCGCCCCAGCAAGGACACGATGGCCCGATCCACCAGAGGATCGTCCCCGTAGAACTTACGGCTGACCTGGAGCCGGGGGTCGCCCAGGATGAAACTCCGCACCGACCGGGGCGACAACTTCCAGCCCGGCGGCGAGACCGTGCCCGCCGCCGCTTCCGCCTCGGCCAATCGGGCCAACTCGCCGGCGAAGCGATGCTCCGCCGGTGGTCTCAACTCATCGTCCATGGCCACAATTCTGACAGTCGGCCGGACTCTGGCGCCCCGCCTTTGGAATAGCTGCCCAGCCGGTTCGGCCAGGGCGGCTGACCGGCGCCGCGACCGGCTCCCGCTGCTGCCGCGGAGTCCTCAAATAGCCTCTCAGGGATCGCTTGGCGAAGTGATCGAGACGATGGGCGCGGCCCGCGGCCGCAGCGGAGTTCTCGAACAGCCCTCCCGGGGCGGCCGGGAGCGGCCGATTCAAACGTGATGACCGGGTCGGCGGTCAACAGACCCAGGTCAGCTCCTCAGGGCGGCCGGGAGCGGCCGATTCAGCCCCCGGTCTTCTGGGCGTAGTCGGGGTCGTAGGGGCCGAGGGCGGCCAGAGCGGCGTAGTCGGCGTAGGCCTCGGCCAGCAGCACGCCGGGCACGTCGGCCAGCGGCACAGGCCGGTTCCGGCGGGTGAAATAGAGGGTCTCGGTGGCGCAGGCGATGTTCTCCTCCGGCAGGTAGCTGCCGGTGAAGCTGAGGACGGCCGTCAGGTCGGCGGCGGCAAACGGTTTGACGTATTCGCTGAACCAGCCGCCGTCTTCGGCCCCGCCGCGGCTGTAACCGCGTTTGGCAGCCAGGCCCCGGAAACTGAACGTGTCGGTCAGATGGCCGCGCAGGTCGCCTGCCTCAACAGCCCCGGCGGCGAAAGCCGGGACGGCAGCCGTGAACTGATCAAACAACGGTTCAACCTTATAGTCGGTCAGGTGGCTGCGCCAGGCGGCCTTGTCGGCAGCGGTTGACAGCACGGCGTGGGCCAGGCCGACCCGGGCGTCGGCCGCCAATTCGATGGGCTCGTCGTCGGCGCCGATGAGCTCGCCGTCCTCGACCGGGCGGAAGGCGCGCTGGCCACAACCGGGGTTCTCCAGCCATACCAGCCGGGTGATCAGCTGGGACATCAGCGGGTGGCTGGCTAAGAATTCTTGCCAATCGGCGGCGGCCCAGCTGCGTTGCAGGCACATCGCCTCGTACAAACGGGCAGTCTGCAGAGCCAAGACGGCCTTGAGTTCCTTGCGGGAGGCGGTCAGTTGCTTCTTGGCTTCGGCTGCCAGTTCTTCGTCGTCGTCGGCGCGCGGGGCGGGCAACGTCTTGATCGGCTTCCCGTCGGCGGCAGTCAGCACGATGGCAGCCTTGGGCCCGACTCGGCCCAGGAACTCCCGGGGGCCGAAGTCGAGGTGCAGCAGCCGGTCCTCGCTGAAGCCGGCGCTGGGGATCGTCCGGTCGGCCAGTTCGTCCGGGGTCCAGCCGCGGGCGTCGGCGATACGGCCGACGTAGTCGAGGGCCTTGGCCTGGATGGTGGCCTGCTTGAAACGCCGTGAGATCGACAACAGCAACTGTACGGCGGCCGGCTGGCCGTTGGCGTACAGGGCGCTGACCAGGTAGTCGACTTGGGCCCGTCGGCGGCCGTGGCCACGTATGTAGCCCTGGGTCGCGTTGGCCAACTCGATGCCGGGCAGGCGGGTCGTCAAGGCCAGCAGGCCCTTGTCGGGCGTCGCGGAGCCCAGATAGGCAGCCTGGTGCACTTTGTACGCCTCGACGGTGAGCTCTTCGACCGTGCGGGCGGCCTGCTCTTCGACGATACGGAGGATCTCCATATCGCGCTGGTCAGCCCGCGCCCGTCTCAGCCAGTCCTGGTTCTGCTGCCAGCGCTTCAGGCCGACGCTGGCCGCTTCAGCCCGGCTCTCCGACTCGGCGGGGTGCCGGGTGTCCTGGGCGATCCAAGAGCGCAGCGCGTGCCGGCCGATCTCAGCGGCGTCGTCGGGGACGAGCCGGGACAGGTAACGGTCGATCAACCCGGAGCCGTCCGGTTCCTTCAGCTTCACGGCCAGCACGAACCACCAAGCCAGGACGCGCGGATCGACCGGGGCGCCGTCGGCCCAGCGGGCGGCTGGGATGGTCTCAGTGGAGAACCAGGCCAGCGACGCCGGCCGAGCGGCCTTCAACCCCTTGACCGCCTCGGCCAGCAGCACGGCCGGCGCGAGGTCGCCGCTGATGTCGTCGCCCAGGGCCTCCAGAGCGGTCAGCAGCGCCGCCCGGGGCAGCTCACGTTTCTCCTTGGCCAGAGCCGTCCGCAAGGCCGGGACCGCCGCCGGGTCGCCTTGCCGGGCCAGCCAGTCGGCCGCCGCCGCCCGGATCTCGCCCTTGGAGTTGCCCAGCCCCTGCGCGGCCAGGGCCGGGGCCGCCGGGTGCCCGCTCAGGGCGGCCTGGGCCAGCGGCCGGTTGGTCCGCGAATCGCCCAAGGCCACCGCCGCCACCTTGGGCAAGACCGACTGGGGCAGGTGAGGGAAACAGGCCAACACACTCAAGGCTTTCGTCACCTGTTCGTTCGAATCGGCCAGCCAGCCCTCCAAGACGTCCACATGGTCGACGAACCAGGGCCAGGCGGCCTGGGGGGAGACTGGATTGTCCAGGCACTGCGCCGGGTCGGCGGTGACCCCGGCCCGGGCCAAGGCGTCGGCGATCACCCGTAGATCGGTGTCGGCGTCCGCCCGGGCCCGCACCATGCCGATGTGCCATGCGCCATGCTCGAGGTCGCGCAAGCGCAGGGCGTGGATCAGGTTGAGCGAAGGAGCGGTGTTGACGGCCCACATCGAGCTGAAGCTCTTCAACAACTTGACATGGGTCGTCTGGCCGGCGGCGGCTCGGACCAACTCTTCCAAATCGGCCCGGGTCACAGAACGGGACTGCGCCAGCCTCTTCTTGCTCCAGGTCCCTTCCGTACCCTCGAGGCGGGCGATCTGAGCCTGCAAGCCGCGGGTCAGTTCGGCGATCACCGCCTCACCGTCCAGCTGGTCGCTCAGCGGCTCGAAGGGCGGTGTGATGATCGGGGGCTCCGCCGCTTCCACGGTCACCGCGACCGCCTCCCGCCGCGCCGTCGCCTGATCGACCAGGGCGCCGAGCTTCGCTCCGGCCGCGACCGCGTCGGCCAGCAGCGCCGCCCCGGCCTCGTCGCGTCCCAACCACTCCACCAATGCGCCCGCCCGGGCGGCCGGAGCCTTCCGCAGCACAGCCGGCAACACCTCGGCCCGGGTCTGGTCCGACAGCTTGGCCAGCGCCCGCAGGGCCACCGTCCGCACCCCTTTGGCGCTGTCCACGCCGAAGACGGCCACCAGGCCAGCCAGGGTTCTGAGCACCTCGGGCGCCGCCTCGGCCCGTTCCATCAGGAAGGCGCGGGCGTCCGCGTTCAAACGGCCCGCCAGCTCCGGCGTGAGCCGGGATCCCTCGGCCGCCAACAAGTCGTCCATCCCTGGCAGCTGGTGCGGTTCCAGACGCTGATCACCCCAGATCTCGTCGGCTCGTTGGCACAAGGCCAGCAAGCCCACGGCCTGAGGCTCCGGCACACCGTCCTCGGCCGCCAAGGCCAGCGCGAACTCGGCCCGCCAGGCCGGCAGCCGCTTGGCGACGGCCGCTTCTTTCGCGACGCCTTCTCTGTCGAAGGTGCCGGTGACGTCGTTGAGCAGCGCGGTCAGCCAGCGCGGCACGCCCGCGACCGTGCGGTTCACGTCCACCGCCACGGCCGCCAGCAGTTTTCCAAAACGGATGAACTGGGCCGGCGTGGCCGACGACCCGTAGAACCGGCCGCGGGCCGGACGCACGTCCTCCGGTTTGACCCCGGCCGCCTGCAACGCCGCCTTCGCCTTGTCGGACGAGTTGTGCCAGCTGTACCACGACTTCAACCGCCCCGGCTCGATCAGCAGGGCGCCGACCTCCGGGTCCTTGGCCTGCTCCAGGGCGTACAGGATCTCCGCGCCGGCCCCCGAATACACGAACTCGACCGCCTGCTCGTACAACCCGCTCGGCCCCGCCTGCAACGGCGCCAAAGCCTCCCGCAACTCCTTGCTGGGGGCCGATCTCGTCAGCAGGTCCTTCAAGCGGCTCATCATTGGGCTCCTGTCCGGCTCGGCGCAGCGCGTCCGACAGTCCACCGCCGGGCCGATGGACGGCTGGAGTTTACGCGACTTGACGGCAGACCGGCTGATGGGCGCAAGGCGCCAAAGCCGAGGCCGGGCCGAAGGCGACGCCAACGGGCATCTCGGACCGCTCTCTACGGGTCAGCCCGTGGGGAGACGGGCCACGCCGGGGAATCGGAGTTTCCCGCGCCGGCCTGGTGGCAGAGGCCGGCGTACGCCGACGCGTCGCCGATGAGGCCGTCGCAGAAGGCGGCGCTGTCGGAGCCGATCAGTTCTGCATGGACAGTTCCCGGTTTAGCCGTAACCGGCCCGGCGGCCGGCGAAGACGGCGGCGTCAGCGCCGCCTAGCCCGACCCCAAACTGGCCTCAAACCGCCGCGCAGAAGCTTTGCCCCGCCGGTCATGAACGCCGCATAGCGCTGACGGCTCACTCCAGCGGGCGGCCCCAGCGGCCAGAGCCGCTGGCGGGCCACCGTCTGCGGTTCGGTGTATTTCAGCAGGCCTTCGACGCCGTGGCGCCGCCCCAAGCCAGACACCCCGAAACCGCCCATCGGCGCGTCGGTCGACCCCCAGGCGGCAGCGTAACCCTCGTTGATGTTGACCGTGCCAGCCCGGAGCCTCTCCGCCACGGCCCGCCCCCGCGCCGGAGAGCCGGTCCAAACCGACGCGTTGAGGCCGTAGGAGGTCTGGTTGGCCAATCTGATCGCCTCCTCCTCGGAGTCGACCGGGAACAGCGAGACCACCGGCCCAAAGGTTTCTTCCTGGGCCAAGGCCATCGAAGCGTCTACCGCCGCCAACACGGTCGGCTCGTAGAACAGGGGCCCCAAGTCCTCACGCCGCCGCCCGCCGGCCAACAAGCGAGCCCCCCGCCGTACGGCGTCGGCCACATGGGCTTCCACCTTCGCCAATTGCGCCGGGCTGGCCAACGGCCCCAGATCCACCTCCCAGCCGGCGCCGCCCCCCAAGGCCAACGCGGCGGCGCGGGAGGCAAAAGCCTCGGCAAAGCGATCGAACAAGGGGCGCTGCACGTAGATCCGCTCAATGGAGACGCACAGCTGGCCGGTGTTGGCGAAAGCGGCTTGGACCGCGCCCGCGACGGCCCGCTGAAACGGCGCGTCGTCCAATACCAACAGCGCGTTCTTGCCGCCCAACTCCGCCGAACAACCGATCAACCGTCTCCCGCACTGGGCCGCGACCTGCCGCCCCACCGCGGTCGAGCCGGTGAACATCACAAAGTCGGAGTTGTCCACTATGGGCGTCCCCAGTTCCGCGCCCGGCCCCGTGACCGCCTGGATCACGTCGTGCGGCAGGCCGGCTTGGCGGAGCAGTTTGACCACGCACAGGCCGGTCAACGGCGTCAAAGAATCCGGTTTGAGCAAAACCGCATTGCCAGCGAGCAGGGCCGGCACGGCGTCAGACGCCGCCAGGGTCAACGGGTAGTTCCAAGGTGCGATGATCCCGACCAGGCCCTTCGGCTGATAGCAAACGTAGGCGCTGGTCAACACCGGCAACGCGCCTGCCCGCCGTTCGGGCCTCAACGCTTTGGGCGCTTTGGCCGCGTAATAACCGGCGGTCAACACCGCGTCCAAGAACTCCTCCAGCGCCCCGACGCGCGCTTTCCCGTTTTCGGCGTGCACCAGATCGAGCAAACGGTCTCTCTGCTTTGCCAGGAGATCTCGGAAACGCGCGATGACGTCGGCCCGCCGCCGGAGACTGGCCGCCGCCCAACTCGGGGCCGCCGCGCGCGCCAAAGCCGCCGCGTACGCCACGTCTTCCGGCTGGCACTTCGGGACTTCTCCCAAGAAGCGGCCGTCGATCGGGCTGGCCACGGCCCGCATGGCCCGCTTGGCCGCGACCGTAGCCTGGTTGGCCAAGCCGCTCCAAGCCGGGTCGATGGGATACAACTCGTCTGCTGTCGGCCGGCTGGCCTGGGTCAGCGCCATCAGTGCTCCTCCAAAAAGTTGGCAAAAGTTAAGTTTATCACCTTGATGGGGCCGGCGCGGTCACACCCAGCCTTCAAGGAGTCAGACCTGGCGTTGTCGGTAGACACGCTACGTGCTCCCCAGTTTGGGAGAATGAACTTATGGCCGGGTCTGGTGGCGCCCCGGCATCAGGCCGGCGCCGACTTCCTCCGTTACGCCGCCGAAGGCTTAGTCGACCAGCTCAGACAACAAATCGCCCAAGTCCAGTCCATGCAAAGCCACCTCGCCTGGGAAAACTTCATCAACGAGCAGTTCCGCTCTCAAACCCAAGGCGAGGCCAGCCGCCGACGCCGCGCCCCAACCAGCGCCACTGCTTTAACTTACTCTATCAATGCTAGAGTAAAAAAATGAGAACTGACCGTGTCGAGGATGTCCTGGCCCTGCCGGCGGACCAAGCCACCACTTTGCTCCTCGCCCTCCCCGAATCGCAGTGGTTCGACCGCAAGTCGGGTCGTATTGAGGCCAGGGGGCTGGCCAAGATCCTGGTGGCGATGGGCAACGCCGAAGGAGGTTCCGTGGCGGTCGGTTTCCACGGCGGACGAGTCGAGCCCATGGTCGAGTCGAAGATGAATGACATCCGACAGGCCGCCGCCGATCACACCGCCCCGATTGTCAGCACCGTCTTCCACGAAATCCCGGTCGAGGGCGGTTCGGTGGCCCTGATCGAAGTCGGGCCGGGCGGTGGCGTGCACGAGACCAGAAGCGGAGAGGCCTACCTGCGGATCGGTGACGAGACCCGCCGTCTGACTTTCACACAGCGCCGGGAACTGGAGTACGACCGAGGCGCGGAAGTGTTCAGCGCCACCGTCCTGCGCCAATCGAGCCTGGACGACCTGGACCCGAAGGCCGCCCAGGCTTACCAAAGGGCCATCGGCGCGTCTTCGGTGGAGTCGATGTTGGCCGCGCGCGATCTGATCGACCGGGACGGGCGGCTGAGGGTGGCCGCTTGGTTGCTGTTCGCCCGACGTCCTGGCCACGGCTTCCCCAACGCGCACGTCCGCGTCATCCAGTACGGCGCCAGCGAGCGCGGGACCGGTCGAGCACTCAGCGTCATCGCCGGTCACGACGTCCGCTGCGAGGGCGTCATCGGAGCGCAGTTGGAGAAGGCCATTGCGCTGATCGACCAATGGTTGCCCCAGCGCCACGCCCTGGGTCGGTCCGGACGATTCGAAGACCTGCCCATGATCCCCCGCGACGCCTGGCTGGAAGGCCTGGTCAACGCGGTCATCCACCGCTCGTACTCCAACCAAGGCGACCACATCCGCTTCGAGATATTCCCCAACCGGGTCGAAGTGACCAGCCCAGGCCGTTTCCCCAGCTTCGGCGACCCCAACGATCCTGAGTCGATCATCCGGTACGCCCGCAACCCGCGCATCGCCAGAGCTAGCGCGGAACTCGGTTACGCCCACGAATTAGGCGAGGGCATTCGCCGCATGTTCGAGTGGATGCGAGAGCACGGGCTGACGCCACCGGTCTATGCCCAGACTTCTGAGCACGTCGTGTTGACCTTGTCGGCCACTCCGGCCCATGGCGCCAGCGGGCTGCCCAAGACTGCCGCCATCATCTTGGAGCGGGTGCGCCAAGCCGGCCTGCCACTGAAAACCGGCGAGGTGGCCGAACTGGCGGGAGTCGCCCGTACCACCGCCATCAGACACCTGAACGCTCTGCGCGCAGCCGATCTGGTCACCTGGCGCGGGGACTCGCCTCGCGACCCCCACGCCACTTGGACTGTGGCATGAGCTTCGCGGCCGGCCAGAGAGCGGTGCCCAAACCATCTCCACTATTTTAGTTTACTCTATCAATATTAGAGCAAGCTGCTGATAGCGGCCTCGGCCACCGGGTCGGGCGACGAGGCTGGGGCGGCCTCATCATCCGGCCGGTTCACGGCCGACGGCCACAGGATCGGGAGGCTGATGGTGACGGACGCCTCGAACCGCCGGGCGCCAGCGGTCGAAGCCTGACCCGACCGCCCGCCCTCGGCTCAACCGTCGAAAACCGTCCTCAAGTCCGGCCAGGCCGCGGCGGCGACCCAGGCCGGGGTCTGGTGACGGGCCGTGACCGCCTGGACCAAGACGCCGCCTGAAATCGGACGCCCGGTCCAGGCTTCGACCCAGTCGCCGGCCGGCAAATAGACCGGCCACGACTCGACGCCGGGACTGGTCACCGGAGCGACCAGGATGTGGTCGCCCAGCTGCCACTGGATCGGCTGCTCCCAGACCGCCGGGTCCCTTGGATGGTCGAAGAAGAGGGGACGCATCAGGGGCCGGGAAGTCTCGACGGCAAGGCGGGCCTGGGCCGCCAGATAGGGCAGCAGGCGTTCGCGCAGCTCCACGATCTGGCGGACCTCGGCCATCACGGCCTGGTCGCCGGTTTGGGCGGCCACGTTCCAAGGCGTGCGGTCGCGACAGGGCGGCCGGTGGCAGTTGAACTCGGAGTGGTACTGCATGATCGGCACGAAAGCGCTGGCGGCCATGGCCCGGACATACAGTTCAGCCTCCGGCACAGGGCCGGAGAAACCAGCGATGTCCCAGCCCCAGTAGACGACGCCGCAGGCGGCGGCGTTCAGGCCGGCCAGCATGGACCAGCGGAAGGCCTGCCAGGTCGAGTCCTCGTCCCCGGCCCAGAAGGCGCCGTGAGCCTGGCTGCCGACATGGCCGGCCCGGCTGAAAGTGACCGGCGCCTTGCCGCAGGACTCCAGCAGGTCGCCGTAAGCCTGGGCGTAGGCAACCGGATAAGCGTTGTTTTTGACCGCGCCGGATTGGCCGTCAAGATAAACCAAGTCGGCTCCCCAGGCGTGCTCGCCGCCGTCGGTCTTGAAGCCGTCCACGCCCACCTCCTCGACCAGGTAGCGGCGCCGCTCGGTCCACCAGCGGGCCGCATCGGGATCGGTCAGATCAGGCATCAAGCTGAGCGGGAACCACCAACCCCGATTGCGATACGGCCGCAGCCGGCCGTCCGGACCGCGCTGTCGGATCAAAACGCCGGCTTCGATGGCGGCAGCAGCGTCGGCCTTGGCCTGGCCGACCGGGTGAGGCCGGGCCTTCAACAAGGGGATCTGCCACAAATGGACCTTGATCCCCTTCTGGTGCAACCGGTCGACCATCCCTTTGGGGTCGGGCCAAGCCCCGTCGGGCGGGAAACTGAAGTCGGCCAGGCGGTGCGGCGCACCGTCAGGGTGAACATCGTATTGGGCGTCACGGAAACAAGTGTAGGTTTGCTCGTCGCTCCAGGCCTCGATCACAAGATTGCCGAGCAGCAAGCCGTGCTTCAGATGCAAGGCGACCTGGCGCTCGACCTCGGCCTGGGTGTTCCACTCGTTGCTGGAAGCCCAAAGCTTGAAGACCCAGTCCGGCAGTTGGCGGGCCCGGCCGGCCTGGTCCAAAAACTGGTCCAACACCTCGGTCGGCGAGCCGGCGTACAAGCTCAACCTGAGCAGCCGGTCCCCTTGGCTGGGGCTGTCCAGTTCGGCTTCCACCAGCAGACGGTCGGGCTGGGCCTCCCCGACGTCGAACCAGACCCGACGGCTGGTGCGGACATGGAAGCCCCAACCGGCTCCGCCCACGACGTGGGCGAAGGGCATCGGCAGATACGTCTTACGGTGCTTGCCCTGGCTCTTGTACTGTTCGAAGACCTGGCAGTCCAAGCTGCGGCCGCGCTGGTCCAGGGCGTCGTAGCGCTCCCCGAAACCGACCACATGCTCGCCGGCGGCCAAGGGCAAGGCGAATCTGACCCGGTGGAGGCGGGCCCCGTCGTCCAGCACCGTCACCGAGCCGGGGACCACAGCGGGCCGGCTGCAAGTCGGGCGCCGACCCGCCGGAACGGACCCGCCGTGATCGATCTCCAGGACCGAGTCGGGAGCAGGCCGCCAGCTAGCCGCCTCGACCACAAACCAGCCGGTTGTCCGCCGCTGGCCGTCGGGCCGGCGGGCGGCGAAGCGATAGCGGATACGCCCCGGCGGGGCCTGCCCCAATGCGATCTGCCAACCGCCGGCCCGGCGGGCCTGGCGGGCTTGGGCCGAGGCCAGGTGGCCGCCGTCGCTGGTTTGACCCCGCGACGAGCGGTCCACCGGCGTCAAGCTCAAATCAACCGCGGGCTGGCCGTCGTATTGGATCTCCACCGTCACGGCATCGACCGGACCCGAGGTCCTGACCCCCAAGCGCCAGGGCTCCCCCGCCACCGGCACGACCGGCCAGCGTTGTTCGGTGTCGGGCGCGTAAGAGTGGCCCGAGCCGAGGGGACGATGCCTGATCATGACTCGGCCTCCGTCCCAGCCGTCCGGTCGGACGGGGCGGTCTGATCCGACCGCCCGGACCCCGTCCCGCCGCCGGCAGCCGCAGTATCCGCCACACCAGACGACGACCCCGGAACGGCCATGGCGCCACCCCGCCCCATCAAGCTGCGCCCAGGCGCAGCATCCATCGCGGCGGACTGGGGCGGACCGCTCGGCGCGGGAGGGCGGGGGGAAACCGGTTCGGGCTGGTCGGCGGCTGAGACCAGGTCCAAAGCGGCGGCCAGACGCAGGTACATGGCGTGGCTCCACAACAATGGTGTGGCAACTGGCCCCCAGCGGTCGACCCAGGGCTGCTTCCAGGACCGGTCCAAAAGCAAGCCGCCGTCAACCTGTTCCGGCAAGTCGCCGGACGGCGTGGCCGTGCCGCCGGCCCAGTCCAAACAAGCCAAGGCGCCCTGCCTGTTGCCCTGGGCTTGGCGGGCCAGACCCAGGAAACAGGTCAGCAGGGGCCAGCGCCCGCCACCGAAGAAAGTGTCGGCCCGGAAGCGGTAGACACCGCCCTCGACCAGCAACTGGTCTTCGAGCGCCGCCACCGTGCCCCGGCCCAGTTCCGAGTTCGGGTCGACCACCGCCAGCGGCGCCAGCAAAGCGGACAGGCTGCCGTCCAGTTCTCGGCTGCCGATCCACTTGACCAGGTGGCCGTCTGCTGTTCCCTGCCGCCGAATGACAGCCTCGACCGCCTGGGCCGCCGCCTGGGCCCGTTCAGCCCGCTCCCCCGCTACCACCGCTCGGCCCGCTGCCGCCTTCAACCCGGCCAAGACACAGCCCAAGGTGGAAATGTGGACCTTGTCGTCGTGCTCCTCCCACCAGTCGTAACAGGGCCGCTCCCAGGAGCTGGCCAGATAGTCGACAGTCAATCCGACAGCCTCGCCCCACCGGGCCAGGTCCAACCGGTGGCGGTCGGCGTGCGCGACCACCGCCCACAGCCAGGCGCCGTAGCCGTCCAACTGGAAGTCCCACCAGTCGTCTTGCCCGGGGCGGCCGTCGAACTGGAAGCGGGCCGGCAACATGGCCTGATCCGGCAGCGGCTGGCCGGCCCGGGCGGCGGCTGTCACCTGGCAGACCCGCTCCCGGTTGGCCTCCAACACGCCGGCGCACCAGTCGAAGAAGGCGCTGGCCGAAGCCACTTCCCCCGCCGCCGACATGCCGTCGGCGATGAAGGATCCGTCGCGGAACCAGCAGTAACCCTGGTAGGCCGAGAAATCGGAGCTTGCCGGATAAGCCCCGCCGGGGTCTTGCAGGTCTTTGATCAGCTGGCGCGAATGTTCGACCAAGGCGGCGTGGCGGTGGGCGTTGACGATGGTCACGTCGGGGTTCCCTTCCTGGGCGAGGCGGTGGTACGACCGAGTCCGGTCGGCCCGGCGGCCGGACGGCCGGACGACCGGACGGCGAGCCCTAGTCAGACCGACCGGCTGGCGGGCTCGGACCGGGCCGGCCGGCTGGCGGCCGGACGCCGCCGGGCCGGCCGGGACCGGACTGGCGGCGATCTGGCCCAGCCCTGGAGCGCGCCCCGCCGGGCGGACCGGCGGCCCGGCCCGGCGGGGCAGGACGGTCTCAGCGCTGGAGCAAGGGCTCCACCCGCTGGGCGGCCGACTGGACGGCTTCCTCGGCCGACTTGCGGCCGGCGGCCGCCTCGGTCAACTCCTCCGTCACGATGTCTTGCATCTGGGCTTGGTTCTGACCGATCGACGGGGCCAACACGACCGCGTCGAGAGAGTCGAAGACGGCCTGCCGGTTGGCCGGCTGGCCGGCGTCAAGGTAGGCGTCGAGCTGGGACTGGTCAGCGATGGGCGGCAGTTCCCAACCGGCCCGCAGCCGGACATCGACCATGGCCCGGGAGCTGGACATGAACTCAGCCCACTTTTGCGCCTCGGCCTTGTGCTGGGAGTCAGCCGACACGGCCAGGGCGTTGGAGAACATGGCTGAGGCGGGTCGGCTGTCGCCCGGTTCGACCGCGATGTCCCACTGGAACGTGGCGTCGGCCAGGCTGCCGAACATCCAGATGCCGGTGTGCCACAGGCCCAGCTTGCCCTGAGAGAACAGGTTGGAGTCGAAGTCAGGCGTGCCGGCGCCCTGCTCGACCGTTGGCATGACCGTGCCAGACTTCTGGGTCAGCCATTCGGCCGCCGCCAAACCGGCCGGCGAGTCGAAGGCCACTGAGCTGGCGTCCGCGTTCAAGAACTGGCCGCCGGCCTGGGCTACGGCCTTGTAGAACTCGTTGTAGGAAATGGGTTGGTAATCCCCCCAGACGCCCGCCGCCGGGTCGGCGATCTTCTCGGCGGCGGCTTTTTCGTCGGCCCAGGTCCAGTCCGCGGTCGGATAGGCGACGCCGGCCGCGTCGAAGAGGTCCTTGTTGTAGAACAGGACAACGTTGGAGAAGGACGATGGCAAGGCGTATTGCACACCGCCGGTGGCGTAGGCGTCTGCCAAACTGGGCTGGTAAACCGACCGGTCGACCCCTTCCAGAGCCGCCAGGGCGCCGTTGGCTTGATAGGTGGCGTAGTTGGCGTATTCGATGTCGAAGACGTCGGCCGCCGAACCGGCCGCCAGGTCGGTTTGCAGAGCCGTGAAATAGTCGGCGTAAGGCAGGGTTTCCAACTCTACGACGATGTCCGGATTATCTTTGTTGAAGGCCGCCACGATGTCCGCGAGATTGCTCTCGTTGCCACCGTTGGAGATGAAGTTGGAATAGGTGATGGTGACTTTGCCGCTGGCCGGATCGCTGGCCGGATCATCGCCGGGGCCCTGATTGGAGCAGGCGGTGAAGCCGAGCCCGAGGGCGACGGCCAAACCAAGACCAGCCGAACGCGTCAAACGAGACATAGGTTGATTTCCTTATCTGATTGGAATGGGCTAAGTGGGTTATTTGATGCCAGTGCTGGCCACGCCTTGGATGACGTACTTCTGAGCGAAGAGGTAAATAGCCAGCATGGGCAAAATGGAGATGACCGAACCGGCCATCATGACGTCCCATTGCGTGGTGTATTGGCCCTGCATCGAGGCCAAGGCCAAAGGCAGGGTTTTCAATTGCGGTGAGCGCAGGATGACCAGCGGCCAAAGGAAGGCGTTCCAGCTGCTCATGAACGAGAAAACGGTCAAGGTGGCCAGGGACGGCCCCACCAGCGGCAACACGATGCGGCCGAAGATACGCAGGTGGCCGGCCCCGTCGATGCGGGCCGCCTCGTCTAGTTCCCGGGGCACCGAGTTCATGGCCTGGCGCAACAAGAAGACACCGAAAGCGCTGGCCATGCCGGGCAGCACCACGCCCAGGTAGTTGTCCACCAAGTGGAGGTCGCGCATCTGCACGAACAACGGCACCATCAGGACCTGCATAGGCACCATAATGGTGGCCAGGTAGCCGGCGAAGACTGCCCCGCGGCCGGGGAAGGGCATACGGGAGAAGACGTAGGCCGCCATCGAACTGGTGATCAGTTGCAAACCAGTGGTGACGGCGGCCAGCCCGAGCGAGTTCAAGGTCACCCGGGCAAAAGACGTGTTCCGGAACAATTCCAGGTAGGCCGACCAGGACGGGTTGTCCGGGATCAGTTTCGGCCTGTCCGTCAGCCCGGCCCCAGGCGAGACCGAGGTGACCAAAGTCCAAAGGAAGGGAAAGAACATGACCAAGGCGCCCAAGACGACCGCCAAGATCAAGATCGGTTTCCAGGCCGAGCGGCCTCGCCGAGGGTTGGCCGGCGGCGGCGCTGGACTGGGGCGGCCAGACAGTTTCAAACCCGACTGATCAGGCATAGTCGACCCACCTCCTTTGACCGGCCATTTGGACCACAGTGACTGCAAGGACGACCAGGAAGAGGAGCCAGGACAGAGCCGACGCCAGTCCGGCTTGGGCGTAGCGGAAGGTCAGGTCGTAGACCTGTTGCACCACCACGGTGGAAGCTCCGGCCGGCCCGCCGCCGGTCATGGCGTAAACCTGGTCGAAGACCTGGAAACCGTTGATCAAGGAGATCACGATCACGAAGAAGGTGGTCGGCGACAGCATCGGCCAGGTGACGTGACGCAGGCGCGACCACCAGCCGGCCCCGTCCACCCGGGCGGCCTCGTAAAGGTCCTGGGGGATGGCTTGCAGGCCGGCCAACAAGATGATCATGACGAAGCCGAGGTCTTTCCAAGCCGAAGCCAAGATGATCGACGGCATGGCCCAGGCCGGGTCCGTCCACCAACCCGGCCCGTCCAGGCCGAACCAGCCCAGAACCAGGTTGACGACGCCGACCGATGGGTTGAGCAGCCAACGCCAGACCAACGCCACAACGATCCAGCTTGTCACCACAGGCAGGAAATAGACGCCGCGGAGGAAATTGCGGAAGGGGATGGCGGCGTTCAGAGCCAAAGCCAGGCCCAAACCGCCGACGTAGACCAAGGGCAGGTAGCCCAAGATGTAGTAGACGGTGTTGCCGAAGGCCCGCCTGGTGGCCGGGTCGCTCAAGAGCTGGCGGTAGTTGTCCAAGCCGACCCAGCGCATGGGCGACAGCAGGTTCCACTCGTGCAGCGAGGTCCACAAGGCGGAGAACATGGGGTAGATCGTGAAGCAGACCAAGGGCACAGCCGAGGGCAGCAGGAAGAGGCCGACCGTCAAGGCGTACTTGGCCCGTCGCCGGCTCCGCTGGGCGGCAGGTCTTGGAGACGGGTCATTGGCCGGCCTGGCCGCACGGACGCCGTCGGCTTGAGGTTCGCCGGGGCAGCGGGCCGCGCCGGCGGCGGTTCTCATCGGATCGCCTCGGCGACGGCTGGCGGATCCGGGAACGGGCCGGCCTGAGCCAGGCGTTCGCGCACCAGACGGCCTTGCTCCCCCGACAAGCCCTGTTCGTCAAAAGGCGTGGCCAGGACCAGGCAGGCCGCTCCTTGGGCCCAGCGGTCGTCCTGCCAGGTTTCGACCGAGACAGGCACGCCGCGCTGGGCCGGTATCAAACCGGAGCGCAGCGCGGGCTCGAAGCCGAACATCCAGTGCCGCCAGTTCGCCACACCCTCACCGGAGACGATCACGACCTCGGGGTCGAGGGTGTTGACCAGACCGGCCATCACCCGGCCCAGAAGATGGCCGGCCTGGGCGAAGATGTCTTGGGCTTCCTGGCAGCCGGCGTCGGCCCGTTGGCGCAAGGCGTCGATCGACTCCCGGCCGGTCAAAACCCCCTGCCGACGGGCTTCTGCCACCAAGGCGTCTTGTCCGATGACGGCCTCCAAGCAGCCCCGGGCCCCACACTGGCAAAGCGGGCCGGACTCGACAACAGGAATGTGTCCGATTTCGCCGGCCGCGCCGGAGTGGCCCCGCAGCACCACGCCGTCGGCGATGATGGCAGCCCCTACGCCGGCGCCAATGGTCACCACCAAAGCGTCTAGGTGGCCTCGGGCCTGGCCGTACAAGATCTCGGCTGCCGCCAGGGCGTTGACGTTGTTGTCAACCAGCACCGGCAGGTCGAAGGCTTGGCGCAGTTCCATTCCCAGCGGGAGCTGAGACCAGCCCAACTGAGTTGACTCGACCGTGCCGGCCGCTTGCCGGTCGACGTTGCCGGGGGCCCCCACTCCGATGCCGAGCAAGCGGCCGGAGACCGCGCCGGCCAGGAAGCCGCGCAACAACCCGATCAGGTCGTAGGCGGCGGTGTCGGAGCGGGCTGTGAAAGGTTCGACAGCCGATCGCAGGACGGACCCGTCGATGCCGAGTTCGACCATGGTGACGTGGTCCGCCACAACTTTGACGCCGATGGCGCCGCCGGCGTCCGCCACCAGTCCCAGCAGCCGGGCTGGCCGGCCGCCGCGCGAAGGCGACAGTTCAGTCTCGGAGATCAGGCCGTCGGCGATCAGATCTTTGGTCACCTGGGTCATCAAGGCCGGCGAGACGCCCAACCGCCGAGCCAGGTCGGCCCGCGAGGTGGGACCGTGGCAGCCGATGTGCGTCAGCACGGCCGAGCGCGTCATGTCGGTTCGGGCAGAGGATTGCATCCGCTAACCCCCTTAGTTCAGCATTAAATAAAGTATCTTCAGGCTAAGGGCCTGACACAGGGGTGTCAAACGGCTAGGGGTAACGATTACATAACGAAAACGCGGGCCAGTTGGCCGTATGAGCTCAGACATCTGACCGGACTTAGTCTTTCAGTAAACAAATAAACCAGTCCAACCAAAGGAGATGCGCCGGCTTTGGCCAGCCGTGTTGTCCAACGGCCCCGCTTGCCGCTACGAGAGGGCCTGCGGGCCCGGACGACGGGAGGCCGGGCGCTCCGGCTCCGAGGCCGCCGCGGTCCGGCGGCCTCGGACCGCTCGAAGCCTGCCTTTGGCTGAGCGCCTTCGACTCGGGTCAGACGAAGCGGAACCCGAACAGACCCCCGGTCTCGCCCTTATCCGTCAGCACCGGATCGATAACGCGGTCACGACGCTCAAAACCTTCGCGTTCGGCGGCTTCGAGCCGGTCGGAGTTCGTGGTGACGATGTACTGGAAGCCATGCTCCTCGGCCAGGCGTGCCCCGATGTTCAAACATGACGCCATCTGACGATCATCCATCGAGTCGAACAACAAACTGTCGTGGACGAGTAGGCGCGGGGCACGATCAGCCTTGATCGCCGTGATGAGACAGACGACGTCGAGCAGGAACGTCTTGACCTCCGAGATCCCGCTGGAGGCGTCGCCGTCGATCTTCGGCTCGACCTTGAGCACACCTTTCTTGGTCGCCTCGATTAGGAACGACACCGAGCGGTCGCTATAGATCTCCTGGCCCAGTCGAGTGAACATCGCCATGGCTTCATCAAGCGTCGCCGCCCGCTCAGCGTACTCAGCGCGCAGGCCGGTCTCCGCCTGAATCGCCATCGCCTGCAGATGAAGACCATCCTGCGCCAACGCCTGAACCTGTTCCAACCGTCGCTCCAAGTCGGTGACTGTCGCATCCAACTCTGTCAAGTCACGCTCAGCGCTGCGAAAAGTCTCCAACGCCATCGACTGCTGAAGGAGATCCATGACCACGGCGCGGTTGGCGCTGGCGGTCGTGGTCTCGGCCGCAATCACTCGCAACTGTTCGTTCACAGCCTGTAGCTCTGAGCGGAGGAATAGCTTGCGATTACGAACTACAGAAGCGTGGAAGTCAAAGACTTCGTCGAATCGACGCGCGACAACGTCGGGCAGTACCAAACCGACTTCTTCGTACATTGCCCGCAGCTGCCGGTTCAGATCAGCCACCGGCAAAGTCGGCAGTTGTTCTTCTTCAGTGGCCTCTTCCAACTCTCGCTTACGCTGGCGCAAAACGAGACCCTGGTCGTTCAGGTCGCGCAGCCGGGCTGATAGGCGGTCAGCCTCGCTTTGGTGTTCGGCGTATTGGCCGTCGACTCGGAAGCCTTTCAAGTGCAGCTCCAATCGACTGCGTCGGTCTCTGACTGAAGCCAGATGAGCGCGCAACTCGGCCTCCGACGAACTCAACGTCGGCAAAGCGCCTGCCTTGATGGCCTTGTTCAAGGCCGTTCGGTGCTTCTCCAAGGCGTCTACTTCGACCGCTTGACCCAGAATCTCAGGCGACAACCCAAGGAGATAACCGACCCGAATCCCACAGTCCAAGTTCGATTCGTTCGCGTGTGTGCGCATCGCGTCGTCGAAGTAATATCGAACGACCTGGCCGATCAATTCTCCCAGCGTCGGCCGCCGCGCCGCCTCTGACAGGCCGAATAGAGATTCGAGCTCAGTTTTCCATTCGGCGGGAGATACCGGCTTCCCGTCAACAGCCAGTTTCGCCGTGGGTGACATCTGGCGTTCCACGCGAACGAAAGAGCCGGCTCCAAGAGCAAGGTCGGCATAGAAGACATGATCTGCGAGTTCCGCCGGTTTCAGACTTCTGTCGAGGCTGCCTCCGAGTAAGTAACGAAGAATCCTGACAAAACTAGTTTTTCCGACTCCGTTACGACTGTCGCCCGTGGTGGAGCCAGCCGTCTTATCCGCCAACAGCAAGTTCATGCCGTCATGAAAAACTAGTTTCTTGAAGCGGGCGTCAGAGGCGCCGATCTCACGCAGGAACATGGCACCGCTCCAACTGGCCGTTCGAGTTCCAACGCACGGCTTGAACTGCGAACAGCATGGTCAGTGCCAGGGCGAACCAATCGAACGTGATCTTCGCCTGGCCATCGGCAGTTTGAGTCCGCCGCCGCAACCTCTCCCACAGAGCGGATACGGTGGCAGGAGAACTTAACAACGAAATTATCGTGCCACCGACAGTGAGAAGAGCGCGGTCACAATTGATGCCCTTGGTCGGCAACAGCATCCAACTCACCTCCTCGAACCTGTTCGATGGGCGGAGCTTCAAAGATGTCACATGAGTCGAAAAAAAACACGGTGATCGCATAGACGGCGTTGGCTCGACTGGTCAGACGGCGGAAACTACCACCACCGAGGGCCTCGTAAGGCGTACAGGACACGACCCTGGTCAGCCAGACCGTCGCATCCGCCATCGCCTTGACGCCCCATCGAGTCAGGGTCAGTGAAGTCTGGGTGCAATCGTTTCAGCAAAGCCGTCGAGTAGGCTTCGAAGGCCGTCCCCACAGCCAGACAACGCTGGTCGTGCATCGCGCGGTACCAGCTCCTCACAGCGGCGTCGAACCGCGGCATCACGACCACCTGCGCCACAGCCGGACCGGCCGCGCAGCGTGCGACGAGACAAGCAAAAGCAGCTCAGTCTGGCCAGCGGCGGATGGCGCCGGCTCCGAGAGTCTCATCGTTGCGCGCTCCTATCCACCGCCTGCTGGTCCGAATCGGCCATCGCCGAGTCTACGAGCTGCCGCCTCGTGGGATCTGCGAAACGCTCGAACAACTCCAGCTGCATCACGACTCCCCTCTTCGAACCTGAGCCCAGGTTATCGTCGAGCGCTGACAGCCGCCGGCGACGGCTGACCCGAGCCACCCGCCGACCTGGCCGAGCCGGCTTCAGCCGCTGGCCGAGCGGCCGCTGACGGCTCTGACGACGCGGTCCCCTATCTCTGGCGGGCCGCCAACTCGGCCGTGGCGGCGTCCAGCAGGACGGGGGCGGCCAAGTCGTCGACGGTCAGAGGATGGTCCAGACCGGTCACCAACCACTGGTGTGACTCGCCGGGCAGCAAAGTGACCGGGGCGGCCTCGCCCACCCCGCCTAGGCGGTCGGCTTGCAGGATCAAGTCGCGCACCAGCGAGACGGCCGTCACCTTGACCCAGGCGGCCTGGGCCGCCGGACCGGCCGGGTCCGCCTGCGGCCCGGTCTCGACTCGGTAGGCAGGGGCGGCCAACTGGAGTTGACGGTCCGGACGGGCCCAGACCCGGCGGCTGGCCGGGTCGATCCGGTCGGCGTCGGCGTCGGCCAGCAACAGTTCGTCGTCGGCCAGACCGCGGCCGGGCTCCAGACCGGGGCCGGGGACGGGGGCCAGACCGACCGGCAGGTCGACGACCTGGACCTGGCCGGGCGGGACCTCGACCGGCTCGGACCAACGAGCCCGCTCGACGCCGTCCAGACCGACTCGGCGCACCAGCGGGCGAGCCGGCCAGGGTTGATCGGAGTTGTTGGCCAATCTGAGCTGGCAAGCCTGTTCGGTCGATCCCAGGACGGCCAAGCGGTCCGCGAAGGACTGCCGGATGGCGTGCCAAACCGGTTTACGGCGGCCGGCGCTGTCGACCGCCGCCCAGCTGATGACCGGCCAGCAGTCGTTCAACTGCCAGACCACCGCGCCCTGGCAACGCGGCCACAGCGAGCGCCAGTGGTCGAGGCCGAACTGGGTGGCCCGGGCCTGCCGCAGCTGGGTCAGATAATGCCAGGTGTCGAAATCGGCCGGCTCATGGAAATCGCTTGTCAACCCCCGGCGCAGCTTGGCCGGACCGTCTTCGGCCTTGTAGTGCCAGAGCAGGACCGGGTCGTCCGGGTCCAGGTGCTCCGGGCCGACCGCCTGGCCCAGGGTGGCCCAGGCGGCTGGCCCGCACCAACCGAACTCGGACACGAAACGCGGCTCAGAGGCGGCGTAATCAATCTGAGAGGTCTCGTTCCAAGGCGCCCAAGAGTGGCAGCAGCCGAAATCGGGGTGGTTGGGGTGGTGTTCGGCGTCGCCGGAGTAAGGGCTGCCCGGCCAGTAGGGCCGGTCCGGGTCCAACTCGGCGATGACGCGGGGCAAAAGGTCGAAGTAATAGCGCTCGCCCCAGCCCCGGCCCGCCAAGATGGGCTGCCAACCCCAATCTTGGTGACCCCACAAGTTCTCGTTGCAGCCGTTCCACAGCACCAGCGAGGGGTGCGGCATCAACCGGGCCACGTTGTCACGGGTCTCGGCTACGACCTGGGCCGCGAAATCGTCCGACTCCGGGTAGGCGGCGCAAGAGAAGAGGCAGTCCTGCCAGACCATCAGACCCAACTCGTCGCAGGCCTCGTAAAAGGCGTCGGACTCGTACAGCCCGCCGCCCCAGACCCGGATCAGGTTGGCCCCGGCCGCTTTGGCCGCCGCCAAGCGGGCGCGGTAGTCCTGGGCCGTCACCCGGGTCACCAGCAGGTCATCCGGGATCCAGTTGAAACCCTTGGCGAAGACCGGTTGGCCGGCCACCGTGAAACCGAAGGAACGG
>JAIRXC010000201.1 GCA_031268515.1 Propionibacteriaceae bacterium
CTTGGCTTTGAAGAGCGGCAACGCCTGTCTCCTACGCGGTGGCACCGCCGCCGCGGCCACGCCGCCGGCCTGGCGCCGGGCCTGCTCGCCCGTAGTGCGTTTTCGCCGCCTCGCTTGGAGGCGGCCGCCGGCGCTCTCCGTTCCCTCGCCGGTCTGCCTGATCCCGTAGGCGAGGTTGTGCGTGGTTCAACCCTCCCGAACGGCTTGCGCCTGCGCCAGGTCCGGGTCCCTTTGGGTGTTGTCGCCATGATCTATGAGGCTCGGCCCAACGTCACCGTGGACGCCGCCGGCTTGGCTTTGAAGAGCGGCAACGCCTGTCTCCTACGCGGTGGCACCGCCGCCGCGGCCACGAACGCCGCCATCGTCGCCACGCTCCGCTCCGGCCTCGAAACGGCAGGCTTGCCAGCCGACCTCATCCAATCGGTCGACGCCTACGGCCGCGCCGGCGGCGTCGCCCTCATGCGCGCCCGCGGCGACGTCGACCTGCTGATCCCACGCGGTGGCGCCAACCTCATCCAGACGGTGGTCGAGGAAGCCCGCGTGCCTGTCATCGAAACGGGTGTCGGCAACGTCCACATCTATGTGGACGCGGCCGCCGACCCCGCCATGGCTCTGCCTATCCTCCTCAACGCCAAAACCCAGCGGGTCGGCGTCTGCAACGCCGCCGAGACCCTCCTGGTCCACCGGTCGATAGCCGACCGCTTCCTGCCGGCGGCCTTGGCCGCCCTCGCGCAGGCGGACGTCGTCATCCACGGCGACGAAAGGACGGCCGCTCTCGCTCCCGCGGGCGTCGTCGTCCTCCCGGCCGCTGACCGGGACTGGGCAACCGAATACCTCGCCCTTGAGATCGCCGTCCGTGTCGTAGACGATTTGGACGCGGCCCTCGCCCACATCCGCGCCTGGTCTTCCGGCCACACGGAGGCCATCGTGACCGGCGATCTGGCCGCCGCCGACCGTTTCACAGCCGAGGTCGATTCGGCCACCGTCATGGTCAACGCCTCGACCCGTTTCACTGATGGCGGCGAACTCGGCCTGGGGGCTGAGATCGGCATTTCAACCCAAAAGCTCCACGCCCGCGGTCCTATGGGTTTGGCGGAGTTGACGACGACGAAGTGGATCGTCATCGGCTCTGGCCAGACCCGCCCGTAAAGCGGCTGGCACGGTTTGGGGACGTGGGGATGTTGGCCCGTCAGTTCGGGTTGGACAAGGCGCTCGACGGCCGCTGCGACCTTCTCAAGCGTGTCCAAGCCGGTTCGGGCTAAGCGCCAGCCGCCGCTCTTCCGCCCGCCGACGGGGCAGCGCAGTGCCCCGGTGTTTATTTGAAAATGACCCGTTTCGGCTGGGACGGCCTTTGCCACAGGGGAGCGTTTCCAGTCCAAGTGCCATGGCTTTGACGTCCGCGGCGGTCTAGGCGTTAGGCGGCTTCCGTGCCGCGTCGCGGCGCTTTGGCGGCCCTGCTCCAAGGAAGCTTGGGTTCAGCGGCAGCCGGTCTGACCGCCAAGGTGCTCTAGGCTGGCTCCCGTGACTGGATTGTTTGACGACTTGCGCTGGCGTGGCCGCATCGCACACTCCACCGACCCGGCTGCCCTCAAGGGGGACCTTGACGGCGGTCAGATCCGCTTCTACGTCGGCTTCGACCCGAGCGCCCCGAGCCTTCACATGGGCAACCTCCTCCAACTCATAGTGGCGCGCCGCCTTCAAACGGCTGGCCACACGCCCTATCTCCTCGTCGGCGGTTCGACCGGCCTCATCGGCGATCCCCGCCAGACCTCGGAGCGCAATCTCAACCCCAAAGCCGTCGTGGACGCCTGGGTCGAACGCATTCGCAGCCAGGTGGAGCGCTTTGTTGATTTCGACGGCCCTAACGGCGGGCGGGTCGTCAACAACTACGACTGGACGAAAGACGTCACTGTCCTAGATTTCCTACGGGACGTCGGCAAGCATTTTTCGGTTTCCCGCATGCTGGCCCGTGACGTGGTCAAAAACCGGCTCGAAAGCGGAATCTCCTACACAGAATTCTCCTACGTCCTCCTCCAAAGCTTTGATTACGCCGAGTTGCACCGCCGCCACGGCGTCACCCTCCAAACCGGCGGTTCAGACCAATGGGGCAATATCACGGCGGGGGCCGAGCTAATACGCAAAATGACCGGCGACCGCGTCCACGCGTTGGCCACGCCGCTCGTCACAAAGGCTGACGGCACGAAATACGGCAAAACGGCCGGCGGCGCGATCTGGTTAGACCCGGCAATGACCTCTCCCTACGCCTTCCACCAGTTTTTCTTGAACGCTGAGGACGACATGGTCATCGGCTACGTCAAACTCTTCACAGAGCGGCCGCCCGAGGAGGTGGCTGAGTTGGAGCGTCTGACGCGGGAGGAACCTCACCGGCGGGCGGCCCAGCGGGCCTTGGCCGACGATTTGACCGACCTCGTCCACTCGCCCGACGAGCGGTTGGCGGCGACGCGGGCGGCGGCGGCTCTGTTCGGCGGCGGCGATTTGCGCGCGCTGCCGGCGGCGGTCCTCCAGGACATGGCGGCGGAGCTGGGGGTGGTCGACCTGCCGTCGCTGGACGGCGTTGGAGTCGTGGAAGCGTTGGCGGCGGCTGGGGTCGTGCCGAGCAAAGCGGCCGCCCGCCGGGCCGTCGCGGAGGGCGGAGCCTACGTCAACAACGTCCGAGTGGTGTCCGATAATCAGGTCCTGACTAGCCAGGACGCCCTGTCGGGGGGATACCTGGTGCTGCGCCGAGGCAAGAAGACGGTCGGCCTCGTGCGGCTGGCCGCCGTCGCTGAAGAGGGGTCCTTGACGACCGCATCTTGACCCTGTATAGTCTTCCAAGCCTTCCCACGGGAGGGCACGGAGCCCAAGCCGAGCCGATGGTCCGGCAACACAGTTCCAGAGCCTCAGCCGAGGCTCTCCGAAGGAATTTTCGGACAAGGCGGCATGGCTCTAAAGGCAATGTCGCAAGCCGATAAATCCAGCAGAAATCTGGCCAAGCCGCTCGATTTGACGGGATGGAATCGGCCAGGTAATGTTAAGCGAGTTGCCCCAAGCGGCGGCCGAGTAAGGCCAAAGCGCGGGACGCACCCGAACCTTGAGAACTCAACAGCGTGCTTAAAGTCAATGCCAAAAAGCACTATATTTCTAATATTGTGCGCCCCGTGCGGGTGAGAAATCATTCGCGCGGTTCCTTTGATTACATTGATAGATTCAGCAATGAATCCTGTCAGGCAATCACTCAATGTTGAACGGAAACGGGTTCGCCCGAGACCGATAAATTTCAACGGAGAGTTTGATCCTGGCTCAGGACGAACGCTGGCGGCGTGCTTAACACATGCAAGTCGAACGGTAAGGCTCTTCGGAGTACACGAGTGGCGAACGGGTGAGTAACACGTG
>JAIRXC010000208.1 GCA_031268515.1 Propionibacteriaceae bacterium
TGGCCCCTGGTGCGCCATGGCCGAGATCATCGACTTCACCCGCCTCTTGGCCGCGCCCCACGGTTTCCTCATCCACGACGGCCTGCTCAACGAGCGCGGCTGGGCCCTTTCCCACAACCGTTTGGGCGAGTTGTCGTCTACGGTTTTACGAGACCTCCGGGCGGGGGAGCCCTGGACCGTCGCCTGACGGCCTTCAGCCGGCGGCTCGGAACAGGCGCAGACGAGGGACGCCGCAGCGGACCTCTCAGCGTTTAAGCGCCAAGGCGCCGGCCCAGGCTGGGTTTTGGGCAAAGGCAGCGGCCAGGCGCCAGCGGACTGCCGGACTCCGGTGCGCCATGCGGGCCAACGGGCAGACCGTCACCTACACTCAACCTCATCTGTGGCTTGAGTGGAGTGATTGCGTTCAGATGACGACGACGACAGCGCCTGACCGGATGGTGGGACGGGTGCTCGGTGACCGCTACAAAGTCACCGCACGAGTCGGCCGTGGCGGCACGGCCGTCGTCTACCGCGCCCAAGATTTGCGGCTCGGCCGCGATGTGGCAGTCAAGATCATCCGCGAAGACATGGCCGTCGACTCTGACAACACGAAACGTTTCGACCGCGAAGCCAAGTCCATCGCCCAACTGTCCCACCCCAATGTCGTGGCGATCTACGACCAGGGTTACGACGACGATCGCGCCTATATCGTCATGGAGTACATCGGCGGCGAATCCATCCGTTCGGTCATCTCCCGCCATAGCCCCTTGCCGCCGCTCGTGGCCCTGCGTTATTTCGACGCCATCGCCCATGCTCTCGCCGCCGCCCACCGGGCTGGCTTCGTCCATCGAGACATCAAACCCGAGAACGTCCTCATCGCCGCCTCGGGGGACATCAAGGTGACGGACTTCGGTTTGGCCAAGGCGTCCAGCGGCCAAAATTCAGCCAGCCAGTCCATCCTCATGGGCACCTTGTCTTACATCGCCCCCGAGCTCATGACGGCCGGCGTCGCGACGGCCGCCTCCGACATCTACTCGGCTGGGATCGTCCTCTACGAGATGCTGACCGGGCAAAAGCCCCACACCAGCGCCGAACCCGCCAACGTCCTTTACAAACATGTCAACGTCGACGTGCCGCCGCCGAGCGAGGCCCTGGCTGGGTCGGAGCAAGCTCGCATCCCCGATTACTTAGACGCTCTGGTCGTCGCCTGCACCTCGCGTAACCCGGCCCTGCGTCCGCCCCAGGGCGGAGCTCTCGAAGAAGACGTCGCCCAGGTCCGCCAGCGCCTGGAACGCGGCATCCGCTCGGATCCGGCTTTCGCCGCGGCGCTGCGTTCGCGCGGCCGGTCGGGCGGGGCTGAGACGACCGCCATAGTCCCGGACCCCGACGGCTGGGATGGCTCTTTCGACGCCACGGCCGTCGTCACGGCTCCGCTGCCGGCCGGCTCGGCGTCGTCTGACCGCACGGCCAGCGGCCCCCTCTCAGCCGATTCGGCTGCCACGGGCCCCCTCCCAGTCATTGCGTCCGGCGGCTGGGAAGAAGAGGGGACCGGGCGGGGGCCGCGCACTCAGGAGATGACCTCGGCTTTTCCGGACGGCGGCCGGAGCGTCCAGCCTCTCCGGCCGGCCGCCGCCCCGCCTAGGCGGGCCCGCCGCCGTGGTTTGGTCGCCCTCGTCATCCTCATCTTCCTCGGCCTGGTCGGTGGGACTGCGGCTTGGTGGTGGGTCAAGATCGGCCGCTGGACCGAGGTCCCGCCCGTGGCGGGGCAACCTTTAGAGCAGGTCATGGACACGTTGGCTGTAGCGGGCTTGCAGTTCGATTCGCACGACGAATACTCCGAAGACGTTCCGGCGGGCTTCGTCATCAGCAGCCAGCCGGGCGGAGCCGAGCCCATTTTGAAAAAGGGGACGGTCGAACTGTGGGTTTCGCTCGGCCCCGAGCGCTATCCCATGCCGCCTGTCGTCGGACTCAGCCAATCTGACGCGGAGGCCGCCATCACGGGCGGCCACTTGTCCGTCGGCGTCGTCACCCCGGTCTGGGACGACGGCGCGCCGGCCGGCTCCGTTTTAGCCGCCTCCGAAGAGGCTCAAACCAGTCTCAAACCGGGCGCCGCCATCGACTTGACCGTCTCCAAGGGACCCGAGCCCATCCCCATCCCCGATGTCAGCGGCCAGGAGTCAGCCAAGGCCAGGGCTGTCCTCGAGGACCTCCAATTCATCGTCACAGAGTCGGAAGAGAACTCGCGTGAGGTGGCGGCGGGCCGTGTCATCAGCCAGAATCCCGTCGCCGGCGGCACTGGCAAGCACGGCGACACCATCGCTTTGACCGTCTCTCTCGGCCCCGTCATGATCGCCGTCCCCGATGTCACTGACCTCAAGAAGGACGCGGCGGTCGAAAAGCTCCGCACGGCCGGTTTCAACGTCGACGTCCAACCGATCAGCTCGCTTGGCTACCGTAACAACAGGGCTGTCGCAACGGACCCGGAAGGCGGCAAGCTGGCGGCCGAAGGCTCCACGATCGTCCTCTACGTCAGTTGACAAGGCCGAAAATGGCACGGCTCTCTCAAACCGTTAAAACTGTCATCGCCTTGGCGTCTCCTGTTCCGACTTCCCAGCCTGTCGTCGATACGACGGCTTAACCGCGAGGCGGCTGCTTTAGGGCGCCGACAGGCCGGGGTCTAAGACGTGAATGGCGCTTAGGGCCCGCAAACGCCGGTGGGAAGCCGGCTGATGCCACGCCGCCCAGCGGACAAAGTGCTCTAGGCTGGCCCGGTGACTGTGCTGCAAGCGCTGCCGACCCGGCTTCGCCTGGCCCGGCTCGGCTATGTCACGGCGCCGCAGGACAGCCTTTCGGACTGGGAGCAGCTTTGCCGAGGCCTTTACGGCGCCGGCGTCGACATCATCTTGATCCGGCAGCGCCGTTCTGATCGGGCGTCCGACCTGGCTGCTGCGACAGCGGCCGCCCAACGGGCGGCTCAGGGCCGAGGCCGGCTGGTCGGCCTTAGCGCGCCCAAGCCGCCAGACTTCGCCGTCGATCTGCTTTATCTAGCCACCCGGGACCGCCTCGCGCCGCCGCCTGATCGTTTCCCCTTGACCGGCCGACCGGCCGAAACCCTCACGGAGGCAGCCGAGCAGGCGACCGACCCGGCGGCCGCTTTCTTCACCGTCGGCCCTGTCCAAGCCGAGGAGGAAACGTCGCCGGCCCGCGGTTTGGCTTTGGTCCGGGCGGCGGCCCGCTTGGCGCCGGTTGCTGATTTGGACCGGCCGCCCTGGTTCGCCACAGGCGGCGTCCTGGCGGCCAATCTCGACGCCGTTTTAGAAGCTGGGGCCCGCCGTCTCATCGTCCATCGGGCCATCGCCGAGGCTGCCGATCCGCTGGCCGAGGCTCGCCGCTTGGCCGACCGCCTCCGCCAGGCTTGGCTGGGCGATCCCAGCTTGACGGCCTACGCCCGTGCCGTCCGCGCCGCCGACGGGGCGGCCACGTGAGCTTCAACCCGGCTGATCCGCTCGGCGCCGCCTTCCAGGGCGCTGTCGCAGCTGCCCTGGCGGACGGCTTGGACGACCAGGCCGCGCTGCTGGCTGAGGCCGCCGGCCGTCTTGGCCTCCTTTGGGACGAGGCTCGCCGGCTTGTCGCGAAAGGGAAGCGGCTGCGGCCCGCTTTCTGCTATTGGGGTTGTGTCGCCACCGCCGGCCAACCCGCTGATCCCGGCCCTCTTCTGGCTGTGGCGGCCAGTTTCGACCTCCTCCACGCTGGGGCTCTCGTCCACGACGACATCATCGACCGTTCGGACACCCGCCGCGGTGAACCGGCCGCCCACCGCCGGTTTGCCGCTTTTCACCGGCGGCAGGGCTGGGCGGGCGACTCCGACCGTTTCGGACACGACGCCGCCATCGTCTTCGGCGACCTTCTTCTGGCCGTGGCGGCCGGGCTGGCCGAACGCTCCGGCGTCCCCGCGGTCCGTCTGGGCCAGGCTCGGCCGTACCTGGACGCTGCCCGGGCCGAGGTCATGGCCGGCCAGTACCTCGACCTGGCGGCCCAGGCCCAAGGCGCCGGGTCCGGCCGGGCCGAGGCCGAACTCGTGACGGAATTGAAGACTGCCCGCTACACCGTTTCCCGGCCCGTCCAAACCGGTGCCGCCATCGGCGGAGCCAGCCCTGGCGTATTGGCGGGGCTGGGCCGCTTCGGCTCCCAACTGGGCCAGGCTTTCCAATTGGTGGACGACCTCTTGGGGGTCTTCGGAGATCCGGCCGTGACGGGCAAGCCGGCCGGAGACGACCTGCGGGAAGGCAAGCGGACTGTCCTTGTCGCGACGGCTCTGGAGCGGGCCGCCCCGGCTGCCGCCAGCCGCTTGGCCAGCTTGCTGGGCCGGCCCAGTTTGACGGCGGCCGAAATCGACGACGCAAAATCTGTCTTGGTTGATTCGGGGGCCGCCGCGGCCGTTCGGCAAACTGCCCAGGCTGCCGCCGCGGCCGCTTTGGAAACCTTGGACGGCCTTGACCTGACCGCACCCGGGCGGACCGCTTTGGCGGCTTTGGCTGCGGCCGCCGTCTGCCGGGAGGCCTGAGATGGCCGTGACGGCGCCTTCTGCGGCGGGAGCGGCGAGCCAGCCCACCATCGCGGACCTGCTCGCCGCCGCTGAACGGCCTCTCTTCAGCTTCGAGTTTTTCCCGCCCAAGGACGACGCCGGCTCCGACCAGCTCTGGCGCGCCCTGCGCCTCTTACAGCCTCTGGCTCCCGACTTCGTTTCTGTCACTTACGGCGCCAACGGCTCGACTCGTCAGCGCACCCTCGACGTCACGGCCCGCCTGGCCAGTGAGACAAACCTGCGGACGATGGGCCACCTGACTTGCGCCAGTCAACCGGCCGCCGAGGTCGCCGCCATGGTCGGCCGCTACGCCGCCGCCGGCATCCGCCACATCCTGGCCGTCCGGGGCGACATGCCTGGCGGTCCGACGGCGCCTTGGACCCCTCACCCCGACGGCCTGCCCAACGCCACCGCCTTGGTCCGCCTGATCCGGCGGCAAGGTGATTTCTGTGTCGGCGTGGCTGCCTTCTGCGATCCTCACCCGGAGCGTTCCGACCCCGGCCTTGACGCCCGTCTGCTGGTTGAGAAAGCTGAAGCCGGCGCCAGCTTCGCCATCACCCAGTTGTTCTTCCGGGCGGACAGCTATTTCGCCTTGGCCGACCGGGTCCGATCACTCGGCTGCGACTTGCCGATCATCCCCGGTCTGATGCCGATCACGCAGATCAGCCAAACCACCCGTTTTGCCGCCCTCTCCGGCGCTCCCATCCCGGCCGCTGTGCTGGCCCAGTTGGAACGGGTGGCCGACGACCCTGCCGCCGTCCGCGAGGTCGGAACCCAGATAGCCGCCGATCTTGCCCAAAGCCTCCTCGACGGGGGCGCCCCCGGCATTCATTTCTTCACCCAGAACCGCTCGGTCGCGACCCGCGCTATCTGGGCCGGCCTCCAAACCCGACGATGAGGGGGCCGGGGCGCGGCGGCCGGCCTGACTGCGCGTCAACGGCGGCAGCTAGGGCAAGGTGAAACAGGAGCGCTGGCCCGGCCGTGTGGCCGTGTCGGCCGTCCGGCCTCCCTCGCTGCTTGCCCGAGGGGTAGAATCGCTCTTTCAGTCTTCAGCCTTGGACGCCGCCTACCGCCGCGCCCCAACGAGCAGGATTGCCATTGTCGAACACCAGTCCCGACCCCGGGTCTGTCCTTGAGAACGAGCGCGCCTTAGAGCAGGCGCACGTCGACGCTGTCTACGAAGAACTCAAGCAGGCCGCCCAGGCCGCCCGCCAGATCCAAGCCGAGTCGGCCGCCCGCTACACCTCTGACCGCGAGTCCTACGTCCGCGAGGAGGACGGCACCGCCTTGTTTGAGCGCGACGCTTTCGCCTTTCAGGCCGCCCGTCGTCTCGCCAGCCTCGACGCCGAACATGAGGGCTTGGTTTTCGGCCGCCTCGACTTCGCCGACCGGGAGACCCGTTACGTCGGCCGCATCGGCGTGCGGACAGCGGATTACGAACCTCTCGTCATTGACTGGCGGGCACGCGCCGCCGAGCCTTTTTACCGCGCCACCGCCACCGACCCGATGGGTGTTGTCCGTCGCCGCGTTTTGCGCTGCCGCGACGACATCGTCGTCGGGCTCGAAGACGACCTCATCGACGCCGAGCGGGCCTGGCCCGGACTCGTCATCTTGGGGGAGGGGGCGCTGATGGCGGCTCTCAGCCGCGCCCGCGGCCACCGCATGCGCGACATCGTCGCGACCATCCAAGCCGAACAGGACGAAGCCATCCGCGCCCCCTGGCAAGGCGTCACGATCATCGCCGGGGGGCCTGGCACCGGCAAGACGGTCGTCGGCCTCCACCGGGCGGCTTACCTCCTCTACTCCAACCGTCGCCGGTTCGAAAATGGCGGCGTCTTGGTGGTCGGCCCGTCGCCGGTTTTCATGGATTACATCGGCCGGGTCCTTCCCTCGCTGGGCGAGGATTCGGTGACTTTGCGCTCTCTTGGGCAATTGGCCGACGATGTCCTCGGCTTGGCTTCCGCCCGCCTCGACCGGTCTGCCGCCGCCGTCGTCAAGGGTTCTCTACGCATGTTGCCGGTCCTCTCTCGGCTCGTCGCCTTGCCCGTCGTGGAATTGCCTGAGGGTGGGTTGCGCGTCACTGTCAAGGGCGAGGTCTTCGGCCTTGGCCTCGACCGGCTGGCCGCCATACGCCGCCAGGCCCTGGACAACAAGCCCTACCACGGCGCTCGGGTCGGGGCCGAGCGCGCCGTCGTGGCCGAACTGTGGCGCAAACCGGGGGCTGAGTCGGTGGCCGAGGGGGAGGGGCATTTCTCCGATCTGGTGACGGAGTCAGCTGCCTTCACGGCCTTTTTCGACGCCTGGTGGCCGCCCCTTGAAGCCACTGACGTCCTACGCCGTCTGGCCGACCCGGCCGTGGCCCGGACCGTCGCGGCCGGCGACTTGGCCGCCGAGGCGGTCGCCGCGCTCGTGGCCTCGTATGCCCCGCCTGACTTCTCCGTCGCGGACATCGCCCTTCTGGACGAGTTGGCAGCTTTGCTGGGGCCGGCGCCGCGCCGCCAAGAACCCGATCTTTTCCTAGACGGTTTCGCCGGTTTGGACGAGGTCGTCACCGTCTCGGAGCGGCTGTCCGGCCGTTCGGACAAGGCCGAGGAGGACGCCGTCCATTCGACCTACGCCCACGTCCTCGTGGATGAGGCTCAAGACGTCACCCCGATGCAATGGCGGATGCTGCGCCGCCGCGGCCCGCAGGCGAGCTGGACCATCGTCGGCGACCCAGCTCAGTCGAGTTGGCCCGACCCGGGGGAGACAGAGCGCAGCCTCAGCCATCTCGTCGGCTCTTCCTTGCGCCGCGATTTCCGCCTCT